>PMCE01000551.1:0-2927 GCA_003154025.1 Syntrophaceae bacterium
CACTCTACCGCTGAGTTATTCCCGCCTAATCCTATAATTGCAAATGTATTCTAAAAAATGGTCCCGCCTTTGTCAAGATCAAAAGGGGAGAGAAAGCAGGAACGAGGCCCGAGGTGCGAAAAAGACAGGCTCAAATCTCATAGGGATGAGTGAGAATTTGGGTTTTCCCCCGATCCTCGAAGGTTGAACCTCGCTCTTTGGTCTTATTCTTTATTCACCATTTCCTTATAAAATCTATAAAAATAATCGATTCCCGACCACAGGGTGATGACCAGGGCGATCCATAGAAGAATCACCCCCAGAATATGGAAATTGATCCCCATATAATCATAATGCAGCATGAGCCCGCCCAGGGCGAAGGACTGAAAGATCATTTTCGCCTTTCCCCATCGGCTGGCAGCGATAACGATCCCTTCCGCCGAAGCAATCCCCCGCAGCCCGGTGATGGCCACTTCCCGGCCGATAATCACCACCACCATCCAGGCCGGAATCCGACCCAGGGGGATGAGCATGATCATTCCCGCGATGATCAGGAGCTTGTCGGCCATGGGGTCGAGCAACTTCCCGACTGCGGTTTCCGCCTTCTGTTGCCTGGCTAAATAACCGTCCAGCAGGTCGGTGAGCGAGGCGATGCAGAAGACCAGCCAGGCTAAGAAGCTGGGCAAGGGTGCTGGCGAGGTTAGAAGAACCACCAGAAGAGGAATGGCAAATATGCGAAGCGTCGACAGGAGGTTAGGGATATTCCGGATGGTCGCCCGTTGCTGCCCCTTGGCAACGATTTCCATGGTTCTCCCGATTCTGAAGCCTTGATGCCTAGTTTTGAATATGAGAAGGCTGTACCGGGGGATTGGGTTCCCGGCTGAACTTCTGATAGTACCCTAAAACCCGCTGGACGTACGTCTGGGTTTCCTGATAGGGAGGGATGCCCCTGTACTTGAAGACCGCCTTTTCCCCGGCATTATAAGCCGCTAATGCCAGTTGAAGATTGTCGTTATAAATATTCAACAGGTAACGCAGGTACCGGACCCCCCCATCGATATTTTCTTCCGGATGGAAAGAATCGTTCACCTGCAGGATACTGGCCGTCTGGGGCATGAGCTGCATCAACCCCTTCGCCCCGGCCCTGGAAACCGCCTTGGGGTTGAAATTCGACTCCGCCTTGATGACGGCTCTGACCAGATGGTAATCTACACTGTATCTCTGGGACGCTTTCCAGATCTCCGGCTCGTATTTTTCAAAATTCTGCCCCAGGTTGAATTGAACTCGCTGTTCCTTGATGATCAGAACCCATTTCGCTTCCGTAGTGGGTACGTTGCTGAAATGGATCACGCCTTCCTTATCCACGAACTTGTAGATATCGCCCATGGAAACATTGGGAACGGTTAGCCCGACGGCAAGAATCCCGGACAGAAAAATCATCGGTCTCAAACTACATCTCAGAGGCTTATTTCTTTTCTGTTTCTTCGCCCGATTCCCCCGTGGCATAAACAAATCTTCCTCCCGAATTCACTATAACATAACTTATCGGCATTCAAGTTGCAATCATTAAATCAACAAAATCCCGATAATATTCAACAGGAAGCAGGAATCGGGCCGATGAACGGGGACCTGCCATGCCAAGAAATTGAGTAGAAAAGAAAGGTTTTGAGGGGACCGGCTCC
Source organism: Syntrophaceae bacterium (assembly GCA_003154025.1). The sequence goes on from PMCE01000551.1 coordinate 1,662, forward strand.
GGAGGCGGAAGGTCAGCTTTTTGGCAGGGCGTTGGAGGATTTATATTTCTGGAAGCACCCCTCGCTGCAAAAATAAATCCTTTTCCCTTTGGAAGAAAGAGAGAGAGCCTGGCTCTTGGGAAGGTAGCACCCGCAGACGGGGTCCTGAACCATCTCTTCTCCGGCCTCTTCAGTGCCGGCGACTTTGCTCCTCCCGGAGGAAAAAGCCCGTTTGGCCAGCCAATAAACAATCCCCACCAGGATCAGAATCAAGAGCAGACGGTACATTCTATTCCTTATCCTCCGAAGCGGGCAGAACCATTTCTTCCGATTTCAGGCCCGAAAGGAGCTGAGAGACGGTCCGGCCAAATAGCGGATGGAACAAATCAGGAGCAATGTCGTTCAGGGGGACCAGGACAAATCTCCGCTCCTGGAGTCTGGGGTGAGGGATCTGGAGGTTGTTTTCGTCGAGAACCATGTCGCCGTAAAAAAGGATATCCAGGTCGATAATCCGGGGGCCCCACTTCTCTTCGCGGACTCGACCCATCCGCTCTTCGATAGAAAGGAGGAACTCCAACAATTCTCCCGGGGTCATCGAGGTCTGGACGGCCGCGACTCCGTTGAGGAACCAGTCTTGATCCCGCTTCCCCACCGGCTCCGTACGATAAAGAGGGGAACATTGAACCACGCGGTTTCTCGGGTCCGAACCGATGACCTCAATGGCCCGGCGGCAGTTTTTTATCCCATTTCCCAAATTTGACCCGAGGCCTACGTACGCCAACATGAATAAAGTTTCGGGTTTCGAGTTTCAGGTTTCGGGTTTGACTGTTTCCTCGTTCCTCTTTGCTGGTTGCGCATCACTCATGTATGCTTTCTTGTCGGAACACGAAACTTGAAACTCGAAACCCGAAACAACGTTCATTTGTAGAAGTTCTTCTTAATCCGTCCCATGGCCTCTTCCAGGCGCTTGTCCGGGACGGTCAGGGAGATGCGGATGTACCCTTCCCCATGCTTGCCGTAGGCGGTCCCGGCAGCGACCACCACCGCCGCTTTTTCAAAGAGGGCGGTGGTGAATTCCAGGGAGGTCATGCCTTTGGGGACCGGAATCCAAAGGTAGAAAGTCCCCTTCTGAGGCTTGAATCCGAGCCCGATTTTCTCCAAAGTCTCCAGGACCAGGTTTCGCCGGCGCAGGTAAATACCGAGCATCTTTTCGATATTCCGATCCTCTTCCCGCAGGGCGACGACGGCCGCATACTGGATGGCATTGAAGATTCCCGAGTCGGTGTT
>PMCE01000551.1:2935-18823 GCA_003154025.1 Syntrophaceae bacterium
CCGTCGAAGACGACTTCGCTGTAGGGGTTGTCGTGGCAGATGGCGATGTCGTGCGCTTTGGCAAACTCCACCGCCCGGCCGAAAAAGGTCCGGGTGGCGCAGGCTCCAGTGGGGTTGTTGGGATAATTCAGAAACATGGCCTTGGCCCGTTTCAGGATGTCCTTGGGGATCTGCTCAAAATCGGGGAAGTAGCTGTTTTCCGCCAGCATGGGCATGCCATAGGGTTCGGCGTTGGCCATGAAAATGCTGGCTCGGTAAGCCGGATATCCCGGGTCGGTCATCAACACCACATCGCCGGGGTTGACGACCCCCAGGATGAAATGATGACAGCCTTCCTTGGAGCCGATCAATCCCACCACTTCTCCTTCGGGCTTCAGCTCCACTCCATATCTTTTTCCGTACCAGCGGGCGACTTCCTGGCGAAAGGCCGCCATCCCCTTTTCTTCATCGATGGGGTATTGGTGGTTGATGGGAATTTGGGCCTGATGGCAGAGTTCATCGATCACGCTCTGCGGGGTCGGGTCGACCGGATCGCCCACCCCCAGGCTGATCACGTCGATGCCTTCCGCCCGGGCTTTGTTGATTTTGTTCCTCAGGGTGACAAAGAGATAGGGCGGAATTTTCTGCAAACGGTCTGCAACCTGCACGCTTTTCCCCTCCTGAGACTGGATTGATGATAGGTTTTTTTAACATACCTCCGGGGGAGGCGCAAGAAAAATTCGGAATCCGGAATGAAGAATGCGGAATTTGGAATAAGAAAAGCATCAAGCTCCAAGCACCAAATTCCAAATAATGTCCAAAGCCCAATAATCCTGGACTGCCTAAAATAGGGGCGTTTGGGGAGTTATTGAAGGATTGAAAATTGGGATTTATTTGGGATTTGGTCCCGCGTTTTGCGGGATTAGAATTTGGAATTTTTTCATTCCCCGTTCCGAAATCCGCATTCCGTATTAAAAAAAAACGCTCCCCGGTTGCCCGGAGAGCGGGGTCGGCTCTTGCATATGCTGTAAATCGGGATTAAAACCCGCCCAGAGTATTCAGCTGTTTTATGGCATCGTACTGATAATCGGCAGGCGCGGTGACTTTGAATTGTTTGGGCAGGGTCACCGGAGGTTCTCCCTTGACCGACTTGGCCAGCTCAAAGGCCTTCTCTACTTTCTTTTCTTCCCCTTGCAGCGCAAGCGCGACAGCCCCTTCCGAGCCGCCCACGCCGCCGGAAGCGATCTGGTAAGCCCGGACTCCGGCCAACACGGCGAACGCCTGGATTTCCGTCACCACCAGGCTGGTGGTTACCGGGACGATTCTTCCGGGCAATCCCATGGAGTATTTGAAATGAAAGATTCCCGAATGCCGGGCGGCTTCGTGGACGCAGGGAACCAGCTTTTCCAGCCCGATCGGCTGGATGAGATGGGCCCCCCGGGGAGTCACGACCGGCCAGCACATGCCGATGGTTCCGCCCTTCAGTCCGGAGGCCCAGACCCCGGCATTCCCCTGGGGATCAATCGCGTTTCCTCCCTTGATAAAAACGTCGTCGGGGCCGAATTTCAGGATTTCCACGTTGGAATCCGCCCCTTCGACCACTTTCCCTTTGTTAATGACGTGCCAGGTGCAGGGGGGGGGACCGGCATTGGAGTTGGTCGCTCCGTTGCAGATGATCCCTACGGTCTGCCCGGCCTTGGGTTCGATCTTGGTATTGAGCAATTCCTCGGTGACGTAAGCATTCGTGATTCCCCGTCCGAGAATGACCATCCCGTCCTTCATGGCTTTCCGGACTTCGGGAAGGGCCACGGTCGCTTTGGCCAAGAGCCGCCTGGATTCGGGCGGGTTCAGGACCACCATGGCGGAGATCTGCTTTTCTGCCGCCTTCGGTTCTGGAATCTGGACTGGATAGAACATCACAACCTCCTTTTCCCCATGCTTGGTTTGGAATTCTTCCCCGGTTCGGTTGAACCGGGAACCGGCTCCAACGTCAAAAACCCCCGGGGAGCAAAAGCTCCCTCTTTGTTTCCCTCCGGGCAGGCCTATGCGCTAATATAATTTTTTACCCCGGGAAAAGAAGATTGTCTATAGAAAAAAACCCCGCTTCCCTCCCGGGGAAGCGGGGTTCTGGACATCCGTTTAAATCTTACTTAGCCTTACCGTCCGATGATGTAGCGGTTGGGGTCGACTTCCGTGCGGAGGATTCTCAATTCATCCGCGGTCGGGACCGGAGTGGCGACGATCTTCTCCGCCTGGAGCAGGGGGAAGCCGCAGTTCTTCTGCACGTCCTCGAAGGTGAAGCCCTGATGGATCGACTCCACCCGCATCCGCTTGGTCTTCTCATCATAGCCCATCACGGCCATGTTGGTGATGACCTTGTGGGGGCCGGTGTTGGCCGGGAGGCCGGCTTTTNNCCCGCGCCCCGGGCCCGTCCAGGAAGCCGGGGCTGGTGAGGAAGCTCACTTTCGGCACGAACCGTTTGACGTCCTGGGGAGTGATCACCATGATCTTCCAGCAGAAGGAGGCGAAGTCGTTGGCTCCCCCCGACCCGGGGAAGCGCACTTTGGGCTTTTTCCAGTCGCCGATCACCGTCGAGTTCAGGTTGCCGTACATGTCGATCTGGGCCCCCCCCAGGAAGGTGTAATCCACCATCCCCCTCTGGCAGGTCTCCATGATCTCGCACATTCCGCTGGCCATGATCGCCCGGTAGAAGGTCCGGGAGTCTCCCACGGAGATAGGCATGGTCGGAAGCTGGGGGGAAATTCCCCCGGCCTCGAACATGACCACCAGGTCCGGGCCGTGGGTCTTCTGGGCCAGCATGGCCGCGGCGCAGGGAGCCCCGGTGCCCACCCCCACTGTCTTGCCGTCTTCCAGGTTCCGGGCGGCGGCCACGATCATCAATTCCATGGTGTTATATTCGGCCATCGCGGTTACTCCTTATGGTTCTTGTTCTGGATGAGATGTTCCTGGGCTCTCAGATCGTTGATCCGCTGGATGCCCCCGCAGAGTTCCAGGTATTCGTTGAAATTCTTGACCCCATAGATGTACTTATCCAGGAATTTCCTGAATTTTTCCAGATCCTCCTCGGTTTCCATCCAGAGTCTCAGGTGGTCTTCATCGGAGAAATACTCATAGGGCATGTTGCCGGGATAGCACCCGTAGGGAACTTCGCAGACCGCATCCGCGAGGTAGTAAGGGATGACGGTGTGCGTGGGGTCATTGCGGATCACGTCGTTGTGCACCAGGCGCTCGCAGGTGATGATCAGGCGCTTGGCGGCCCGGGCCAATTCCAGGTCGGCGACGGAAATTCCCTTCACCCGGCAGTTGCCGTACACATCCGCCTCGTGAACATGGATGGCGGCCACATCGGGCCACAGCGCGGGATAGAGGCAATAGAGCTGCCCGGTGAAGGGGCATTTGCCCACTTTGGCGGCGCTGTACTTGAAAGTATCCGTCCCCAACATATTCCGTCCGGGGAGGAAAGAAACCCCCATGGCTGCTGCTTTTAGGCGGATCGCCAGCCCATAATTGGTCCACTCGCAGCTCTCCACCTTCCCGCTTTCCATGTAGCGGCGGGCGTTGGGGGAAAGGCCCCGGGCCTCCAGACCGACGATGTAGGCAGCGTCGCAGCGGTTGAAAACCTCTCCGGCGACCAGAATCTGGAAATCGTGAGTCGCGGTGTGGCCCGCAAAGATCATTTTTTTTCTCTTCTGCCGGACAATCTCGTGGCAGACCGCCGTGGGAATCCGGTTGGCCCCGAAACCCCCGATGCCCAGATATTCGCCATCGTGGACGAACTTCTCCACCGCCTCCTTCACCGACATGACTTTATTCTTGAGAGCCCGGTCTTTCTGCCGGAAGAACTCCCGGGCCTTGTCGGCATCCGGGTCCATGAAGAGAGGGCCCTCGCCCTGGGCAACCACCTCAAACATATCTTTTTTCCCTCCTCAAAAGGCGTTAATTGAATACCAAAACCGAACGGAAATGACCTGAGTTTAAGAATTTACAAAAGGAAAGGTAGATAAAATTATCTTTAATGAGGATAGCAATAAAAATGCCAAAATCTCATCGTAAACACCTCTTTCTTATTTTTTAACGGTCTGAATTCATTCGGTTTAATTACCCATCCCGATGAATTGCGGGAAACGGAGAGCTTATTCTCCGATTATTTGACAAAATGACATTCCTGTCAAAATCTGCAATCATCACTTGACAAAACGCTCAAAGAAGACAGGAAAATTGGAATTTTTTGTCATTTTGGCGCAAAGAAAGGGGCGGTTGGGAAACCGTCCCTACCCTCTTCCTAACTTGCGGCTCTTTCTATTTTTGTAATTCCGGGAGGACCTTCTCGTAGTAATCCAGGCACTCGGGATTCTTCAGCGCGTCCCGGTTCAGGACCGGCCTTCCGTTGACGATGTTGGTCACGGCGCTCTCCACTTTCTTCATGTTCAGGGTGTAGGGAATGTCCGGCACGGCCATGATGACCGCGGGGATGTGCCGGGGAGACGCCTGCTCCCGGAGGTTCTTGCGGATTTTGTTGCGCAGCTCTTCGGTCAGCTCGTATCCGGGACGAAGTTGGACGAAGAGGAGGACCCGCTGGTCCCCTTTATAATTCTGGCCGATGACCAGGCTGTCGGCGACCTCCCCCAGGCGGTCCACCACGTTGTAGATCTCCGCCGTTCCGATGCGCACCCCGGAGGGCTTGAGCACGCTGTCCGAACGGCCGTAGAAGGTCATGCCCCCCGTATCCTGGTGCATGACAATGTAGTCGCCGTGGCGCCACACGCCCGGATAGACCTCAAAATAGGCGCTCCGGTACTTTTCCCCGGAGGGATCGTTCCAGAAGTAGAGGGGCATAGGTGGGGCCGCGGCTTCGCAGACCAGCTCTCCCTGCTGACCGTAGACGGGACGGCCCTTTTCGTCGTAGGCCTTCACCTTCATGGCCAGGCCCGGCCCCTGCAGCTCTCCGGCGTAAACCGGGACCGTGGGGCTGCCGGCGGCGAAACATCCGTTGATATCCGTTCCCCCGGAGATGGAGTTGAAGTGCAGGTCCTGTTTCACCTCCTGGTACACGTACTCGAACCCCTCGGCGGATAAGGGGGAGCCGGTCTGGGAGATCTCGCGGAGCGAAGCCAGGTCGAAATTTTTCCCGGGCCTGAAGCCCTGGCCCTTGAGGTAGTTGATATAGCTGGCACTGGTTCCGAAAACGGTCACCTTCTCGTCCTGGAGCAGCTTCCAGATGGCTCCGTCGTCGGGGTAGCTGGGGTTGCCGTCAAAAAGGACCACGGTGGCGCCCACCCCGAGAGAACTGATCAGCCAGTTCCACATCATCCAGCTGCAGGTGGTGATGTATAGAATCCGGTCTTCCCTCTTCAAGTCCGTATGCAGGATCAGCTCTTTCAAATGATTGATCAGGATTCCCCCGGCCCCCTGGACCATGCACTTGGGTTTCCCCGTCGTCCCCGAGGAGAACATGATGTAAACCGGCTGGTCGAAGGGAAGCTGTTCAAACTCCAACGCCGGTTCCCTCTCCCGGGACAGAAAATCCTCCCAGCGGACCGCGTTGGGAATCTGGCTCAAATCGGCCTTTTCATCCGGGTAAGAAGCGACCACCACCTTCTTGAGAGTGGGAATCCCCTTGGCCACTTCGGCGGCATTTCCCACCGAGCTGAAAGCCTTGCCTTTGTAGTAATACCCGTTCACGGTGAACAGAACCTTGGGTTCGATCTGTCCCAGCCGGTCCAGAGCAGCCTGGGAACCGATGTCCGTGGCGCAGGAAGACCAGGCCGCGCCCACGCTCGTGGACGCCAGCATGGCGATGGCCGTCTCCATCATGTTGGGCATGTAGGCCGCCACCCGGTCCCCGGGCTTCACGCCCAGCTCGCGCAGGGATTTGGCCAGGCGCGCCACGACGCGATAGAGTTCCCGGTAGGTCATCCGGGCGTTCTTCTGGGTCTCTCCCTTGAAGATGAAGGCCGGCCGGTCGTCGCGGTACCGCAGGAGGTTTTCGGCGAAATTGAGGCGGGCCCCGGAAAACCATTTGGCCCCGGGCATCTTCTTCCAGTCGTCAACGACCNNGGGATCTCCTCCATCGACCACTGGAGCAGGTCGGGGTAGGTCTTCAGCTTTTTGCCCTGTTTTCCGTTGACGTAATCGATGAAACGGGTGAGGTTGGCGTTCCGAATCCTTTCTTCCGAAGGCGTCCAGAGCGGGGTCTTCATGACATCCTCCTTTGGATCAGACGGAATGACCCTCCCTTGGAAGGAGGGCTAGTGTATCGCGGGAAAATACTCGGGGCGGGAAATCATCTGGAAATTAGCAAAAAGGATGGATAAAGGCAAGAGGAAAGTACACTTGCTTCTCTTCACCTTGGAGATACCCTTTCTTGTGGCCCGGGGGCGAGGGCGTTGCCCGCAGAAAGCATCGGCCGGGCAAGCGCCTTGATTCGAGCCTCCGCCCGGTTTCCGCAGAGTGAGGCGGGCCGTTCAGGAGACCCGCCGGTCGCCTTTCCGATGGCAAAGGGTTCATAGGGAGCCCCGAGATCGGTTTGCCCGCCCCTACCTTGGAATCAAAGGTACCTCATGGTTTCTGCGGGCAACGCCCTTGCCCCCGGGCCGGGCAAGCTCTGTAAGGGCTATCGACCTTTATCTGTTCTATGGAAAGGGAAGGAGGCAGTGCAAGGAAAGTGCTCCCGGGGCAGCGAGCTGCCCCGGGAAAGATAATCAGATCTTCTGAATCTTCACCGCGCAGACTTTGAACTCGGGAATTTTGGCCACCGGGTCCAGGACATCCAGGGTTAGCAGGTTCGCCGCCGCTTCCTTAAAGTGGAATGTCATGAAAACGATTCCCGGGGGGAGTTTGTCGGATACTTTGGCCTTCACCCTCACCTTTCCCCGCCGGGAAGCGACTTCGACCAGACCATTGTCCGGCTGGATTCCCAGCTTACGGGCATCTTCCGAGTTCACCTCCACCACCCCTTCGGGGTAGATTTCGGAGAGGCTCTTGGACTTTCGGGTGAGTACCGTGTGGTAATGGTACAGGACCCGGCCGGTAGTTAAAAGATATGGATATTCCCGGTCGGGAAGCTCGGGAGCGGGAACGTAGGGAGTCACATGGAATTTGCCCTTTCCCCGGACGAACTTGTCTTTGTGCAGGAAGGACGTCCCGGGATGGTCGGCCGTGGGACAGGGCCACTGCAGCCCCAGTCCTTCCAGCCGTTCGTACCGGATTCCCCCGTAGGAAGGGGTTAGGGAGGCAATCTCCTGCATGATCTCGGCGGGAGAGTTGTATTTCATGGGATACCCCAGCCGGCAGGAGAGTTCTTCCAAAATCTGCCAGTCGGGGCGGGCGTTTCCCAGGGGCTCGATGGCCTTGCGCACCCTCTGCACCCGCCTCTCCGTGTTGGTGAAGGTGCCGTCTTTTTCGGCGAAGCTCGCTCCCGGAAGAACCACGTGGGCCAGTTCGGCTGTTTCGGACAGGAATAAATCCTGGACCACCAGAAGGTCCAGATGCTTCAGCTCTTCTTTCACCTTCCCGGCGTTGGGGTCGGAGAGCAGGGGATTCTCCCCCAGGATGAAGAGGGCCTTCAGCTTTCCGTCGCCGATGCCCTGCATCATCTCCATCAGGGTCAACCCCGGTTTGGGAGAAAGGGAAGTTCCCCAGGCTTTTTCAAATTTCTTCCGCGCATTCTCGTCATCCACCCTCTGGTAGCCGGGATACACGTTGGGCAGCCCGCCCATGTCGCANNCAGGCGCCCTGGACGTTGTTCTGGCCCCTCAGGGGGTTCACCCCGGAAAAAGGCTTGCCGATCTGCCCGGCCACCATGGCCAGATTGGCCAGAGCCAGGACATTGCTGGTGCCGGCCACGTGCTGGGTGATTCCCATGGCGTAGAGGATCGAGGAGTTGGGAGACTGGGCATAGAGGCGCGCGGCCTCCACGATTTGAGCCGCCGGCACGCCGGTGATCCTTTCCGTGGCCTCCGGAGTGCAATCCTGCACCGACTCGGCCAGGTCTTTGAAACCTTCGGTCCGTTCCTCGATAAAAGTCTTGTTTTCCCACCCGTGGGAAAGGATCGCATGGATGAGGCCGTTGATCAGGGCCGCGTCCGTCCCCGGCTTTTGTCCCAGCCAGAGGTGGGCGAAATCGACCAGGTCGATCCTCCGGGGATCGGCCACGATCAGCTTGGCCCCTCTCTGCCGCACCGCTTCTTTGACCCGCAGGGAAATGACCGGGTGGTTTTCGGTGGTGTTGGAGCCGATCACCAGGATGCAGTCGGCGTTCCGGATCTCCCCGATGGAGTTGGTCATCGCCCCGCTGCCGAAAGCCATCGCCAGACCGGCGACCGTGGAGCTGTGTCAGAGACGGGCGCAGTGGTCCACGTTGTGCGTCCCCAGGACGGCGCGGGCCAGCTTCTGCAGGAGGTAGTTCTCTTCGTTGGTGCACTTGGCCGAGACCAGGACGCCGATGGCCTCGGGACCATACTGGGCCTTTACCTTCTTGAGGCCTTCGGCCACACGGTCCAGAGCCTCGTCCCAGGAGGCGGCCCGGAACTGATCCCCCTCCCGGATGAGGGGGTTGGTGAGGCGGTCCGGGCTGTGAACGTAATCGAAACCGAACCGGCCCTTCACGCAGGTCCATCCCCGGTTGACCCCCAGGTCCTTGTCCGAGGTGACCCGGAGAACCTGATTGTCTTTGACGTTCAGCACGAGCGTGCACCCCACGCCGCAGTAGGCACAGGTAGTGGGCACCTTCTTCATCTCCCATTCCCGGCCCTGGAAGCGCCCGGCTTTGGGGCTCAGCGCTCCCACGGGGCAGACGCTCACGCAGTTCCCGCAGAACACGCAGGGAGTCTCCTCCATGGTCCGGTCGAAGGAGGCGGCCACCTTGGTGTTGAACCCCCTCCGGGAGTAATCCACCGCCTCGCAGTACTGCACTTCGTGGCAGACCGTCACGCAGCGCGCGCAGAGGATGCATTTGTTGTAATCCCGCTCGAAGAAGGGGTTGGTGGCCCGCAGGGGGTAATGGTGCTGTTCCCCCCCGAAGCGCGACTTGCGGATCCCGAACTCGTAAGCGTACTTTTCCAGAGCGCAGGTCCCGCTCTTTTCGCAGGTCATGCAATCGTAGGGATGGTCGGAGAGGAGAAGCTCCACCACCAGTTTGCGGGCGTCCTGCACCCGCCGGGTGTTGGTGCGCACCACCATCTTGTTGGCCGCCGGGTAGGCGCAGGAGGCGATGAGCGTCCGGGCGCCTTCGACTTCCACCACGCAGAGCCGGCAGCCCGTGGCGGGGGTCAGGTCTTCGCGGTAGCAGAGGTGGGGAATCCGGATGCCCGTCTTCCGGGCCGCCTCCAGGATGGTCGTCCCCGCTTCCGCCCGGACTTCCCGCCCGTCGATGGTCAATTGAATCTCAGCCATATTCCATACCTCTTATTATTCGCCACAGAGAACCCCGGGCAAATCCCAAATTCCAATATCCAAATCCCAAATAAATTCGAAATTCCAATTTCTGGTCTGGCAGGCTGGTCTTCAAAAAAATTGGGAATTTTGGAAATTGGATTTTATTTGAAATTTGGAATTTGGTGCTTGGAATTTTTTCATTATTCTCTGTGCTTCTGTGGTGAAACCGTCTTTAATGCTCCTTGTCGCATCGCAGGCAGCGGCAGGCCTCCCGGAGGGCCGTCTCTTCGCTGAACCCCAGGTTCACCTCGGAGAAGGTGCGCACCCGTCGCCCCACACCCATGTATGGCATGCGGGCCCGCGGTTTGATCGCCTCCACTTCTCCCGTCTCTCCCTCGCCCTTGGGCACGTCCGCCCTTCGCAACGGCAGGTAGACCCGGTCCTTGCAGAGGTCCTGCCCTTTCAGGTACCGGTCGATGGAGACCGCCGCCTGATAGCCATGGGCCATGGCCTGAACGATGGTGGAAGGTCCGGTGACCACGTCGCCCCCGGCAAAGACGCCCGGGATATGGGTCGCCAGGGTAAGGGGATCGGGGGCCAGCGTTCCGGCTCGGGTCATTTTGAAACCTTCTTCCGGTTTGAAACAGGTGAGCTCGGGCTTGTATCCCACCTCCGGGATGATGGTGTCCACTTTCATGATGAACTCCGACCCCTTGACCGGCGTGGGGCGCCTCCGGCCGCTCTCGTCGTAATCCCCCAGCTCCATCCGCACGCATTCCATCCCCTTGACCCGCCCGTTTTCGGTGAGGATGCTCGTGGGGGCAAGGAGGTAGAGGATCTTGATCTTCTCATCCTCGGCCTCTTCCACCTCTTCCGCATTGGCCGGCATCTCCTCCTTGGTGCGCCGGTAGACGATGGAAATTTCCTTGGCCCCCAGCCGGAGGGCCATACGGGCCGCATCGATGGCCACATCTCCTCCCCCGATGACCGCCACCTTTTCCCCGACTTCGACTTCCTCGCCCAGGTTCACCCGGCGAAGAAAATCGACCCCCGGCAAGACCCCTTGGGCATCTTCTCCCGGGATGTTCAACTTGGGGTTTCCATGGGCGCCCAGGGCCACGAAGACCGCCTTGTACCCCTGTTGAAAAAGGTCCTGGACGGTGAAATCCCTGCCTAGGGCCTTCTTCATCCGGATCTCCACGTTGTGCTGGCGGATGAAATCGATGTCCCCCTCCAGAACCGCAGGCGGAAGGCGGAAATCGGGAATGCCCACGGCCAGCATGCCGCCGGCAACGGGCAGGGCCTCGAAGATGGTCACCTGATATCCGTGTCTTCCCAGGTGGTAGGCCGCGTTCAGGCCGGCCGGGCCGGCCCCCACTACCGCCACCCGATCGTCCTTGATCCTCTCCAGGAAGGTGGGCGGAGCCATCTTGCCCTGCTTTCTCTCCCAGTCGGAGGCAAAGCGCTTCAGGGAGCCGATGGCGATGGGTTCGTCGATCTCCCCCCGCTTGCACATTTTCTCGCAGGGATGACTGCAGACCCGGCCGCAGATTCCCGCCAGGGGGTTGGTCAGGCGGATCAGAGAAAGCGCCTCTTCGTACCGGCGCGCCGAGATCAGCGCCGTGTATCCCACGGCGTCGCAACGGACCGGGCAGGTATTCTCGCAGGGGGCGAAGGTCAGGGATTCGCAGATTCCCGCCGGGCACTGCTTGTCACGGATGTGGGCCTCGTATTCGGCCCGGAAATGCTTGATGGTGGAGATGACCGGGTTGGGACAGGTCTGGCCCAGGCCGCAGAGGGAGGCATCCTTGATGATCTGGCCCATCTCCAGGAGGAGCTCGATGTCCCCCTCCCGCCCTTCCCCGCGGGTGATCCGGGTGAGGATCTCCAGCATGCGCTTGGTCCCGATCCGGCAGGGCACGCACTTGCCGCAGGACTCGTCCTGGGTGAAGTTCAGGAAGAACCGGGCGATGTCCACCATGCAGGTCTTCTCGTCCATGACGATCATGCCGCCGGACCCCATCATGGACCCCGCCTGGGTCAAGGATTCATAGTCGATGGGCAGATCCAGGTACTTCGGCGGCAGGCATCCCCCCGAAGGCCCGCCCATCTGGGCCGCCTTGAAGAGGCGGCCTTTGGGAATTCCCCCGCCGATCCGGTAGATCACCTCCCGCAGGGTGGTCCCCATGGGGACTTCCACCAGGCCGGTGTTGTTGATTTTTCCCGTGAGGGAGAAGATCTTGGTCCCCTTCGACCCCGCCGTTCCCACGGAGGCATAGGCCTGCGCCCCGTCGAGGATGATGGAGCGGATGTTGGCGTAGGTCTCCACGTTGTTGATGTTCGTCGGTTTGCCCCAGAGTCCGGCCACGGCCGGAAAGGGGGGTCTCGCCCGGGGCATGCCCCGCTTCCCCTCGATGGAGGCCAGGAGGGCCGTCTCCTCGCCGCAGACGAAGGCGCCCGCCCCCTCTTTGATCTTGGTATGGAAGCTGAAGCCGGAGCCCAGAATGCGGTCTCCGATGAGGCCCAGTTCCTCGGCCTGGGCGATGGCCAGGGTGAGATGCTGGACCGCCAGGGGATACTCGGCCCGCACGTACAGGTAGCCGCTTCCGGCCCCGATGGCGTAGCCGGCGACGAGCATTCCCTCCAGGACCAGGTGGGGATTTCCCTCCAGGACGCTCCGGTCCATGAAGGCCCCGGGGTCTCCTTCATCGGCGTTGCAGACGATGTACTTCACGTCCCCCGGGGAGCTGCGGGTGAAGCGCCACTTCAGGCCCGTGGGGAAGCCCGCTCCCCCTCTCCCGCGCAGCCCCGATTTGACCACCTCGTCGATCACCTGCTCCGGGGTCATGGCGAACAGCGCTTTGCTCAGGGCCGAATAGCCGCCCCGGGCGATGTAATCCCGGATTTCCGTGGGATCGATCCGGCCGTTGTCGCTGAAGACCTTCCGCATCTGGAGCTGGTAGAAAGGCACATCGTGATCGTAGACCACGGCCCGACCCGTGGCCGGGTTGGTGTAGAGCAGCCGCTGGATGGCCCGCCCCCCCAGGAGCGTTTCGGAGACGACCTCCGGCACGTCTTCCACCGTCACCTGCTGGTAGAAGATCTCCTGAGGCAGAACGACCACCACCGGGCCGCGCTCGCAGAAGCCGTGGCATCCGGTACGCATCACGCTGGCCTGACCGGCCAGCCCCTGCTTCCGGATCTCTTCGATGAAGGTCTGTCTGACTTCCTCGCCCCCCCAGGCCCGGCAACCCGTCCCACCGCAAATGGTGACGCAGAGTTGGTTCGGGTCGCGTTCCCCGAGAATCGACTCCCTCAGACTGATCAATTCCTTTTCCGATTCAAGCCGCCCCTTCAACGTTCCGCCTCCCTCAGTGATATTGCTTCAGGATTCTCCCCACCTTGGCCGGGGTGAGCTTCCCGTAATAGGTCTTGTCCACCAGCAGGACCGGGGACAGGGCGCAGGCGCCCAGACAGGCCACGGTCTCGAAGGTGAATTTGAAATCCGGCGTGCTCTCATTCTCCCCGATCCCCAGGAACTGCTGCACCGATTTCAGGACACCCTTGCCCCCGCGCACGTGACAGGCCGTTCCCCGGCAGACCCGCACCGTGTGCCTCCCCCTCTTGGTGGTGTAGAATTGGGCATAGAAGGTCACCACCCCGTACACCCGGCTCAGGGGCACCTTGAGGCCCTTGGCCAGATAAGCCAAAGCCTCTTCCGGAAGATACCCATAGACGGCCTGGGCTTCCTGGAGGAGGGGGATCAGGGCTCCTTCCTGTCCCCGGTACTTCTCCAGGATGGGATCCAGTTTGGAAAAGTCGAGCTCTTCCTGCATTTTTCCCTCCATCACGCAAGTCGGCATCTTTGGTCGGGGCGACCGTCACGCACTTGGCGCGACCGCCCCGCCGAATTTCTTGTGTTCAAAATAGGCTCTCTAAAGGCGGGATAGGTACTGCATCAACTGGCAAATGCTATAACCGGATAGCTTTGCGCTATCCCCGCGAACTCCCCAAGTCTTTCTTCTTCTTCGAGGGCGAACGGTTTTGGCTGAACCTACTTCGCCCGGATGGAATAGGTCTTTTCGATCGTCTTCACCAGGTTGGTGATCGTCCGGTTGACCGGGGTCTCAACCCCCAGCCTTTCTCCCTCCCGGACGATGGCCCCATTGATGAAATCCACCTCCGTCTCCCGCTGGGCCAATACGTCCTGGAGCATGGAGGAATAATTCGGCGCGGTGGCGATGCAGGCATCTTCCACCTTCTTCACGGCGTCGCTGTAGGGGAGGCGGATCCCCTTCGCCAGGGCCACTCGTTTCCCCTCTTCCACCAGGCCCTTCATGATTTCCCGGGCCCCCGGGTGGTCCACCATGACCCCGTTGGCCAGACGGGTAATGGCCGTGAGGGGATTCACTCCCGCGTTCACCAGCAGCTTTCCCCAAACGTCGTTCCAGACCTCGGCGGAGACCTTGGTCGAAAGGCCGGCCTTGTTGAATGCCGCCGCAATCCTCTCGGCCCTCGGGCTTGGGCCCCCGCGCATCTCGCCGATGACCGTCTCGCCCCTGCCGGCATACAGCATCCGGCCCGGCCCCAGGTACGTAGAGGCGTTCATGGTGGCGCCCGCCAGAATTCTTCCCTCCCCGACGATGGCCTCGATGGCTTCGGGGTTGCCCAGCCCGTTCTGCACGGTCAATCCCATCGTCTCCGGCCCGAAGAGGCGCCGGGCGCCGCGGGCCGCCTCCTGGGTCTGGCGGGATTTGGGCAGCAGAATCACCAGATCGAATTCCCCCGCCTCCTCGGGTTTCAGGGTGGCCTTTTTAACCGGGATGACCGCCTCCTTCCCGTCAGGCTCGACGATCCGGATCCCCGAGCTGGAGATGGCCGAAATGATGTCCTGCCGAATATCGACGGCGTAAACCTCTTCCCCGCCGCGGGCTAGATAGCCGGCGTATAAGGAACCTAGCGCACCGGTACCTACGACTGCGATTTTCATCCTTCTAGAATCCTTCCCTCTATAGTTTCGAGTTTCGGGTTTCAAGTTTCGGGTTGTGGTATTCGCGGGATTTGAACTCGAAACTCGAAACTCGAAACTGTTTTAAGCTACTTCCTTCTTCCCATCCCGCAGGAATTGATCCGAATACGGCCTTCGTTCGGCAATGACCTCCGCCGTCCGGGCCGCTTCCATCAG
Organism: Syntrophaceae bacterium; assembly: GCA_003154025.1. Next base: position 17,496 of record PMCE01000551.1, read on the forward strand.
CGGCTCGTCCAGGACATCGGCGATGACCGCGTCCAGGCCGCAGGTGACGGCCATGGTGAGAAAAGTGCGATTGATCAACTTACGCTCTTTAGCCCCCTGGGAGACGTTGCTCAGTCCCACCAGGATATGGGGAGAGGTCCTTTCCTTGGCCACCTGCCGAATCGTCTCCAGAATCACCGGCCCCTGGCATTGGGAAAACTTCAACGGAAGAACCACGGGATCGATGTACAGCCGCTCCCGGGGAATCCCGTGCGACTCTCCGTAATCCAGGATCCTCTTGGCGATGGCCACCCGGCCCACGGCATGGAGGGGAATGCCCTGTTCATCCATGGTCAGGCCCACCAGGGCCGCCCCATGCTTGGCCGCCAGTTCCATGAAACGGCTCAGCTTATCTTTCTCCCCCGTGGTGGAGTTGATCAAGGCCCCCGCCCGGCACACCTTCAACCCCGCTTCGATGACCTCCATGCGGCGGCTGTCGAGGGAGAGAGGGATGTCCACGGCTTCCTGCACCGTCTTGACCAGCCAGGCCATGACCTCGGCGGGCCGCAGCCATGCCGTACCCACGTTCAAATCCAGGTAGGCGGCTCCCGCTTCGGCCTGTTTCCTGGCCAGCCTTTGAATCGCTTCCTTGTCCCTCTCCTGGAGGAACTTGTAGATCCTGGGTTGCAGGCCGTTGATCCGTTCCCCGATGAAGATCATCCCAGACCTCAGGGCATCAGCCGATCCACGATCTCTCCCAGGGACTTTAGAAACTCCGGATTCCCTTCATAAGGGGGAGTCCCCGACAGATCGGCTTCCACGACCCTTGGATCATAAGCGATAAATCCCAAAAAAGGCAAGTCCGGCATCCTCTGCCGGAGAAATTCCCGGTCCCCTTCACCCCGGACCTTGTTCCCCACCAGCCCGATGCTTTTCAGACCGATGTCCCCGGCGAGCTGACGGATCTTCTGGGCCACCTCCAGGCTTCGCTGCCCGGGTTCGACGACCACGACGAGCTTGTCCACGGCCCGCGCCGTGGCCCGGCCCAGATGCTCGACCCCGGCTTCCATGTCCAGGATCACCACTTCGTTGCGTCCCAGAAGGAGATGAGCCACCAGGGTCCGGACCATGACGTTCTCCGGGCAGACACACCCCCCGCCCCCCTTCTGGACCGTCCCCATTACCATCAGTCGGATTCCATCTTTCTCCAGGCTGTATTTGTCCGGCAGGTCGTCCACCCGGGGGTTGAGTTTGAAGAAGCCTCCCATCGAACCGGGCTTGGCCTCGGTCCGCTCCTCGATGAGCTCCTTCATCTCGGCGATGGGCGTCAGACGCTGGTCCCGGGGAAA
>PMCE01000551.1:18851-52577 GCA_003154025.1 Syntrophaceae bacterium
AGTTTCCAGACGACGGTTTCCGCCAGGATGACGATGTCCTCCACGGGAAGATATCCGGTAATGGAAGCGTCGAAGAGGACGTTCCCCTCCGGAGGAAATTCCCCATCGCCTTTCCATAGAACCAGTCCGAGGTTCACCCGGGGAAAGGCCGGGACCCTGACCCCCGTATCGCCCAAGGGAAACGGTTCACCCCGGACTTCTTCCGCCGCGACCGCCATGAGCTTCTGCGGATCTGCCCCGAAATTCTTCACCAGGGGAGCCTTGCACCGCTGGAGGAAAACGGGGTTATAAAAAGTCCCCCCGGGAATCTCGGCGAAAGAGGTCCACTTTCCGGACGCCGGAATTCCCGTAGCCTTTTCCAGATAATGAAAGACCAGGATCTCTTCCCGAAGGGAGAGTAGGCCTTCTCCGTTCCCGGGTTCGATCGCCCCTCCGGGAAACGAGAGGCAGAGCTCCCGGCCCAGATAGGGCAGTCGAATTTTTTCCTGCCCCCCGGATTCGGGTTCGTACCGCCCTCCGCTCCGAGCCGCCCTCTCCGCCAGGTCGAACTGGAGAAGACTGCGGACCGCCATCTGACGGGCCAGGGGGAGGTTGTCTTGTTTGGGAAGCATAAGAAATACAGTGAAAGTGAAGGTGCAAGTGAAAGTGCAGGACCTCGCATTAGGGTGAGCGTAAGCTTCGAGGGCCAAGATTCATTTTCTTCCTTTCACTTTCACTTACACTTTCACTATCCTCACAACTCCAGCCACGAATGGGAATACAAGGTCTTCCCCAGGAGAACCTTGGCACTCTTGAAATATTCCCGCTCCTTGGGGGTCAGGCTCTTGGGGTCGGGCTCGTCGCCGTCCATCACCCGGTGAACCAGGCTCACGATCTCGGGCATCCCTCCCCGGGTGATGATCAGTAGCTCCTGGTCATAGGCGTCGACGATGGCCGAGTACAGCCCGTACTTCATCAGCATGACCAGGTAGGTCCGGTTCAGGATGGGCCGAAGATGGTTCGGTGTCCCGTTGGAGATGTTGGAGAGCCCCACGATGGATTTGGCTTCGGGCGCAATGTCCTTCAGCATGGACATGAACTCCAGGCAGGAGAGCACCTGATTGATCTCCACGCTCACCGGGCTGACGATGGGGTCGATCCAGATGTCCTCCGTGGGGATCCCCAGGCTGTTGGCCTGGTAGATGAAGTCCACGGCCATGGCCGCCCGCTCGTTGGCGTCCCGGGGCATCCCTTCCTTTCCCCAGAGGAGGCCGATGACGTGGGCCTGATAATTCTTGGCCATGGGCAGGACCCTCGCCAGCCGTTCGGGCTGGAGGGAGACGGAGTTGATGATCGCCTTTCCTTTGTGCGCCTTCAGACCCGCCTCCATGGCCTCCGGGTTGGTTGTATCCAGGGAGAGGGGTTTATCGACCGCCCCCTGGACCAGCTTGACGATCCAGTCCATGATTTCGTGGCCGGCTTTGCGGGAGGGGCCGATGTTCAAATCCAGATAGTCGATCCCCGCCTTCTCCTCGTACCTGGCCATCTCCAGGATGGATTCGGCCTTACGTTCCTTCATCGCCGGACCGATGGTCTTCGACATGATGTTGATGTTCTCACCGACGCAGACNNTTCCACATCTTGACGAACGCCGGGATGTGGCTGGCTTCCCGGGGTCCGATCTGGATCTTCCAGTCGGGCAGTTCCTCCTCCAGCTCCCCGCTGATCACCGCCGCGTATCCGGGGATGATCAGTTTGCGGTGTTTCACCTTGTCGGCGATCCCGCACTTTTTCACGAAGGGGGCGATCAAATCGGCGCCGAATTTTCCGGCGGCCCACGCGGTCATGACCGAGAGGCCTTCCGTATCCTTGACCAGAAGCCAGGAGGGAACCCGGCTGCCTTCGACCTCTCCGGAGACGATGAAGTAGGTAAGGGAGAAGTTGGAAGTAATGAGCACGGGGGAGTTCTCGTTGGGCCCCCCGATCTCGTAGATCCCCTCGGAGGTCGCCATGGGGCGCTGGGGATCGGTAAAGATATTCATCCGCTCCACCAGGAGGGGAAAGAGGCTGTGCCCGTTCAGGTCGGAAAGAACCACGATGCCCGCGTACTTGGCCACCAGCATGGAAGCCAGGAGGGTCTCCTTCAGGGGGTCGCCGGTCATCTCGCAGGGGAAGGTGATGGTGGGGAACCCCAGGGGCCTGGATTTCTTCACCAGGGCGGCACGGCGCATGACGACCTGGTCCTCCAGGGCCTTCCGGGGAGTGCGGGCCCCCGAGTCCAGCACCAGGTCCTTCAGGCCGGCGGCGGTGAGCTTCGTGGTCAGTTCTACCAGCTCGTCCAGGCTTCCCGCCTTGACCGCCAGCGGCGCGGACGTCTCTTTGGCCAGCTGGACCATGGCGTCCGCATTGGCCTTGGTGGCGGCATAGAGCAGGGGCTTGCGGTCGGCTACGACCTTGGCCCCGGCGCTCAGGACCTTGGGGTCATCGCTCATCAGCACCACGCCCTTGCCGTCCAGCCGCTCCTTCACCTTTTTCACCAGACCCTCGAATTTGGCCGGGTCTCCCGACTCTCCCTTAACCGCCACCAGATCGGCCTGGAGCTTCAGGCCTACCCGCTCGTACTTTAGTTCCCCGAGCTTTTTCAGGCGGGAGTCGACCTCGCTGTCGCTCATCTTGTCAGAGACCAGCACGGCGATCCCCGTGGGGCTCACGAACCGCTTCTCGTGCCGGAACATGACCGTTTCTCCGCCAAGCTTCAGGGCCTGGTCTCCCGCCCCGATGGACATGGGGCGGATGGGGGGGGCCGAGGCTTCCGCCAGCTCGGCCTTGGCCTGCTCCGATACGTACGGGCAGGCAGCCAGCTCGGCCTGGCTGGCCGCCAGCTTCATGGCAAAGGCCAGGCAGGTGGGCACCCCGCATTCTCCGCAGTTGGTCTTGGGAAGTTTCTTGAAAATCTCGATTCCAGTGAGGGCCATCTCTGTGCTCCTTTAGGGAAGATGATTTGTAGGGGCACGATGCATCGTGCCCCTACCGATTTCAGAACAACGAAGGCAGAGTCAGCGCCGGGTGCCCCTTCTCGGTCAGGAAGGGCAGGATCTCGTCTTCCGTGGTCCCGATGGTCTCGTCGGCGATCATATCCGGGAAGTTGGGGATGCCGATCTCCTCGGAGCGTTTCTTCAGCCGGTCCATGATCTCTTCTTTCAGCATTTTGGGCATCCAGACCAGACGTTGGATGCCCCCTTCGGCCATGACGAACTTCCTGCTGTTGATGTAGTGCTTGCTGTGGCCCACGAATCCGGGGGTGACCGACCCCCCGCCCACCGTTCCCGCCAGGGTGGTGAACTTCATCCCGCAGGGGGTCATGCCGGTGAAATCCCGGTTCACGGTCATGATCCCGTTGCACATGGGCAGGACCGCGGCGATGCACTCGAAACAGCCGCAGGAGGTCATGGGGTCGGTCATTATGCTGTAGGCGTTGTACCTCTCCAGCTTCCCCCGGGAGGCTTTGGCGACGAACTCGTTGACCCCCTTCCACTGGCCCAGGAGCGGGTCGATGGCTTCGCTNNGTGCAGGAGTAAAAGATCTCCTCCGTCTCGTCGGTCATGCCCTCGATGCGGGCGTCGCGCTTGTGGTAGGCGGCGCGGGCCTGCTCCAGCATCTTCTTGACCATGGCTTCCTCGGTATAGACTTTGACCTGCACCTTGTCGAAGATGGTCCCGAAATCCTGGTGGAACTTGGCGTGAATGATGTCCCCCAGGTGGCGNNCCGATGTGCATCACCCCCTGGGCATAGTTGATCAGGTGGTGGATCTGCCTCTCCAGGATGGGCTCGAAATCCTCCTGCATCTGGCGCCCGGCCACCTCGGCCACGATGGCCAGGGGAAGTTTCCCCGGAGGGGTGACATCCTTGATGTCCGGACCGATGACTTCCACTTTTCCGTCTTCCACCTCATTCATGTCGCGGGTAGTGGTCCACTCGACGGCGATGGTCCGGCCCCCGCCGCACTCCAGGTAGATATCCTCGCCGCGGATGCGCTCTCCCTCGAAGGCCGGGCCGTAAGCCACCGGAACGGGCACCTTGGCCACCGTGACCTTCAGGCCCCGCACTTCCACCGCTTTTTGGACGATCTGATCGTGGGGGATGTTGGAGACCACGTGTTCGTAGGTGCAGATCCCCGTGGGCAGCACCTGGGGAATGGGCGTGTCGGCGATGACCGGGAACCCCCAGTTGATAGCCCCGGCTGCATTGGCGTACCACTCGTCGGTGACGAAGCCCAGGGGCAGGGCGAAGGCGAAGACCCGGTCCTTGTTGTAGATGAGAATCTTGCGGTAGTCGCCGGGGGCGATGCCGCCGAAGGACATGGCCGCCCGGGTGGCGAACCCCATGGCGAAGACCGTGGCCGTATAGTCCGGGCCGAAGGAGACCAGGCGGGTGGGCCAGCCGATCTGCACTCCGGCCTCCGCCAGCTGCCGGGAAAAGTATTTCCCCTCGTGCTCGGCGGACATGAAGACGTAGAGGTTCTTCTCCTGCAGCTCCTGGGCGATCTTCGCCGCAATCTCCTTGGATGGAGCCGCCCCCAGGATGGCGGCGAACCCCGGGGCCGTGCCGTCCACGAACTCGATGCCCCGTTTGCGGAGAATGATATCGTCGGCCGCTCCGAGCCAGAGGTTATCGGTGGTGGGATCTTCCCCCCGCACATAAAAATTCGGGTCCTCCAGATAGCGAATGGCCTCTATGATCTCCTCGGCGAAGAAAGTGGCCATCCCGGCGTCCAGCGCCGGGGCCAGGTAAGGCAGCCACACTTTTTCCCGGACCAGGGGCGGGATGAGGGCTTTGCAGCGGTCCAGGACCGGCCTCATATCCCCCAGCGTCTTGACCGGAATCCCCAGAATCCCGTAAATGACGGGCAAATAATAACCGGTGTTGGGAAATCCCACCTCCTGGTCGGGTCCCCACTTTTCCAGGGCCTCTTTATATTTCGTCTCGGCCCGCTCCATGATCTTGTGACCTCCGCGGATCGCAGCCGCGGCAATGATCTTAGACACGTTCTAACCTCCTTGGTAGAGAGTGAAAGTGCAAGTGAAAGGGGCGGTTAGAAGAAAACTTTTTTTCTTCCCTTTCACTTACCCTTTCACTTTCACTGTTTTCAAACGGCATCCAGGTCGCGCCGCATGGCCATGTCGTAGAGGACCCGATCCTTCTTCTTGTCCAGGCCCAGGGCTTTGCGCTTCTTGTCGATGTGGGCGATCATCAGCTTGGTGGCCTTGTCCACATCGGGCTCGAAGGCCCACTTGCCGCCCAGGGTCTCCTCCAACTCCTCGTACATGAGCTTGCACATCTCCTCGCTCCCGGAGATGGGGAAGGTCGTCCCGAAGACGGTAAACACCCCGGAGGCCACGAAGTACTGGCCGATGGCGATGGCTTTCTCGCTCATCCACTCCGGGGCGGCCCCCGCCGCCGGCAGGTCGCTGATGTCGTCGCCCAGCCCTCCGTCCTTGACCACGGCCGTGGCGGCCATCAGGATCCGGCTGTTGTCCACGCAGGCTCCCAGGTGGAGCACCGGCGGGATGCCGACCGTTTCGCAGACTTCGGCCAGCCCGGCTCCGCAGTACTTCGAGGCGGCCTCCGGGGTCAGCAGTCCAGCCTTGCCGCAGGCCATGGCCGCGCACCCGGTGGTTAGAACGATGACGTCGTTTTTGATCAGCTCTTTGATCATGGTCAGGTGGGCGCTGTCGTGGCAGGTCCTGGCGTTGTTGCAGCCCACCACTCCGGCGATGCCCCGGATCCGGCCGTTGATGATGTTGTCGTTGAGCGGCCGGTACGAGGCCCGGAAGAGCCCGCCCAGGAGGTAATTGATGGTCTCGTGGCTGAACCCCACCACCATCTCGTGGGTCTCCGAGGGGATCAGCACCGGTTTCCCTTTCCGGTTGGGGAAGTTGTCGATGGCTTCCCGGATAATCTTCCTGGCCACGTCCGGGCCGTGGTGCTCGTCGAACTCGATGTGGGTGGCGCCCTGCATCTTGGCCCGGGTGTTCGTGGTGATCACCTTGGTATGGTAGCACTTGGCCACGTCGGCCAGGGACTGCATCTCGCACTGGACGTCGACCACCATGGCGTCCACGGCCCCGGTGACGATGGCCAGCTCCTGCTGGAGGAAATTTCCGGCCACCGGAATCCCGTGGCGGACCAGGACCTCGTTGGCCGAGCAACACATGCCGGCCAGGTTGATGCCCTTGGCCCCCTTGGATTTGGCGTAATTCTGGAGTTCCGGGTCCTGGGAGGCCACCACCAGGAGCTCCGGCAAGAGAGGCTCGTGGCCGTGCATGACCACGTTGACCTCGTCCTCCTTCAAGACCCCCAGGTTGATCTTTCCCACGATAGGCACCGGGTTTCCAAAAAGGATGTCCTGCAGTTCGGTGGAGATCATGGACCCTCCCCACCCGTCGGCCAGGGCGGTGCGGGACCCGGCCAGGATGAGATCCCTGTACTCCTGGTCCACCCCCATGTGGGTCCGGTGCATCAGTTCCACCACTTCCCGGTCGATCCCCCGCGGGGTGATTCCCAGCTTCCTCCAGATCTCCTGGCGCTTCAGAGGAGCCCTTTTGACGAACAGAAGTTCCCCCTGTTGTTTCCCGAATTCGCCCAGGCACTTTTCTCCCACTTCAACGGCGATGTCCTTGACCGGCCGGTCGCCGATCTCCACCCCCAGATCCATGGCCACCTGGTAGAGCTTCTGCTCGTCCTTGATGGCAAACCCGGGAACTTCCCCTTTGGCCGCACCCAGAAAGGCCTCAGCCACTCCCCGGGCATGGTCGGAGTGGGAAGCGGTTCCCGCGGCGATCATCCGGGCAAAATTTCTCGCCGAAATGGTCTCGGCGGTGGCCCCGCAGACTCCCCTTCTCTTAGCCTTCTCCGCCTCCGTCTCCCCTTTCTTCTTCGGAGCCGGCACCCGGCAGGGACCCATGGCGCAGTTCTTGCAGCAGCTCCCCTCTGCTCCAATAGGACATGGCTTCATGGTCTCCGCCCGGTCAAAAACCGTGCTCACCCCGTCGGCTTTCGCCTTCTCCAGCATTTTCAGCGTGGCCGGATCTACGCTTTTGATTTCCTCTGGCATGGAATCAACCCTCCTCAATTTCTCGCAGGGGCGATTCATGAATCGCCCCTACCTTATGCTTTCAATAAATCTCCGATCATCCCCTTCACCTGCTGAATGGCTTCGGGGTGGCGCATGACCAGAACGTTGGCCCCGGCCATGAGCAGCATCACGGCCGTGACCGCTTCCATCAGAATCCCCCGTTTCTTCGGGTCCCCGAGGTTGGGGGCGTCCGCCTCGGACAGTTTGGCTTCCTTCGTCTTCCAGACCTCCCGGCCCATATTGCAGACGATGGGGAACTGAAGGCGCTCATCCTGCTGGGTCAGCGCCGCCATGCGGTCCCGCTCCATGACCGAATAGGTGTACTCGATCCCGTATCCCAGCCCTCCGGTCGTGGGGTCTACCAGGATCTGACCGTCCGGGACCCCGAGATTGCCCAGCAGAACGTTGAGCTGCTTGGCCAGGTTCACGTCGATGGGCGAGGACGCGGCCAGGATGTGCTTGTAGGCAATGGCCCCGGCCCCGATCTGTTTGTAGTTCTTCTCTCCTACCGGACCGATCACCAGGTTCCTGTCGGCGCAAAGCTCGGCCACCCGCCGCAGGGTGTCCGCGTCCTTTTCATCGTTGGCGCAGCCCCAGACGATCAGGGGGACGTCGATGGCTTCGGACACCTTCTTGGCCACGGCGGCGGCCTCCTCCGACGGCCGGTTCATCCCGTTGGGATCGGTACTGGCCAGCTGNNTCCAGGGCGGCCTCGGCCCAGTCCTCCGGCGGGGCGTCGTATACTTCCATGGCGATCCGCGGGGGATGGGGCATCAGGCCTTCGAAGAGGTGGAAGGGATACATGGTCTCCCCGCCCACGGTGATCTTCTTATCCCCCTTCCCGACGGTAACCTCTTTAATCTTGCCCGTGTAATTGACCTTCGGTATGTCCACGGCAACCTCCTTTGAAGAATAGAGTGAAAGTGAAAGGAAAAGATTTAGGCCTTCAGGCTTGGTAAGCTTTTTTCCCTTTCACTTACACTTTCACTGTCTTTTTCACGCCGGCGTCTTCCGCTTTTCGCTCCCGTACCATTCTTTGCTGAACCAGTACCGTTCCCCGGACTGCAGGTACTTGAGCTTCTCCGCCCGGCTAGGGATCTTGCCCCTCCAGCAGTGAGGCTGTTCGGGCGTCCCCTCCTCGTACTCCGGCCCGACTACCTTCACCTTCTCCCCGTTGAAAAGCTTTTTTTCTTCCAGATTCTCGGCCACTGTGCCTCCCCCCCTTCTCTTGATTGCGGTTAGGTTTTAAGGACAGGATCGAGGTTCGAGGCCCGAGGAAAAGACTGGGATGACCCATCCAAATTCATTCTTTCCTTAGCCTCGATCCTCGTCCCTCGTACCTCGCGCCTTTTTTTCCCGTCAGGCTCTTACCATCTTTTCCATCATCGCTGCGACCGCCTGCACCGCCGGCGATTCGTCGGGCAGGTCCAGGAGCGGCTTTCCTTTCATTTCGTACTCGGAAATCAGCGGGTCCCCGGGAATCATGGCTATGAGGTTCAGTCCTTGTTTTTGAATTTCCCGGGAGAAGTCGGGGTCCACGTCTTTGGGGGCCCGGTCGACGACCAGGTGTTTCTCCCTCACGGCCAGCTTCAACTCATCGATCAGCTCCCGGATCTTGCCCACCGTGCGGATGCCTTTGAGCGAATAATCCGAAAGGAATAGCAGGTAATCCACCCCCTGGGTGGTCCTTCGGCTCAGATGCTCCATTCCCGCCTCGTTGTCCATGACCACAAAGGGATAGTTCTTGATGAGCACGTCCAGGTGGCGGCGCAGGATGTTGTTCGCATAACAGTAACACCCCGGCCCCTCCGGCCTCCCCATGACCAGAAGATCCAGCCCCGGGGATTCCACCAGGATCTCGTGCAGCTTCATCTCCAGGTACACTTCCTTGGTCATCCCCGGAGGAAGGTTTCCTTTGGTTTCGAAGAAATCCTCCCGAGCCGTTCCCAGGCTCTTTTTGACCGTGAGGCCCAGGGCATCGACCAGGTTGGAGCTGGGGTCCGCATCCACCGCCAGGATGGGCTTCAAGCCTTTCCTTCGCAGGTGGCGAATGACGAGAGCGGAAAGGGTGGTCTTTCCGGTCCCCCCCTTCCCGGCCATGGCGATCACTTTTCCCATTTCCAATTAGTGAAAGTGAAAGTGCAAGTGAAAGAGGATTTGAAACCTTTCACTTTCACTTACACTTGCACACTTATCCCTTCTTCCCCGCCAGGCGCGCGCTGACCCCCGGGAATTCGGATCCGTTCGTGTGGGGCAGGAACAGGGCGGCCATGTAGTTGTCCATGAACGCAGGATTCTCGCTCAGCTCGATATTGGTCATCATCCGGCAGACCCGCTCGCCGTCGTCGAGCATCTCGTTGCAGAAGGAGATCAGCCGGGCCCCCAGGAGAGATCCGTTCCCGATGAAGAGAAAACGGTCCAGGGGCAGGTCCGGCAGCAACCCGATGGTGATGGCCCGCTCCAGGTCGATGAAGGAGCCGAAGGCCCCGGCAATGACCACCTGCTCCAGGTTGGCAATGGAGAGGCCCACCGACTGGAGAAGGGTCACGTACCCGGCATACATGGCCGCTTTGGCCCGCATCAGGTTGTCGATGTCCACTTCGGTGATGACCAGGTCCATCCCCGTGGCTGTCTCCCCGGCGTAGGCCAGGACGTACTCATTCCCGTCGGGCCCGGAACGAATCCGCCGCGTGGGGAGTTCGGTGTTGAATTTTCCGTTGGGCGAGATCACCCCCGCTTCCAGAAATTCGGCGATCATGTTGATCAGCCCGGACCCGCAGATGCCCTTGGCTTTCACCATCCCGATGGTCAGGAGCATGGGCTCATAGGAGACCGGGTCGATGCGAAAATCCTCCAGCGCCCCGGTGGTCGCCCGCATCCCGTGCTTGATGCCCCCGCCCTCGAAGGCCGGGCCGGCGGAGCAGGCCGCGGTGACCATCCAGTCCGAGTTGCCGATGACGATCTCCCCGTTGGTCCCGATGTCGATGNNCCCCCCTACGAAGGAGCCGACCGACGGAAAGGTGTAGAGATGAACGTGCTCGCCCACCTCCAAACCCAAGTCCACCGCCCGCACCGGCGGGATGTAATTGGCCACCGGAGTGTAGGGCGACTCCCGAAGGTACTTGGGGTCCAGCCCCAGGAGGAGATGGGTCATGATCGTGTTCCCGGCCGCAGTCATGTGGGAAACCCGGGAGAGTTTCACTCCCGCCCGGGCGATCAATTCCCGGATGATTCCGTTGATCGTCCCCACCACGCTCTCCTGAAGTTTTTTCAAGCCTCCCGCTTTTTGGGAGTACACGATCCGGGTGATGACATCATCCCCATACTGGATCTGGGGATTGTAATCGGAACTTTCCGCCAGGGTCTGTCTTTTGTTCAAATCCAGCAGCTGTCCCCATACGGTCGTCGTGCCGATGTCGAGGACGATCGAATAATGCGTCTGGGTCGTATCTCCCGGCTCCAGGTCGATCAGCTTCGTCCGCCGGGAGCCCCGGAGCTGATACTCGCCCAGCTGGGACTCCATCCGGGTCTGGACCAGCGTGGCGGTAACCTTCCAGTCCGCCTCCCGCAGGATAAAGGGCAATTTATAAAGTAGGCGGGAATCCACCGAGATCCCTTCAAAGCCGAATTTTTTCTTCAAAGACAGGAGGAGCCGGGAAAGATCCGAGCGGTTGTCCTTGGGAGTCGGCGGTTCCACCTCCAAATACTGTTTCCGCAGCGCCGGGTTGAAACACCAGCCCAGAACCAGGGATTCCAGCTCCTGGGGAGAGACCCGGCGCCCGGCACTCACCCGCTCCCGGGTTCGGGCGATGACTCTCCGGTCCAGGTGGGACTCCACCGGAATGCGGACCTCCAGATCGCTCCGAATCCGGCTTTGGCAGGCCAGGCGGAAACCCCGACGAGACTCCTCCTCGGAGATCTTCGGCGTAGGCGGGCCCTCTACCTCGCCTTTCTCAACCTGGACCCGGCACTTGCCGCAAAACCCCTCTCCGCCGCAGGAGGCCTGAATATACACCCCCGCCTCCATCGCCGCTTTAAGCAGGTTTTCTCCGGCCCGGACCTGAATTTCTCGATTATGAGGCTGGAAACGAACGAGCACTGAATTTAGCAGAAGGACTGGCTCCTTCTTTTTTATTCTACCGCCATCCTTTGCAAAAGATGCTGACGACTATCATACCTAAATACGCATGGCGCATAGGGCATAGCGTCAAAAAAACAATCCCAACCAATCCTCCCTTAGCCTTTTTCCCGAAGATATGCGCTATGCTCTCTGCTCCTTGCGCCTCTAGTTCACCTCCGGCCTGGGCAGCAGTCCCGCCCGCTCCACGATGCCGTGCACGGCATCTTCCCATTCGATGGCCATGAGGTGGATGCCGTGGACTCCCGGGATCTGGCGCAACCGCTGGATCTGCTCCACACAGATGTTGAGCCCTTCTTCCCGGGCCTTCTCCTTCCCGGCTTTTCGCATGCGCTCGACGATCTCGTCGGGGACCTCCATCCCGGCGACCTTCTCCTTCATGTACTTGGCCATGCCCGCGGACTTCAGGGGGGTCACCCCGGCCAGGATGTGGATCTTTTCATGCAGNNCCGGCCGTCGCCTTTTTGGCCAGCCGGATGACCCGGTACTCGAAGGGGTCGGCGAAGGGGTTGGCCGCCGCCCCGATGAACATCTGGGGGGGCCCCTCGATCTCGTCGCCCCCCAAGACCTTGTGTTCGTCCCGCATCTTCTTGACCGCCTGGATCAACTGGATCGAGTCCAGGTCGAAGACGTTCTTGGCCGTGGGGTGATTGCCGAACTTCTGGTGGTCTCCGGACAGGCAGAGAATGTTCCGGATGCCCAGGGCATAGGCCCCGAAAATATCGCTCTGCATGGCGATGCGGTTGCGGTCCCGGCATACCATCTGCATGTTGGGTTCCAGCCCCATCCGCACCAGGAGGGCGCTCACCGCGATGGAAGACATGCGCACAATGGCCGTCTGGTTGTCGGTCACGTTGATGGAATCCACGTTTCCCTTCAAGAGACCGGCCTTCTTTTCCACGACCGCAACATCGGCCCCCTTGGGCGGTCCCAGTTCTCCGGTGACCACAAATTGACCGCTGGTCAGGAGTTTCTCCAATCGGCTGCCGGCTTTCATATTTTCAAGTCCTCCCTCACCCGTTTCCGCGGTCCCCCGTCCCGGCTGGTGGACCAGTCCTTTACGGGGAGGGGTTCCTCGAGCTTCTCCAGTTGTCCCAGTTCTTTCATCCGCTCATAAATCAACTGCCAGCCGCAGTCCACCTGCGAGTCGATCTCGCACTTGCCGTTCTTGGACCCCCCGCAGGGGCCGTTGAAGAGGCTCTTGGAACAGCGCGCCACCGGGCAGATCCCGCCCGTCCGGTCCAGGAGGCAGTTGCCGCAGGCCTGGCAGCGTTCGGTCCAGACCCCCTGCTCTTCGGTCACCCCGATGAACTGGGTATTGACCGCGGGCAGGATGGGATGCTTGCGGAACTTCTCCGCCAGGAACTGGATTCCCGCCCCGCAGGCCAGGGAAAGAACGGCAGGGAAGGGGTCGGCAATCTCCCGCAGGGGCTCCAGGTACTCGGTGTCGCACTGCCGTTCCAGGGTGATCTCTTTGGTCTCCAGGGGCCTGGCCTTGGCCTGCCGCGCCAGGCGGAGGGCGGAAGCCAGAATGCTGACCTCCTTCTCTCCCCCTGCGGAGCAGACCGTCACGCACCCCTTGCATCCGGCCACGATGATCTTGTCGTACCCTTCGATCATGGCCAGAATCTCTTTGATGCCTTTTCCTTCAGCGATGATCATNNCCATGAGCTATCGGCAATGAGCTGTGAGCTGTCTTTTTGGCCGGATTCGGCCCCAATTTCCGGATCTTCTCGGTCATCTCCCGGGCCACTTCGGCAAAGCGGGGCCCCATGGCCGCGGACATGTTGTACATCTCCAGACGGTCCCCCCCGATGCCGGCTTCCTCCAGGATCTTCTTGGCCCAGGCCACCCGCTTCTTGGCCCGGAAGTTTCCCTTGAGGAAATGGCAATCCCCCTCCATGCAGCCGGCCACGTAGACCCCGTCCGCCCCTCTTTCAAAGGCCTCCAGGAGGTGACGCACGTCCACCTTGCCGGTGCAGGGAAGACGGATGATGCGCACGTTGGAAGGGTACTGCAGCCGCATGGTCCCCGCCAGGTCCGCCGCGGTGTAGGCACAGTAGTGACAGCAGAAAGCGATGACGATGGGTTCAAAGGTTTCCATCAGACCCTTTCTCCCCTGAAAACATCGGTCAGAACCTCCACGATCACGTCGCACTTCGCCATGACCTGCTCGTCGGTGAAGTGCTGGAGGGTGATGGCTTTGCCCGGACACTCGGAGGCGCAGATGCCGCACCCGTGGCACATGGCCGTCTCGATCTCCGCCACTCCGTTCCGGTTGATCACGGGGACGTTGTAGGGGCAGACACGCACGCAGGTAAGGCAGGCGGCGCACTTGTCGGCGTCCACCACCGAGACCACTCCGCTGATCTGGATCTGGTCTTTGGACAGGACCGTACAGGCCCGGGAGACGGCCGCCGAGGCCTGCGACAGGCTCTCGTCGATCGTCTTGGGCGCATGGGCCATTCCGCAAAGATACAACCCCTCGGAAGCAAAGTCAACCGGTCGCAGCTTCATGTGCGCTTCCAGGAAAAAGCCCTCCGCCGTGCGGGGAATCTTGAGCAGGGTGGCCAGCCCGGCCGTATCGGCCGGGAGGGTGGCCGCGGACAGGACCAGCAGGTCGGGCTGGAGAGTCAGGTTCTCCCGCAAGACCGGGTTGAAGAAGACCACCTCCAGGCGTCCGTCTTTCCGGGTCACCACCGGCTTGCGGTCCTCTTCATACCTCAGGAAGCGGATTCCGGCTTTTCTCGCGCGGGCATAATCCTCTTCCAGATGGCTGTACATGCGCATGTCCCGGTAGAGAACGGTCACCTGAGCCTTGGGGTTCAAGGTCTTGAGAGTCAGGGCATTCTTCACCGCCTCCGCGCAGCAGACCCGGCTGCAGTAGGGCCGCTCTTCATTCCGCGACCCCACGCACTGGATCATGACCACGTCTTTCAGCTCTTCCGCCCTCCGCCGGCTGCCGTGGAGGAGGCTCTCCATCTCCAGCTGGGTCAGCACCCGCGGGTCTTCTCCGTAGAGGTACTCCTTGGGCTTGAGCTCCTCCCCTCCGGTGGCGACGATGGTCACCCCGTGTTCGATGTTTTGCTCCTTTCCCTCGGAGCCGACCTTGAATGTGGTCTTGAAGTTGCCGATGTAGCCGGTGAAGTTCGTCAGAGTGGCGTTGGTGAAGGCCTGAATCCGGGGATTCCGGGCAACCCGGGCCTTCAGGTCTTCCAGGTAGCGGGGCACATCCTTGCCGGCCAGGGTGGTCTTCAGGCGCCGGAGGTTTCCTCCGAGCTCGGCTTCCTTCTCCAGCAGAACGGCCGCAAATCCTTGATCGGCCATCCCCAGGGCCGCTTTCATCCCGGACAACCCTCCGCCGATGACCAGTCCCCGTTGGATGACCCCCTTGGTCAGTTCTTCCAGGGGCCGGTTCAGGCGGACGTTGGCCACGGCCATGCGGATCAGGTCGCGGGACTTGGAAGTGGCTTCATCCTTTTCATGCATGTGAACCCAGGAGCACTGGTCCCGGATGTTGGCCATCTCGAAGAGGTAGCGGTTCAGTCCCGCTTCCCGGATGGTCTCCTGAAAAAGGGGCTCGTGGGTCCGGGGCGAGCAGGAGGCCACCACCACCCGGTTGAGCTTGTGTTCCTCGATGGCCTTCTTGACCTTCTCCTGCGTGTCCTGGGAGCAGGTGTACAGGTTCTCGTCGGCAAAGACCACGTTGCCCAGGGAGGCCGCGTACTCCTTCACTTTCGGCACGTCCACCACCCCCCCGATGTTGTTGCCGCACCGGCAGATGAAGACGCCGATCCGGGGTTCTTCCCCCTTGACCTCTTTCTGCTGCGGGTACTGCTTGCGGGTCACCATCGTTCCCCGCACGGCGGAGAGAGGCTCCGCGGCGGCCGCCGCCGCTCCGCTGGCCTGAGCCACGGTTTCGGGGATGTCTTTGGGCCCCTGGAAGACGCCGCAGACGTACACCCCCTCCCGGGTTGTGGCCAGGGGAGTCAGGGAGTCCGTCTTGGCGAACCCGTAGGGATCCAGCTCGATCTTCAGGCTCTTGGCCAATTCCTGGGTGGAGGCCGAAGGCACCATGCCCACGGATAGGACCGCCAGGTCGAACTCTTCTTCCTTGATCTCTCCCGCCTCATCCAGGTAGGTGATCAGCAGGTTCTTCGTCCGGGGATCCTCCACCACCCGGGAGATGGCGCAGCGCACGTACTTTACGCCGTACTCCCTCCGGGCCCTCTCGTAATAGGTGTCGAAGCCTTTTCCATAGGCCCGCATATCGATGAAGAAGATGGTGGGTTCGACCTCCTTCTCATGCTCCTTGGCGATGATCGCCTCCTTGGTGGCGTACATACAGCAGACCGAGGAACAGTAGGGATGGTTCTGATCGCGGCTCCCCACGCACTGGAGGAAAGCGATCTTTTTGGGGACCTTCCCGTCGGAAGGGCGTTGCACGTGCCCCATGGTGGGGCCGGAGGCGGAAAGAATCCGCTCGAACTGGAGCGCGTTCAACACGTTGGGATACCGTCCCAGCCCGTATTCCTGGGATAGGCGGGCGTTGTACACCTCGTATCCGGGGGCCAGGACGATGGACCCCACCCGGATTTCCTCCTGGGTCTCAACCATCTCGTGGTTGATGGCCTTCAGTCCGCACTTGTAGTAGCAGCAGAGGCACTCCGAGCAGACCCCGCAGGCCAGGCACCGGGCAGCTTCCGCCTTGGCCTCTTCTTCGCTGTACCCCTGGCTCACCTCTCGAAAAGTGGATACCCGCTCCTTGGCGGACTGGGCCCCCATGGAGACCCGGGGAGTTACTTTGATCTCGCCGTTGGACCGTTTTTCCTGAATCTCTTCCAGGGTCATCTTTACCACCGGGAGTTCCGGGGGGGCAGGGCGTTCCATATCCTCTCCCCGGAGGTACCGGTGCATGCTGTTGGCCGCCTTGTGCCCCGAGGCTACGGCGTCGATCACGAAAGTGGTCCCGGTAATGGCGTCGCCGGCGGCGAAGACCCCCGGGCGGGTAGCCGCCAGGGTGTTGGGATTGACGACGATGGTGGACCGGCGGGTGATTCCCACGCCCGTGCTCTCGGGGATGAAGGCCAGGCCGGCCTGCTGGCCGATGGCAAAGATCACCACCTCGCAGAGTAGGGTATGTTCGCTTTCTTCCTCGGTCTCCAGGGTCAGCCGTCCGTCGCGGTCGAAATCCATGAAGGTTACCTTGACCGCCTCCACCCCGGCCACGTGTCCGTCCTTGTCTAGAATGCGCTTGAAGGATCGGCTGGGATACAGGGTGATCCCTTCTTCTTCGGCTTCGCGAATCTCTTCGAGGTTTGCGGGCGCCTTCTCCCGGCTCTCCAGGCAGGCCATGTCTACCCGGGACGCGCCCAGCCGGACCGCAGTGCGGGCGCAGTCCACGGCCACGTTCCCTCCTCCGAGGACCAGGACATGACGATTGCGGATGACCGATTGCGGGTTGCCGAGGAGGAATTGCGGCCCCACGTTCAGATTGGCCAGGCTGACGTCGCGAAGGAACTGGGTGTTGATCAATACCTCGGGAAGGTCGGCGCCGGGGATGGGCAGCTTCTTCCCCACGTGGGCTCCCACGGCTACGAGGACGGCCTTGAAGCCTTCCTTCGTCAGCTCGTCCAGGCTGGTGACCGGCGTGTTGAGTCGCAGGTCGATCCCCAGGTCGATGATCTCCCGCACTTCCCGGTCCACGACCATGGGGGGCAGGCGGTAATCGGGAATCCCCACCCGGAGCATTCCCCCGGCCAGGGGAAGGGCTTCGAAGAGGGTGACCGGGTATCCCAGCCTGCGCAGGTCCCGGGCCGCGGTGAGGCCGCAGGGGCCGGCGCCGATGATGGCCACCGGCTCGGCAAAATTGTAAGGAAGGGGATCCGGCGGGAGATAGGGTTGAGCATAGATCCGATCGGCCACGAAACGCTTCAACGTAGCGATGGAAACGGGCTGGTCTACCAGATTCCGGTTGCACTCCTCCTCGCAGCGGTGGTTGCAGATCCGCCCGCAGATTCCGGGGAAGGGGTTGTCTTCTTTGATGACCCTCATGGCATCGTCGTACCGGCCCTCCCGGATGAGGGCGATGTACCCCTGGGCCCGCTGACCCGCCGGGCAGGCATCCCGGCAGGGGGCCACGCCGCGCTTTTCGATGGCGTAGGCATTGGGCACGGCCTGGGGATAGAGCTTGTAGGCCGCCCTCTGCTGGGCCATGCCCCCGTCGAACTTACTGGGCATGAGGATCGGGCACACCTGGGCGCAATCGCTGCACCCCGTGCATTTGCTGATGTCGATGTAGCGGGGTTTGTGGCGCACGGTGACGGAGAAATTTCCGGCCTGCCCTTCCACCTTGGCCACTTCCGAGTCCATCACCAGCTGGATGTTGAGGTGGCGGCCCGTCTCCACCAGCTTGGGGCTGATGGTGCACATGGAGCAGTCGTTGGTGGGGAAGGTCTTGTCCAGCTGGGCCATGCGGCCGCCGATGGCCGAACTCTCCTCCACCAGGTAGACCTTGAACCCGGAGTTAGCCAGGTCCAGGGCGGCCTGCATCCCGCCCACGCCGCCGCCGACCACCATGACCGCCCCGATCTTTTCCATCCCTTTCGGTTGAGGTTCTTTCCCTTTTTCCATTTCTTTCCTTGCCTTCAGATGAGCCCCTTGGAAGCCAAGAGCTTCGTCGGGTCGACGAAATGCCTTTTCCACCACTTTCCCGCGTCCGGGTGGCCCAGGCTCAAGCCCATGAGTTCGGTGAAGTACAGAATGGGCAGTTCGTATTTCCTGCCCGCCTCGCTGGAGATTTCTTCCTGCCGGGTGTCGAGGTTGGACTGGCAAAGGGGGCAGGCCACGACGATGGCTTCGGCCCCCGCCTCCAGGGCCTTGTCGAATAGCTTCCGGGTGAGCCGCCGGACGATGTCGGTCCGGGTCAGGACCAGGCTTCCGCCGCAGCAGTCGGTCTTGTAGGACCAGGGGATCATCTCCGCCCCCATCAGGCTCAGGAGCCGGTCCATTTCCTCCGGGTTCTCGTATTTCTTCGCCCCGGTCACCTTGGGGGGCCGGACGAGCAGGCAGCCGTAATAACTGACCATTTTAAGACCGGCGAGGGAGCGCTTGATCATCCCCTTGATCCGTTCCCCCAGTTCCTCATCGGCAAGGAACTCCAGGAGGCTCAGGACACGGAAACGGAGCTTTTTGCCCCCTGCCTCCAATTCCCGCTCCCCCCCCTTGAGCCGGCTGTAGCAAGCCGCGCAGGGAACGACCACATCCCTCCCCTCTTTTTCCGCGATGGCCAGGTTGCGGGCAACCAGGTTATGCGCCAGAGAATCATTGGTGACATGGGCGGAGCTGGCCCCGCAGCAGTTCCAGTCGGGCAGCTCGCAGAGCTCCACGCCCAAAAGAGCGCTCAAGCCCTTGGTAGATTCATCATATTCCAGGGCCGTACCATGGAGAGCGCAGCCGGGATAATAGGAAACTTTCAAGGTCAACCCCTCGCTAGAAAAAAAGAATTCAGAATCCAGAAGCCAGAATTCAGAAGCCGGAACGTTTTTATTCTGACTCCTGACTCCTGGATTCTGAATTCTGTCTTTTTCATCCTTTCAATCCCCGGAAGAAACCTTTAATCTCTTTCTTCTCCCGGACCCCCGACGGGAAGAGCTTGAGCTTCCCCTTGGCAAACATCCTCCATCCCAGCTTGAAGTCCTCCATCCACTTTCCCGTTTTCTGCTTGTACCGGACCATCATGGAGAGCTCGTGGACACGCCCATTGGACCGGATGGCCTCCAGGAAGGTGGAGTGGAAGAGGGCCACTTCCTTCTCCGCCGGGGGCACCCCTTCCCGGATGGCCGTCTGGCGCAACCAGTCCATGACTTTGGCGATGTCGATGTCGTTGGGGCAGCGGGTGGAGCAGGTGTAGCAGGAGGCGCAGACCCAGATGGTCTTGGAAGAGAGGAGCCGGTCCTTCATCCCCAGGGAGACCATCTGCATGACCTGGTTGGGTTTGAAATCCATGGCGAAGGCCACGGGGCAGCCGGCCGAGCACTTCTGACACTGGTAACAATCCTGGACGTTGAGCCTGCTTCCCCTGGAAAAGGGATCTGAGGGAGCCGAGGGGACTTCCCGAATCTTGGTCTCAGGCACGGAATGGACTCCTTCCGTTACTTTTCATACCATCTTCAATTTTATCGAACCGACCCGTGAATCCAGGCGGGAAGGAAAACGACTCATCTGCATGAATAACTGGCCTTTTTAAGGTATCATTTCCCTTCCCCCGCCTATATGAGGTATATCACCCTTTTACGTCTTGAGGTCGGCGGCGACTTTGGCCGCCTTGACCGTGTTCATCATCAGCATGGTGATGGTCATAGGGCCGACCCCTCCGGGCACCGGAGTGATCAGGCTGGCTTTCTCCTTCACCCCCTCAAAGTCCACGTCCCCGCAGAGAATGGCCTTGCCCTCTTTGCTCATGCCGATCCGGTTGACGCCCACGTCGATGACCACCGCCCCTTCCTTCACCATGTCCGCGGTCACGGCCTTCGCCTTGCCGGCGGCCACGATGAGGATGTCCGCGCGTTTGGTATGGTAGGCGATATCCCGCGTGCCCGTGTGGCAGATGGTTACCGTGGCATTGGCCCCCTTTTGCTTCTGGAGGAGGATATTGGCGATTGGCTTGCCCACGATGTTCGAACGCCCCAAGACCACCACTTCGGCCCCGTCGGTATTCACCCCCGAGCGGATGAGAAGCTGCTGGATTCCCGCCGGGGTGCAGGGCAGGTAATCGGCCTCCCCGATCATCAGCTTCCCCACATTCACCGGATGAAACCCATCCACGTCCTTCTTAGGGTCGATGGCATAGAGGACTTTGGTCTCGTTGATGTGCTTGGGCAGGGGGAGCTGGACCAGGATTCCGTGGATTTTCGGGTCTCGGTTGTACTTGTCGATCAGCTCCAGAAGTTTGGCTTCGGAGATGTCCTCCGGCTGGTTGTCCTGGATGGAGTGGAACCCCAGTTCCTTGGCCGTCTTCTGCTTTCCCGTGACGTAACTCACCGAAGCAGGGTTCTGTCCCACCAGGACGGTCACCAGGCCGGGGACGACATTGCTTTTTTCCTTCAAGGCGGCCACTTCCCTGGCTAACTCTTCCCGGATCTGTCTGGCTACCTCGGTTCCGCTGATGATCTTCGCGGGCATAATTCCTCCTTAAAATCGCATAGAGCAGAGCGCATAGGGCAGAGCGTTTTCTTTCTTTGCCTCTATGCTCTATGCCCGATGCGCTATGCGTTTTTAGAACAGGCCTTTCACCTTCCCCGTCTTCACATCCACGTCCACCCTCCGGAAAGCCGGGTCCGAGCTCGTTCCGGGCATGAGGGTGATGGCCCCGGTGACCGGGCAGAGGAACTTGGCCCCGGAGTACACCAGGACGTCCCGTACGGGGAGGGTCCATCCCTTGGGAACTCCCTTGAGCTCCGGATTGTGGGACAGGCTCAGGTGGGTCTTCACCATCATGGTGGCGAATTCGTTGTATTTGGGGTCGGACTCGAGCTTCTTGGCTTTGGCCTGGGCTTCGGGAGTCCAGGTGACCCCGTCCGCGCCGTAAACCTTCTTGGCCACCGTCTCCACCCGCTGGCGGAAAGGCATATCCATTGGATAGAGGAATTTGAACTGCGACTTCTCGTTGCAGGCGTCGATGACCGCGTCGGCCAGCTCCAGGGCCCCGTCCCCCCCTTTGGCCCAGTGTTCGGATACCGCCACGCGAGCGCCGGCCTGCTCGCAGGCCTTCCGCAGGAAGGCGATTTCGTCTTTGGTGTCGGTGTAAAAGGAATTGATGCACACCACCGGGTTGATCCCCGCTTGTTTTACGATCCCGATGTGGTGGATCACGTTGCTCACCCCCTTCTCGAGGAGGGGGATACTCTCCTTGGTGTAGGAGGAGTCCAAGGGCAGCCCGGCCACCACTTTGGGCCCGCCGCCGTGCATCTTCAACGCCCGAACCGTGGCGGTGACGACGGCCACGTTGGGAATCAGGCCGCTGTACCGGCACTTCACGTTCCAGAACTTCTCAAAGCCGATGTCCGCGCCGAAACCGCTCTCGGTCACGTTGTAGTCGAACATCTTCAGGGCGATCCGGTCGGCGATGATGGAGGACTGGCCCACGGCGATNNGGGCCGGCGTGGACCAGAACGGGCTGTCCCTCCACGGTCTGGAGGAGCGTGGGGTTGATGGCGTTGCGCATCCAGGCGCACATGGCCCCGGCCACCTCCAGGTCGCTGGTGGTCACCGGGTTGCCCTTGCGGTCGTTGGCCACGGTGATCTTTCCCAGCCGATCTCTCAGGTCGGCCAGGTCCCGGACCACGGCCAGGATGGCCATCAGCTCCGAGCTGACCGCGATCCCGAACCGGGAGTTCATGAGGAACCCGTCCATCTTCCCGCCGATTCCCATGATGATGTTCCGCAGCCCTTGAGCGCAGAAGTCGATGATCCACCCCATCTCCACGTTCTTGGGATCTATGTCCAGACGCTTCAGACCCCGTTTGCCCAGCTGCTCGTCCGTGTAGTTGGCCTCGTGCTGCATGCGGGCGTTCATGGCCACCATGGCCAGGTTATGGGCATTCATGATGTCGTTGATGTCCCCGGTGAGCCCCATGGAGAACTCCGTCAGGGGAATCGCCTGGGCGTTTCCTCCCCCGGCCGCGCTTCCTTTAATGTTCATGGTGGGGCCGCCGGAAGGCTGACGGATGACCCCCCCCACGTTCTTCTTTCTCTTTCCCAGGCCTTCCACCAACCCCATGGTCGTCGTGGTCTTTCCTTCGCCCAGGGGCGTGGGGGTGATCGCGGTAACGTCTATGTACTTCCCGTCCGGCTTGTTCCCCAGACGGTTAATGATCTTCATAAAGTCGAGCTTACCGATCCGGCCGTAGGGAAGGATCTCCTCCTTTTCCAGCCCCATCTCCTTCCCCAAATCCCAGATTGATTTCAGGCGCTCTTCGGCAGCTTCGGAAATCTGCCAGTCCGCCATCTTCACTGCATCGTACGCCATACCTGAACCCTCCTTTTTGGTGAAATCTCTTCGGCTACTTTTCTCTCCCCTGGCAAATCCTACATTCATCCCTTTCTCCAGCGGAAGACCGATCTGTACGACCCATAGGCCGACCGACTGGGTCCCACCCCTGCGGGGGATCTTCGCTTTTCTATCCAGCCTCTTCCGTCCGAGGGTCTCTCCCCCAACAAACAGTGCTTCGGTTCCGGGTGAAGGTTTCTCCGGGAAAGATGGGAGTGGGGTAAGAATGGTTCGAGAAGGAAGATGGCCACCGGAACGCCCGCCCCGGATGTTCGCCAAGCCCCCAAAGGGCAAGCTTTTCCTCCACTTCCGGAAATCCTGCATGCGCGAATGCCTGCACCCCTCGCCGCTGGACCGAATCGGACAGTTCTCGACGTTTCGATTTTGATTTGGGTTCTTCGATTGGCAACCGATTGAAAGGAACGGGTTGAATCTCTCCCCATCTCCGTCTCAACCCATCCCCCGGGCCCCTGTTCGGACCCGCGACGAATTTAAGCACACCTATAATATTTTGTCAATATTTCTTGCCGAATTGCAACATTTTTTTGCGGACCAAACGAATCCCTTGGGGCGCCGGTGAGCCACCGGGGAAATTCAAGTCTGCATCTCATTCCCAAACCGCGGCTAGGTTCCCGCCCGCACCTGGATCAATTCCAGGGTGAAGTCATCCGGGTCAAGCATGCAGACCATGAGGTTTCCCTTGTTGGGGCACGCGGGGATTTCGATCGGTTCTCCCTTGAACCGGACTCCCTTGGCTTTGAGTTCCCGGTAAACCCGAGGAAGATCATCCAGCTCGAGAGCGAGATGGGCGCTGCCCACCTTGTTGGTCCGGGTATCCAGTTTCACCCCCGGGGGGTCGAGGTACTGGATCAACTCCAGCCGGTGCCCGCCGGGGGCCTCCAGGTAGGCGGTTTTGAGACGGGCGCCGGGAATACCGGTGGCCAATTCCGCAAACCCGGGGGGGCCTTTCGGCCGGCGACAGGAGTTTAAAGCCCAGAAGATCGCGGCAAAAGGCGGCCGAGCGCTCCACCTCACTCACCGTAAAGCTGGTATGGTTGGTATTCAGAATCATGGATTTCTTCCGGAAAAAAATAGGTCGCAAAGGTCCGATAGGACTCATGATTATAATTCTTTGCCTTGCAAGAGCCCCGCAGTTCTCTTCATCGCTTTCTTCTCTTTCACCCGCGCGATCTTCTCCGGGAATTCCTGGGCCTTTTCCAAGGCGTTGAAGAAGCGGTCCAGGAGGTCGCCGCCGAAGCTGGGAACCAGGAAAATATGGGTGTGGGGAATTCTCCTTCCCCGTGCGTACATGCAGACGAAATCCGGATGGAGGGTCCGCATCATTCTTCGGGATATCCTTCGGGCCAGCGAGAAAAGGCTGCGGGTCTCCTCCTCGGTCAGGTCATGCCACCAGGGAACGTGCCTCTTGGAAATCACCAGGCAGTGCCCCTGGGTAAACGGGTTGATGTCCAGGATCGCCAGGGAAAGTTTGTTTTCCTCAACCCGGTAAGCTTCTGCTTTTCCATCTGCGATCCGGCAAAAAATGCAGGGAGAGGTTTTGGTTCGCTTTTTTGTCTTTCCGTTCATTTTTCCCCCGACGAATCGATTTTCTGGTTGGAGAGTTCGTCGCCCCGGAGAGAGGAAGGGATTTTCTCCCTTGCTAAGCCGGGATGATTATGACATGATACAGAAAAAACAGGTCCGAGGCTAGAGGTCCGAGGCTCGAGGAAGAAGATCGGCAAACGATTTCGGAGGGAGCGTCATGAGGATCAAGGTTCGGGATGAGAAAATCGCCAAGGCCATCAAGAAACTGGAGGGAATCGACATCATTCTCAAGGGCGTGGAGGACGCCAAGAAGGCCCTGCGGTTGATTCTTAGCCGGACTGAGATATCCAAGACTCCGGACTACGCGGGGTTGAAGGACATCACCGTAACCCAGGTTATCGAATCCCGCACCAGTGCCGTGGAGAATCTCATTTCCTACGAGATCGAATTCGTCCTGACCGACGACAAGTACATGGAAATGGAAATCGGGCTGATCAAGGAATTACAGGCGCTATTTGAAAAATTGTGAGAAAAGAAGTGTCTTAAGTGCCTCAAGTTGAGGAATCCTTCATTTCATTCTTTTGTTCTTTCAATCTCCAATTCGCAATCCACAATCCCCAATCTTACGTGACCCTTCCCTCAGACTTCCTTGGCTGACTCTCCTCTTTATTCCTGTTTCCTCCCGGTGCTATAATGCACCGACCGGCGGAAGATGGCCGGCCCTGTTCTTATGACTACTTGGAGAAAGGATGGAATGTATGGGAGCGCCGCATATCCTTTACGAAATTTCGGGGAACGTTGCCGTTCTCACTCTGAACCGACCCGAGGTGAAGAACGCCTTCAGCGGGGAGATGATCCGGCTCTGGCGGGAGTGCCTGGAAAAAGCCCAGGGGGATGCCGGCGTGCAGGTCATCGTGGTTACCGGAAAGGGGGACACCTTCTGCTCGGGAGGGGACATCCGGGACATGGCCGATGGAAAGTTGCAGTCCTGGGATATGAAAAGGTTTCTGTGGGAGGGAGTTCACCGCATCGCTTTGACGCTGGAAGACATGGACAAACCGGTCATCGCCGCCATTAACGGAGCGGCCATGGGCGCGGGGTTGGATATGGCTTTGATGTGTGACCTGCGCATCTGTTCGGACCGGGCGAAAATGGCCGAATCGTACATTCTGTTGGGGGTTGTCCCGGGAGACGGCGGCGCTTATTACCTCCCCCGGCTGGTGGGCCCGGCGAAAGCCCTTGAACTGTTCCTCACCGGCGATGTGGTGCCCCCCCCGGAAGCGCTGGCCATGGGATTGGTGAACCGGGTCGTTCCCCACGACCGCCTCATGGAGGAGACGATGAGTCTCGCCGCCAAAATCGCCGCCAAACCGCCGCTGGCCATCCGCATGATGAAAAGGGCCGTCTACCAGGCGATGACCAGCAGCCTGCGCGCTCACCTGGATTATATCTCTTCCCAGATATCGCTGCTATCCGAGACCAAAGACCATCGGGAAGCTGCCCGGGCATTTCTGGAAAAGAGAAAACCGGTGTTTGAGGGAAAGTAGGATGCACCCTTCCAGGGAGAATACACCTTTTCTCCGGACGGGAAAACTGGCCTCTGGGAGTAGTTGCATGGAAATGCAGGGGCGCGATGTCCCGCGAAACGCGGGACGCCCCTGCGCCATCATAAGTACCCGGAAAGAGGAGGAACCGAAATGGCGAAAGTAACCGCAAATGGCATTCAAATCGAATATGAAACTTTCGGCAACCCGTCAGCCCGGCCGCTCCTCCTGATCATCGGGCTGGGCGGACAAATGATCCAATGGGACGAGGACCTTTGCAAAGACCTTGCCCAACGCGGTCATTACGTCATCCGGTATGACAACCGGGATGCCGGCCTCTCCACCAAGTTTGAGGCCGCCGGCGTGCCGAACCTCATCGAAATATTCGGAAAGATCATGCAGGGGCAAAAAATCCAGGTCCCCTACACCCTGGATGATATGGCTGACGACGGGGTAGGCCTCCTGGACGCCCTTGGGATCCGGAAGGCCCACATCTGCGGCATGTCCATGGGCGGAATGATCGCCCAGGCGTTGGCCATTCGCCACCCTTCGCGCGCCCTGAGCCTGATCTCCATTTACTCCACTACAGGAAACCCTGGACTCCCCCAACCGAAGCCGGAGGTGATGGGACTGTTAATCGCCCCGCCGCCGGAAGAGCGAGAGGCGAACGTCGCGCACATGATCGGAGTCTTCAAGACCCTCGCAGGGCCTGGGTTTCCGGTAGATGAAACGTGGACCCGCAAGATCCTGGCCGCTGGCTACGACCGATGCTTTTACCCTCAGGGAGTAATCCGTCAACTGGTTGCCATCCTGGCGCATGGCAACCGGGAGCCAGCCCTCGCTTTCGTGAAAGCGCCGACGCTGGTGATTCACGGAACCGCCGATCCTCTCGTGTCGGTGGAGGGGGGGAAGAATACGGCCAAAGCCATACCGGGGGCTGAATTGATGTTAATCGAGGGCATGGGTCACGATCTCCCCCATGGCGGGGCGTGGCCCCGCATTGTCGAGGCGATCACTGCCCATACGTCGAAAGTAACACGGTAAGACGTTGTCTATCGATTTGAATCCCAATTTGAGAACGGATCTTTCGTCGCCGAAAAACGATCGCGATTTCTTGCGGCTCCGAACGGAGATAGCAGGCCTTTCTTTCTTCATCGGTGGCACCCTACTCTCCATGGCCTGCTTCAGCGCCGGGATGCGGGTCGTGGATATCTCCAGCCCGTACCTGCCCAAAGAGGATGGGGATTACAGTCCGGACACCACGAAAAAAACCAATCCTGCCTGAAGAAGGTCATCCAGACCAATGACGAGGAAGTGGACTACCGCGGCCTGATTCCCATCACCGACCGTGTTGGAACGGGGTTGCACATCTTGGAGTAAACCGGACACAAATGAAGATCAAAAAAGGGGTAAGGGGCCTTTCCCCTTGCCCTTTTCCCTGGATCGCAGTCTGGATTGCCGTTCGCTCAAATATTGCCTTATTATGGAGAACGCTGCTAGAAGTCATTTCCTAAAACCAGGTAAACAGTGAATGGAGGACCATTACTGGTCCTGGAGCTTCCACCTATAAGTCCACGCTCGGTATGAGTTTCGCAAGTACAAGATTTGCAATTGAAATAAGCGAAAAAGGCAGGACCACTTCTGACCTTGCCCCCGACCCACAATGTATCCAGCCCAAGTCGAAATGGGATTGGGGCGTGTTCATTTACGGCGGCGCGATTGCCAATCTGGTCTTGAGGGACCTTACACTTGACGGGAATACTTCTAGATATAGCCCAAGCATTGACAGGAATTTCTTTGTTCCCGCGGCGAGTATTCCTCTTGCGCCTTGAACTCCTTGCCCCAAATAACGTAGGTGAGCGAAGCTAAAAAATGCCGATAGCTTACAGCTATGCCCCCTCCCACAATTCGGTCCGATCTTCTCATGTTCTTTTTTAGACGCTTTCAAAATGCGGGTAGCATCCAAGCATCGACCGGATTAAGTAACGAAAGGGGCTAAGGAAAGAAGGCTGGAGAACGCCCTACTTCATCGCGGTCCAGCCCGGTTTTTTAACACCCGGGGAGTGGCATTCAGAACAGTAATCCACCGAACGTTTGTGGGACTTGTGACACAGGTTGCAATCGAGGTCGCCGTAGTGCGACTCATGGGGGTTCCCTGATAAACCCTTTTCCCGGAAATTCTTTGTGCGTTCAGCCACCTCTTTGTAGCTTCCGTGACACCGCAAACAAAAGTCGTTCGGGTATCCCCGTTTATCCAAGGGTGTCTTAAAAGCTTTCCCCCGGAATTTTTTCACATTTTCGCTCTGTTGATCCGCCGTGAGTTGGTGGCATTCGAGGCAGCCGATCCCGGCTTGGGAATGCTTATGGTCCAGAAAATCGGAGCTTTTCCAGGTTGTGACATATGGCTTTATGACATGGCAGCTCGCACAGGACTCGGGATCCTTTTGGTATGAATCCTTCTCCTCGCCCAACCCTATCCCTTGGGCTCCCGCCAAAATTAGCGCCGAGAAGCAGATTACAGCAATAACATGAATTTTCTCGAATTTCATATCAGGCCTCCTCNNTCTCCCAAAATGTCCTCGAAGATTTTCTTGCGGCCCAACCCGTTTCAATCCGCCCGGCCGCAGGCACCTGCAAAATCTTCACCGCGCTTTTACCATTCGGTTCACAATGTTCTCTCCCCCTTTTCCCCGGGGGAGAGGGCCAGGCGAAGCTACAGGAAACGGGTACGGGGATACGGACGTTGAAACTCACTTTCCCATTGAAAAAATTTTGACGCCTCCTCTTTCGCTGCGCTGAATCCTGCAATCGTGCCGCGGCCTACGTGTTGACTATCTTATCTTCCGTTCTCACATCAGTCATTACCATCTTTCCTCCTTAAGCCGATGCCGTCGCCAAACGAGTTAATCCGCGGCCGGAGCACGTACTTGTCAGGTCGTACAGTGATGCGCTTCTGCCATCGTTACAGTCTCGCTACATGCTTTCCGGCAAGATAGCCGAAAGTGTAGCAACGTCCCAGTGACATACCGAAGACGGTGAGCGGATAGTCGACGCCGCCGTAGAAGCCACCGCCGAGATTGCCGACCGCGTACAAGCCCTTGATGGGCTTGCCATCGGCATTGAGGCACTGATGGTTCTCGTCGACGAGCATACCGGAGCAGATCGCCGACACACGCACTGTACGGTGGATGCCGTAGAACGGCGGCTTTTCGATCGGAATCAGCCGGTCCGCTGGCTTGCCGAAGTCGGTGTCCTTGCCTGAGGCAACGATTTCATTATAGCGCTTGACGGTCGCAACGAAAGTCGCGGGGTCCACCTTGATCTTCTTGGCGAGATCCTCGAGCGTGTCTGCCTTGTGCGTATTGACGAGCGATTCGAATACGCCCTTTTTGGGACCCGGCTCATCGGGCATGTAGGTCTTCAGGCCCTCCGGCGGGACCAGCATGCCCGGCCAGTTTGCGGCCTGCGTCATGTAGTTCGAGTCGAAGATCTGCGAATACTGTCCGGTGTTCTTAGGCTGGCGCAGGTAGTTGTTTAACACCGACATCTCGATGGTCTCGTTCACGAACCGCTTGCCATTCTGATCGACGGCCAGGAACGGCATGTCGCACATGGAGGCCGGACCCGCGTCAAAGTCGTGCAACATCTTGGTGTGCCCGATAGGCTCGATCACGCCGCCCGCCCAGTAGGCCATGATGAAGCCGTCGCCGGTCTTGTCCATCTGTTTGCGGGCGAAGTACTTCAAATCGGGGATAAAGTAGTCGGACATCGCCTTGTTGTTCTGGTAATCGCCGGCCGCCAAGATAACGCCTTTCTTCGCGACGAACTTCGTGTATTTGCCGTCCTTGCCCTTGCCGATCACGCCCATGACTTCGCCAGATTTGTTCTGGACCAACTGAACAGCGGGCGTGCTGTAAAAGAATTTGACGCCGGCCTTCTGGGCAGTCTTGGCCAAGGCGACCATGCCGGCACCCGTGTTGTAAGGCTTCGGTCCGAAGAACGAGGTGATGTAGCTCATGGTGTAGCCGTTGACCTTGAGGATAGCCACCTGCTGGAGGTTGCCCTGATCGATTACCTGCGCGCCGGACTGCTTAGCGCGATCCATGACCCATGCGACGGCCTCACCAGAGTTGTATGCCCACTGTCTGATGAGCTTGGAGTTGCAGCGATGGTCATTGTCTTTCAGGATTCTCGCGACTAGCGCCTCGACACCGGCCGAATCGCTCTTCGTCAGATCGATGCCGGTGCCGGAGTTGCCCTGCGAAACGGGCAAACCGTGCTTCTGCAGCACCGCAACCTTAGCGCCGTTCTCGGCGGCGGAGAGGGCTGCTGGGACTCCTGAGGCACCCGCACCGACTACGACTACGTCGAACGTCTCCGTAGCCTTGATGTCAGCGTTCTTGATCGGTTTCGGCTTCGGCAGAAAGGAGAGCGTCGCGGCTCCGTCAGAGCTCTTGCCGAAGGTTATGCCCTCCCCCGCGGTCGCCCCGTTCGCACTCTTGGGTGCAAAGCCACCAAGCCCAAGCACGCCGACGCTGGCTGCCCCCGTCGCTGTGCGTGATAGGAAACTCCGACGCGAGATGCCGTGCTCGATCATGTACTGCGTGTATTGATCCATCCCTTTTCCGCCCTTCGAATTGTCTTTATCCATCCCTATTCCCTCCTTCGATCGGGGTCTCCCGCCCCGGCTGGTCGAAATGGCTGGCATATACTGCCCATGGTTCATAAAAGTGATGGAAACCCCCCTGGAGATTTCCACGTGAGAACGTCCGCATGAAATTATCGTTGGATTTAAAAAGGAAAAGGCCCCAGAAGGTTATTCAATATCCTCCTGGGACCTTTATATGAGATCCTTCTGGCAAACCCATTTCATAAAATCATCGAGAAGTACAAGAACAGATTGTTAATCCAAAAGAAATAGTGGATCANNGGAGGGATTAGCGGCAAGCGGGAATCTGGATAGAAAATCTCGAAATTCTTCGCCGTGATTACCCTCACCATCACCCTCCCCCGTTGTCGAGGGGGAGGGCAAAAAGGGGCGGCCGGATGTCGGCTAGATAATCTTCTTGTCTCGCAGTTGTTTGACCTCAGCCGGGCTGAAATTCAGGAGGTCTTTGAGAATCTGGTCGGTGTGCTCTCCCACGGCCGGGGGAGGGGTGAAGTTTTTATCCTCGGCTTGGGACATCTTGATGGGATTCCCGATCAGCTTCATCTTTTCACCCGAACGGTGGGTGGTCTCCACCACCATGTTGCGACCCAGGACCTGCGGGTCATTCAAGGCCATATCCACGGTGTTGATCGGCCCGATGGGAACCCGGCCTTCCATGATCTTCAGCCACTCCTGGCCGGTCTTTTGCAGAAAGGCCTCCTCCAAGGTCTTATAGAGAACGTCTTTATTTTTCAGGCGGTCCGCACGGGTTCGAAACCGGGGATCGGAGGCCAGGTCCCGGCGGCCGATGCCGTCGCAGATCTCCTGGTAGAACTTGTCCGTGTTGGCATCGATGACGATGTCGAAGGTCTTGGTCTTGAAGGCCCGGATGGGGATAGCCGAAACATGGCCGGAACCCACCGGCTGGGCAATCTCTCCGCCGTAGAGGTAATAGAGGCCGCGGTAGATCAACAGGGAGATTTGACAGTCGAGCAGGGAAAGGTCGATGCGCTGCCCCATCCCGGTCTTCTCCCGCTGGTAGAGAGCGGCGTTCACCGCCTGGACCGCAAACAGTCCTCCTCCCAGGTCTCCCATGGGCGCGCCCATGCGAACCGGCATCTGGCCCGGCTCGCCCGTGTAGCTCATGATGCCCCCCCGGGCCTGGATGATCAGGTCGAAGGCCGGGCTGTCCTTGAAAGGCCCGGTCTGCCCGTATCCCGTGACCGAACAGGAGATGATGCGGGGGTTGATTTTTTTCAGCGTCTCGTAATCGATGCGCAGCTTCTCCAGGACTCCGGGGCGGAAGTTGTCGTAGACCACATCGGAAACCTTCACCAGGCGGTAGAAAATATCCAGCCCTTCCTTGGCCTTCAGGTCCAGGGTCAAAGACCGCTTGTTCCGGTTGACGCTGAGGAAATACACGCTCTCCCCGTGGAAATAATGGGGGGGCATTCCCCTTCCTATTTCTCCTTCACCGGGTTTTTCGATCTTGATGATTTCGGCGCCCAGGTCGCCCAAGATCATCGTTCCGTAAGGCCCCGCCAACATCTGGGAGAGATCCAATATGCGCACGCCCGTGAGTGGTTGGGTCATCTCTCCTGTCCTTTCGCCTGGGGCTTCTCCCCCCTGCGGAGGGCAACTTGGTCGCGGATGAACGTCTCGATTCCCTCCAGGGTGGAATGGACCGGGAAGACCCCGTCCACGCCGAAGGACTTCAGAACGGGAATGTCCTCTTTCGGGATGATCCCCCCCACAATCACCAGAAGGTCCCCGACCCCTTTCTCCCTGAACCCCTCCATCAGCTCCTGGCACAGTTCCACGTGAGAACCGGAAAGGATGGACAGCCCCAGGACATCCACGTCTTCCTGGATCGAGGCCATCAAGATCTTCTCCGGGCTCTGCCGCAGGCCGGTATAGATGACCTCCATACCGGCATTGCGCAACCTCTGGACGATCACCTTCGCCCCTACGTCGTGGCCGTCCAGGCCCGGCTTGGCAATCAACACCCTGATGGGTCTTCCATCGATCATGCCTGACTCCTTCTATTTATCTATTTTCTCTCTTTCCGGAAACCCCATTCTTTCCCTCCCCCTTGAGAGATTGTGTCGTAATTCGTCATGCCCGCGGAGGCGGGCATCCAGGCTGATCGAGACCACAACAATTTCAGAGACCTGGATTCCCGCTTTCGCGGGAATGACGGGGTTTTCCCTCGTTGCCACACAAGCTCAAACGGGAGAGGGGGGGTCGGATGAACACTACTTAAATGGTCTTTGGTTCCTGAAATTCTCCGAATACCTGCTTCAGCGTGGAGATGATCTCCCCCACGGTCGCCCGCGCCTCCACCGCCGGGAAGAGGGCCGGGAAGATGTTCTCCCCTTTTTCGGCGGCCTGACGGAGAGCGGCAAGGGTTTCCCCTACCTTCCGGGAATCCCTCTTGTCTTTGACCGCCTTCAGCTTGGCGGTCTGGGCCTCTCGGATCTTGGCGTTGGCCCGGTATACCTCGATGGGCTTCTCCTCTTCCTTGGAGGTGAAGCGGTTGACTCCCACCAGGACTTTCTCTCCCCGGGAGATCTTCTCCTGCAGTTCGTAGCTCTGCCTGGCCAGGTCTCTCTGCAAAGTCCCCTCTTCGATGGCCTTGACGATGCCCCCTCGCGCTTCATAGTCGGCCATGGTCTTGCGCATCCTCTCTTCCATCTGGTTGGTCAGGGATTCTACGTAATAGGAGCCCGCCAGGGGGTCCACCGTATCCGCCACCCCGGTCTCATAGGCGAGAATCTGCTGCACCCGCAGGGCCGTGCGGATGGCCAGATCGGAGGGGATGGCATAGGCCTCATCGAAGCAGCCCATGTTCAACGACCGGGTCCCGGCCAGGACGGCCGCCAGCCCGAAGAGCGTCCCCCGGGTGATGTTGTTCAAGGGCTCGGCCGCGGTCATGCCTCCCCCCAGGGCCCCGGTGGAGAATTTCAAGCGCATGGATTCCGGGTTCTTCGCTCCGTATCGTTCTTTCATCAGACGAGCCCAAAGGCGCCGGGCGGCCCGCAGCTTGGCCACGTCCTCGAAGAGGTTGAAATTCCTTCCCCCCACGGCCATGTGGAAGACAATCTGGGGAGCCACCTGGTCGACCGAAAGCCCCCGCTTCAGAACCTCATCGATGTAGGCCAGGGCATTGAGGAAGGGAAGAGAGACGGACTGCTCGGCTCTGGCCCCATACTCGCACAGATGCGTAGCAGAGACGCTGATCGGGTTGAACCGGGGGATGTTTCTGATGCAGTACTCGATGGTGTCGGCGATCAGCCGCATGGAGGGTTTGGGGGGAAAGATCCAGGTCCCCCGGGCCACGTACTCTTTCAGGATGTCGTTCTGCACGGTCCCCCGGAGAGATTCCGGAGAGGCCCCCTGTTTTTTCCCCACCAGGACATACATGGCCAGGATGATGGCGGCGGTGGAATTGATCGTGAAGGAGGTGCTCATCTTGTCCAGGGGGATCCCCTCAAAAAGCCGCTCCATATCATCCAGCGTGTCCACCGCCACGCCCAGTTTCCCCACGTCATACCGGGCCAGGGGATCGTCCGAATCCATTCCCAGCTGGGTGGGAAGATCGAAGGCCAGGCTTAATCCCGTCTGTCCGCTCTTGAGCAGAAATTTGAACCGCTCGTTGGTCTCTTCGGCCGTGGCCATTCCGGCGTA
>PMCE01000492.1:0-2006 GCA_003154025.1 Syntrophaceae bacterium
ATCAAGCCAACCAAATCGGCGAGGGGTAGCTGAAATCCAAAAGAACAAGGGGGTAATGTTAGTTTATGAGAGTCCCTGGAATGCTTCGAGGGCAGAAGGCTTTTGGGGAAGAAATAAATTTCTGATTCTAATCGAATCGAAAGGAGAATGAAAAAATGAAATGGTTGTTTGCTCTGATCTTGGCAGTAGTCCTGGTCACTCCGGCTTTTGCGGGGGAAGATCCCTATATCGCGATCGTCGGCACGGACTGTGTTGCATTAGATACAAACTATTATGGGCAAAGCTGTACATCTGGCTTTCTCAGCTTTGCCGATCCCTTCTATTTCAGCCCGAAGTACCGGCAGTTCATGTATAATGAGTACGCCTCCCCGTTCTACATTCCCACAGCGTTCGGTAGCTTTCCCCCCGTCAACCAGTATACGCGGGCGGGAGGAACTGGGACCGAACAGTTCCGTTCCCAGACGCTGAACTCCATTGATGAAGTCTGCTTTACGGGCCAAGACTCCGTGATACCAACAGACACCCAGCCAGTTAGACTGCCCGGGCTCAAAAGTGCCAAAACCCCGGCGGGCAATGCTGGTTTCTACGAATGGTTCATTCTCCTTCCCAAGAAGCCGGACGGGGAGATCAACATCGTGATCCAGTGCGGCGTGGTGAAACCCAATGCCGTGGCAGCGTGGGGAAGACAAGCAATAGAGCTTTGCGCTGCTGAGACGGGTGAGCGGATCGGTGTCGGCAACTGTGTGCGTGAGGAGGTTGATCCTGGGACCAGCCCGGTGATCCAGACAGCCCTTCCCAAGATCACGGCGATTGCCTACCCCGGTGCCTACAACGTCGCCTTTGCGCCGTTCCACCTGACTGCCTTCAAGAATCCCAGCTCCTACACCCTCACCTTCGATGCGGCTAGCGGGGCCATTTCAAACACTTCCAATTCCCGGTTACTAATCGCTATTGCCCCGGGCACTACCAATTCCCAGGTACTCGACGGCAGCACGAACGCACGGGTTCTGCTGAAAGCCTGTATGGACAAGACCGTCATCACGAAGCTGCCCGTGACCGGTCAGGTCAATGCGTTGGGCGAAACGGAAAATGACCTGGAACCGGGCGATATGATCTATGTGAGAATGGATGTTCCTCGCCAGAACTCGGTGGACATTTACTGCCATCAACAGTCGACCAAGATCATGGGTATAGGGGAATCTCCGGAATAAACCCCCCGAGCGGCTGATCAACAGTTCTAGTCCTTGTAGTGATTTGGTGCAATAGAGGCAGGGTCAGAAATGGCCCTGCCTTTTTTGGGGGAAATATTGAAATGCATGAAGCTGCTATAACTCAGCTATTTCCTCTTTTTTAAAAGAGGTTATGATATTATTTCGATATATTCAATCTATTTGAAAACCCAGATTCCCTAAGTTCCATCCGCAACGGAAAGCTCCGGCGGAATCCACAATCGCTGGGCTGCCCGCCTGAACGCACAGA
The DNA here is from genome assembly GCA_003154025.1 of Syntrophaceae bacterium. The sequence continues at coordinate 1,480 of PMCE01000492.1, forward strand.
GGCACCTTCCACCAGGGGAGGTACCTTTTGCTTTGTCAGGAATGCCCCAAAAAACCTTTCTGTTCTCAACTATGCCCTGAGGCGCAGCTATACGCCGATCAGGACAAGGCCCGCCAAAGAAAAATCAGCATTCCCACCCCCAGGTACGGAATTTTCCCCGAAGGAATCGAACAAATTCCCTCCATCACAAACAAAGAACGCCAGATTTTAGCGCTTTTGCGGGGAGGTCTATCCCGAAGAATACGTATCGGGCAGCTTCAATTCTCGATATGTCAACGGCTGCGGGGCTTGACCCACCTTGTCGGGACCGCTTTCCACGGGTCATCCGGCCAGGGATGTTTTGGGTAGCGGCCTTTCAACTCTTTCTTCACCCGCTGGTAACCGCCGTTCCAGAACCCCTTCAGGTCCTGCGTCACCTGAACCGGCTTGCGGGCCGGGGAAAGGAGGTGGAGAAGCACCTTTACCCGCCCGCCGGCAATTTTGGGCGTGTCCGCCAGGCCGAACATCTCCTGCAGCTTCACGGCCAG
>PMCE01000492.1:2146-2412 GCA_003154025.1 Syntrophaceae bacterium
ACGATCCTGGCGGAACCCGACCGGACAACTTCGCAGAGAAGAAGGGCCACCTCTTCCTCGCTTGGTGCAAAAGGCCTGGCTGACAGCTGCAGCGCTCCCAGCCTCTCTTCCAGGGTCGCGATGATCCTCCCTTCCCTCTTGTCCCATTCAACCCGCCTTCTGGTCTCAATGCTCTCGCTTAGTTCCTCGCGGAGGAGGTCCTCGGCAACCGGCTCAGCCAGGTGTACCATGCCTTCGGCCTTCTCCCCCGCATCCACATGCGCCGC
>PMCE01000492.1:2457-3129 GCA_003154025.1 Syntrophaceae bacterium
GATCTGCTGCGACGCCCGGTCCACGGCCCGCAGGGCCCACGGATCGGTTCCCCCCGGGGTTTCTTTTTGCTTTCGCCACCGCCGCAGAAGGTCGAGTCTTCCGCCCAGGTCGGATCCTTCGCCGTGCGCCATGAAGCCGGATGCCTCACGGCGGAGGATGTCCCGTTCCGATAGAATGGCCGCCAGGTCGGCGCCGAGGCGCGGGCATCCGAGTTCGGCAGCCCTCTGTGACAGCCGCCCCAGCCGGGGATGGAGCGGCAGGCGGGCCATCGACCGGCCGACCGGAGTCACCGAACCCTTGGGGTCAAGAGCGCCTAAATCCATGAGAAGATGCCGGCCCGATTCCCATGCGGCCTTAGGCGGTGGGTCCAGCCAGGAAAGTTCCGCCGGGTCCTTCACCCCCCACGCCGCCAGTTCGAGGATCAGGGAGGAAAGGTCGGCCAGGAGCATCTCCGGCGGGGTAAAAGGAATCATTCCCTGAAAAGCATGGCGGCTGTAAAGGCGGCAACAGACACCGGGACCGAGACGGCCGGCCCGGCCTTTCCGCTGCTCCGCCGCCGCCTTGGAAACCGCGACCGTGACCAGACGGTTCATACCGCTGGCCGGGTCATGCTGAAGCCTTCGGGTCAGGCCGCTGTCGATCACCACCTTCACCCCTTCGATGGTCAGGCT
>PMCE01000492.1:3164-3801 GCA_003154025.1 Syntrophaceae bacterium
CCCCCGCCGGGCAGGAAGACAAGAATGTCGCCGGAGGTCTCCCGCAAGGCGGCAAGGACCGTTGCCGTAATCCTCGCCTGAAGGGGCCTATCCTGCTCATCCGGCCGGTAGCGTTCCTCTACCGGAAAGGCTTCGCCGGCGGAGGAGATCACCGGCGCCCCTCCCAGAAGGGCCGCTACCGGCCCGCAGTCCAGGGTCGCCGACATGACCAGAATCTTGAGGTCCTTCCTGATGGCGCGGCGGATGTCGAGGCAGAGCGCCAGCGCGAGATCGGCCTGGAGGCTCCGCTCGTGGAATTCGTCGAAAATGACCATGGCCACCCCGTCCAGGCTGGGATCAGCCTGGATGCGCCGGGTGAGGATTCCCTCGGTGACCACTTCGATCCGGGTCTTTTCCGAAACCCGGCTTTCGAAGCGGATGGAATAACCCATGGTCCCCCCGATCTCCTCGCCGAGGGTCTTGGCCATCCACCGGGCCGCGGAGACGGCGGCGATCCGGCGCGGTTCGAGCATCAGGATCCGTCCCTTTTCCGCCGGTATCACGTCCAGCAGCGCCAGGGGGGTGCGCGTCGTTTTGCCTGAGCCGGGCGGGGCCTGCAGAACCACCGAAGGGCTCTCCAGCACCGTTTCTTTTATCT
>PMCE01000452.1:0-15377 GCA_003154025.1 Syntrophaceae bacterium
TGATTTGGCCGCGGTTGTGCTTGAACCCGCCGGGGCTTCCCAGGCCGGCCAGGCACCGGCAGAAGATGTGGATCGCGAGTTTCTTCGGAAGGTGGAGGAAAGAACCCGCGAGGCGGGCGGGTTGCTGATCTTTGACGAGATCATCACCGGCTTCCGCTATCCCGGGGGAGGCCTTCAAAAGGCCACCGGAATCGTGCCTGACCTGGCATGCCTGGGTAAAGCACTTGGGGCCGGGATGCCGATATCGGCTTTGGTGGGAAGAGCGAGCATACTCGGTTCATGTATGCCCCGTGCATTCTACGGTCCCACCTACAAGGGGGAAGTATATTCGCTTGCCGCGGCCCGAGCCGCCCTTGAGGCTTATCGCCGGGAACCGGTCGCCGAACGCGTATGGGGTTTTGGGCAGAGGATGAAAGAGGNNAATCCCTCGCAATTGCTCCTCCTTCGGGCTCTCTACATCCAGGAGTTGCTGAAGGAAGGGATCATTACCTATAACGGGGTCATGCTTCCCAGCTATGCCCATGACGAAAAGGCTTTGCAGGAGACCCTAGCGGCAATGGCCTTGGCGCTCGAGCGGGTGTGTCGTTCGGACCGCGATAGGGCCTTACACCGCGATCTCGACTTTCCTCCGCCAAGACCTTGAAATTTCTTACCCCGACGCCCGGCTGTATGCGGGTTGTTACTTATGAAGAGATGTCCATGGCCATCCGTGATCTACGAAATTTTGTAATGCCATTTGGAGTGCTTCCGTTAAAAGACCCCCGGTCTGGAACCGTCCCGAATCAGGGTGTCGGCCTCCTGATCCTCAAGTCGATGAGCAAATTAGCCTCATCGATCGCCGGGACTCAAGCAACTTTTCTAGCCTATCACCCTGCGGATCGGATGTTGTTCAAGCTGGATACGCCCTCCTCTTTGAAAAAGTCAAATGCTGGGTCTCCGGTCTGTTGCTCTCTTAGGCATCCCAACCGGTGGCCCAGATGGTTGCCTACCAATCCCCCATGGGGAATCGGGGGAACCTGGCTGGGAACTCTGCTCCATTGGTCTGGAGCATCCTGGATGGGCACAAACAAAGAGCCTTTTGCCGTCTTTATGAATGCGTCCTTCCTCATATCCGAGGAACCACCCTACGCCGCCCTGGTCGAGGCTTCTTTCGTCGACGGCCAGGCTTACAGCTGCAACCCGTGTACTGGAGATCTCTATGCTTTCGCCCTTCGGCTCCGGGTCGGATGTGAGGACCGAGTCCACAGCCTCCTGCGGCGGCTTACCGCGTGTCCAAACGGAGACCGCCTTCCCCATGAATGCCCCGACCAGCCGCCGCAGCCCCAATTGCCGCCGGCCCGAACGGGTCCATGGAATTCACCGGTCATGAGGGGGGTCGGCCAGTGGCGAGGTTTTCGTCCCAATGACGCCCCACCTTTTGTCAACGCTGCTCTCGAGGAGCTATGCTTCCAAGACGCATCCTCCCATCCGCAGGATCCGCCCCATGATGCCCTTGGTCTGACCGCGGCCCTGACGGAGTACCGGGAACGATCCCGGGTGCCGTGGGTATTCAACGAATTGCTCAACGAAATCGATTATCGCCTAGGCACGGTCCGCCCCATGAGCCTTCCCGCAGAGCTGCACCTATCGCTTACGGGAAACTGTAATCTCGCGTGCCGCTTCTGTTCACGTCCGATCGACGGCGATTTGGATGACTTTGTCCGCCTCCAGGACATTCGTAAGCTTGATTTCCTGTCCTGGGTCCGCACCCTGCGTTTAACCAGCGGCACTGGAGAGTCCACGCTCAACCAACATCTTCCCGCGATTATCGGCTGGATTCGCCGCAATTTTCCGCATCTGGGCATGAATTTCTTCACGAACGGCATACTGCTTGATGGCCGCGATCTTATCCCTGCGCTCATCCGGGGTGATGTCTCCTGGATCAATGTCTCTCTCAATGCCGCCACCCGCGAATCATGGCGAGAGCGTTGCCAGGGGGATCATTTCGAGCGCGTCTGCAGAAATCTCCGGGTTTTAAGGGATACAAAACTCGAAATGCGGGCCGGGAGCCCGCTCGTCCATGCATCCATAGTCCTGACCCGCGATAGCGTCCATGAACTGCCCTTGATGCCGGCAATCTGCCGGGACCTGGGAATCGATCGGCTTGTAGCCTTTCCCTTCTTCGCCTTGGGATTCAGCCGACCCGGAACATACACCGAGGAGCATGCCTACCACCATTCCCGCGGCATATATGATCAAATATATGAAATAACTGTCGAGCGGGCTCGTCAATTCGAGGTATCCGTCGAGTTGCCGCGGCCCTTTTCAAAACAAAAGGCCGGCTTTGCGATTGAAGATCGGATCCTGCATGACTTTGCCGGGATTGAACGGCACGAATGGCAATTAGGAAAACTGTTGGGCGGTTATGAATTCCCTCTGCCGGAAGGCAGTTTCTGTCATTTCCTCTGGCGCTCTGCCGCCGTGACGAGTGCTCCCGTCAGTCCGGCGGGCCCAGTCGCGCGTTGGCTTTATCCTTGCCTGGGTCCCTTGGCACCCGTGGTGATGGCCAAGCACCTGTCCTTTGATTTTCCCGGCAGAGTAGAATTCGAAAGCTTATGGCGGAATCCTCTATTTACCTTCCTACGCGAAGCCCAGCACCAGGCTGGGAATTGCAGGGTTTGCGATGCCTGCCGCGGTTGCGATACGCGTCAACCACAGGTCGTAAGTAACATGAAGGGCCTGGTGGCCGAGTTTGTGAAAGAGCACAGATTGTGACTCGACCGAGAGGAGAAATGTCCTGCCTTTTTATCCTTTCCCCGAGAAGGGAATTCATTGCTTCGAGGTTATCGGGGATGCGGGTTGGATTCAAGGATGCTCTGGGTCTCTTCGACTAGGGTGTCCAACGAAGAGTATTGAGGGCGATATCCGATCCCTTCCGCCTTGCGGCTCAGGGAATAATAGTGATCCTTCGGACCCGTAGCCGTGGCCGCCTGGAATTTCTCTTCCACCCGGACCTTCAACCCGAAATGCTTCCGGAAACAATCCAGAATCTCGAATTTGGCCGCGGGTTTGAGGCTGTAGACGTCGTACCCCTCGTTCAAGGTCCCCTTGGCAATACAGAGAGAGACGAGAGAAGCCAGATCCCGGGGATGCACGAAATCGCGGATCATGTTCCCCGGGCCGGTCACAAATTCAGCCCGATTCTTCAGGCAGGCCACGACCTCATTCATGAAATAATCGGCCCGGGGGTTGATGAACCGGCTGAAAAACCCGAAGATTCGCAAGTCGACGATGTTCCACCGGTCGAAAGCCCGGTGCTTGGCCTCGGAATGAATCTTGGCGACGCCGTAAAAGTCTTCCCTACCCAGATGGTTGATATTCAATTGGAGAGCGGTCGTATCATCGACGGGGCGGGAAAAATCTTTTCCGTAGACAGCCCCGCTGCTCAGGTTGAGGTAAAGAGTCCCGGGGCGACGGGAAAGGTACTCCAGGATGAGTTGGTCGAATTTTTCCGTGACCGGGAAGATTTCCGCCTTGGCTTCGCGCAGGCGCTTCGGGTCTCCGATCCCGGTGCCGTTGAGGATCACGTCATAGTCCCCCCGGGGGAACTCTTCGTACCCTGCTTTTTGGGCGGGCAGGAGCCGAACCCTCTTTAAGACCTCATCCAGACGCTCTGCCGACCGGGCAAACAGAAAAAATTCGTAATCCCTTCTAGCGCCAAGGTGGTAGAGCAACGCCTGGGCGATATGCCCGGTGGCGCCCAGAAGGGCTATTCTCCGGTGGGCTAAAGTTTCCATTCCGCTTTGGGGGCTCGTTCATTCATCCAGAGGTTTCACGATCATGTTGGCCAAGAATTCCTGGCGGTTCAGGAAAGGATACATGTCTTCCAGGGGTTTGGAGACCATCGACCCGTCCGGCTTTACATAGGCGGAAACCGACGGCTTGATCTCCTGGTCGCTTAAGCACATGACTTCACAGATGGCCGCCTTGGGGAAACCCAATACTTCATCGATCTCCCGGTCGAGAGTTGAACTTTCCGCCGCCCGAAAATACTGGATCCCATAGGCATCGGCGATCTTCTTAAGCTCCGGAAAGGAAACCCCCGAGGTTCGATCCGACCCGATGAGGCGGCCGTTAAAGAATTTTTTCTGCGATGTTCTGATGGAGAGGTATCCGTCATTATTCCAGATGAACAGCTTGATGGGCAGGTCGTGATGCACGATCGTCTGGAGCTCCTGAATATTCATCTGCAGGGACCCGTCCCCGGTTATGCCGATGACTTCTTTCCGGCCACGGGCGAAACAGGCCCCGATGCAGGCAGGGAGGGTGAACCCCATTTCCGCCTGGGCCCCGGAGGTAATAAACCGCTGCCCCTCCTTCACCTGAAACGCCTGCCCCATGACGTAGAATACGGAACCGGCATCTCCCACGACCACCGCATCGCCCTTCATCCGCCGGCAAAGTCGGTCCACAAAATAGTATAGATTGATCCCTCCCTTGGCCTGGGCATATTCGGGCAGGCAAACCGGGTACTTTCGCTTCCATTCGAGGCACCTTGAAGCCCAGGAAGATGGAGGGACCCTCTCCAGCCCTTTCAACCGCTCCAAAAACCTCTTCACATCCGCTTTGACAAACAGATCGATCCGGATCGTCTTCTTTTTGTGTTCTTCGGAGTCAATGTCGACAACGATGATTTGCGCTTCCCGGGCGAAGGTTTGATATTCATGCCCGGTGGTGTTCACGCTCATCCGGCACCCCAGGGAGATGACCAGGTCGGCATTCTGAACGGCCAAATTTCCCGCGCGATCCCCTTTATTGCCGACGCGGCCGATGAAGAGAGGATCGTCGCTGGGAATGACGTCAAAGCCCAAGTGGGAGCCGACCACCGGAATTTGGTTCTTCCGGATGAGGTGGAGGAATTCGGGGATAGCTTTGGCCAGGCGGATTCCGTGGCCGGCGATGGCGACCGGCCTCTGGGCTTTCCGGAATAACTCCGTAAACCGAAATATCTCCCCTTCCGCGGGTTCCTCTTTGAACCCGGGGTCTCCCTCCGGTCCCGTGAACCTTTCCAACCTCTCTTCATCGATCGGGGCGGCCTGAACATCCAGCGGGATATCCAGCCAGACCGGACCGGGTCTGCCCGACTTGGCCAGATAGACGGCCTTATCCAGATGGTAGGCGATTTTCTCCGGGGCATTTACCATTTCGGCATACTTGGTCAGGGATTTTACCACCGCGATGATGTTGGCCTCCTGAACTCCGAATTGCCGCAACGCCAACCCGGAATTGTAGACCGTCTCTTTCCTTTTGCTCTGCCCGGAGATGAAAAGGCAGGGGATATTATCCTGCCAGGCCCCCAGAAGCCCGGTGATGGCATTGCTCCCCCCGCAGCCCGAGGTGAAAAAAGCCACGCCGATATTCTCATTCAATTTGGCATAGGAAACCGCAGCCATGGCCGAAGCCTGTTCATGGTGATTGCAGACCGCTTTTATACGGGGATGGCTGGCTATCCCGTCGGAGAGGAACATCATCCCCCCTCCGGTTACCATAAAGATTTCCTTTACCCCGAGCCTAAAAACGTAATCGGCGATGTAATCGACAACCCGGACCATTTCCCGACCTCCGCGACCCACTTCTGCAGAGCGATTGGGCCAATCTCTTCTAATAAAGCCGCAAGGCGCAAGTCGCAAGGCGCGAGGGGGAAAACATTACGGCTCCCTTCCCGCCATGCCTTGCGCTCTCGCGGGTTGCGGTTTATTTTTTCGCCTATGTCCCGAGAGACAGACCCCCGACTCGGCGAGAGAACGCACGGTTTTATGGAATTCCATTGGACCCCGGCCTTCCGCCTTCATACCCGTTCCCCGCCCATGAAGCGGGCGAAGACGGAGGCTACATAGTCCAATTGCGGTGGAACGATTCCCGGATAGACGCCGATAAAGAAGGTTTGGTTCATGATGAAATCAGTATTTATTAGATCCCCCGCAACCCGATGCGGAATCCCTTCAAAAGCCGGGTGGCGGAGCAGATTGCCGGAAAATAGGTTGCGCGTCTCGATCCGGTTGGCCTCCAGGAAACGGGTCAGGTCGTTGCGGGTGAATCCGGCCTCTTCCCGGACGGATAAACACAAACCAAACCAGGAAGGATCGGAATGCGCCGTGGATCGCGGCAGAAGCAGCCGGTCTTCGTAGGGCAGCAGCATCTTCCGAAGAATCTGGAAATTGGCTTTGCGTCGGGCGATGAAAGCCGGCAATTTTTTCAGCTGAGCGCACCCGATGGCCGCCTGCAGATCGGTAACTTTCAGGTTGTATCCGATGTGGCTGTAAACGTACTTGTGGTCGTACCCCGGGGGGAGGGACCCGAATTGCTGGCCGAAGCGCCGGCCGCAGGTATTGTTCTCCCCCCCGCCGCAGTAGCAATCCCGCCCCCAGTCGCGGTAGGACCGGGCTATGCGGGCCAGTTCTTCATCGGGGGCGACGATGCATCCGCCCTCCCCCATAGTGATATGATGCGCCGGGTAGAAGGAAAAAGTGGCCAGGTGGCCGAAGGTGCCGGTGAGGCGGTCTCGGTATCGTGACCCTAGGGCGTCGCAGTTGTCTTCCACCAACCACAACCCGTGTTTTTTCACCAGGTCCATCACCGCATCCAGGTTGAAAGGAACTCCCAGGGTATGGGCCATCATAATGGCCCGGGTCCGGGGGCCGATGGCCTCGGAGAGCCTCTCGGGGATGGCGGTATAGTCTCCCAGGTTGACATCCACGAAGACCGGGACCAGCTGATTCTGCACGATGGGGCCGACCGTAGTGGGGAAAGCGGCGGCCACGGTAATCACTTCATCCCCCGGTCGGAGTCGCCGCTCTTTCAGCTTCGGCGAAGTCAGGGCGCTCAGTGCCACCAGGTTCGCCGAAGAGCCGGAATTGACCAGCAGGGCATGATTTGCGCCGAGGTAGGAGGCGAAATCCTCTTCGAAGCGCTCCGCGTAGCGGCTCGCGGTGAGAAAGAAATCCAGGCTGGCATCGACCAGATTGCAGAGCTCTTCTTCCGAAAAGACCCTTCCGGCGTAATGGACGATATCTCGGGAGGGGTCGAAGCTCTTCCCCCGGAACTTTTCTTCATGATACCGAGCGACGAGCCGTAAGATCTCTTCCCGCAGCTCTCCATGGGAGGGCATTATTCCATCCCTCCATATTCCCTGATCTGTTTCCGGCAAACCTCGCGGGTGTCTCCTCCCTGTTGGTAGACCCGCACCCATTCCAGCACCAGCTCGATGGCTTGCTCCAGATTCCACCGGGGATGCCAATTGAGCCGGGCCTTAGCTTTCGAGCAGTCCAGTTTCAGAAAGTGAGCTTCGTGGGGATTGACCCCTCGGTCTACTTCATAAACGGCGCCGTTGCCCCATTGGGAACAGATCCTCCGAACGATCCATTCCACCGTCCGGGCATCGGAGTCCTCCGGCCCAAAATTCCAGGCTTCGGCAAATTCCGGGCCCTCCTCATAGAGTCTCTGAGCCAGGAGGAGATACCCGGCCAGAGTTTCAAGAACATGCTGCCAAGGCCGGATGGCAAGGGGACTACGGATGCGGATCTTTTCTCCCTTGAGCACCGATCGCACGCAATCCGGGACGAGCCGGTCCGTCGCCCAGTCCCCTCCTCCGATCACGTTTCCGGACCTTGCGGAGGCCAGGGCGACTCCGTGGCGGGAATAATCCTGGGGATGGAAGAAAGAATCGCGGTAGGAAGCGGTGACCAACTCGGAACAGGCCTTGGAGTTAGAATAGGGATCATACCCCCCCAGGGGTTCATTTTCCCGGTATCCCCAAACCCATTCCCGGTTTTCATAGCACTTGTCGGTGGTGACGTTGACGACGGCCTTGACTCCCGGGCAATGGCGGACCGCCTCCAGGAGGTGGACGGTCCCCATGACGTTAATCGCGTAGGTCTCCACCGGGCTTTGGTAGGAATCCCGGACCAAGGGCTGGGCGGCCAAATGGATGACGATTTCCGGGCCGGCCTTTCGCATTTCCTGGGCCAGATGATCGCTGTTCCGAACGTCTCCCCGGATTGATTGCAGAAGCTCGCCCCCCCGGGTCAAATCGAAGAGACTCGGATCCGTGGGCGGACCCAGGGCATAGCCGGTAACTTCCGCTCCCAGAAAATGGAGCCAGACGGATAGCCAGGACCCTTTAAACCCGGTATGGCCGGTGAGAAAAACCTTCTTCTTTTTCCAGAATTTTTTATCCATGAATCGTCCGCGATGGAAAAATCAATCCCAAATTTTCCAGGGAGCGGTCCCGTTCTGCCATAGCTGTTCCAGATAGTTCTTGTCCCGCAGAGTATCCATGGCATACCAAAAACCCTTATGCAAAAAGGCGGACAACTCCCCTTCCCGGGCCAGCCTTTCCAGGGGGTCCCTTTCCCAAACGGTTTCATCTCCGGCGATCTGATCGACGACTTTCGCGGAGAGCACGAAAAATCCGCCGCTCACCCATCCCCCCTCCCCTTTCGGCTTCTCCTGGTAGCTGACTACTTTATCCCGTTCAAAGGCGATATGGCCAAAGCGTCCCGGCGGTTGGACCGCAGTCACCGTGGCCAGAGTTTTCTGGGCCCGATGAAATTCCAGCAACCGGTTGATGTTCACGTCACTGACTCCGTCCCCGTAGGTGAAGCAAAAATCCTCTTCCCCGATATAGGCGCGCACCCGTTTCAGCCGTCCGCCAGTCATGGTATTTTCGCCGGTGTCCACCAGCGTGACCCGCCACGGCTCGGCGCTGCGCTGGTGAACTTCCATGCTATTTTGAGCCATATCAAAGGTAACGTCCGACATATGGAGAAAATAGTTGGCGAAATATTCTTTTATCATGTACCCCTTGTAGCCCAGACAAATGATGAATTCATTTATGCCATAGGTGGAAAAAATTTTCAGGATATGCCAAATGATCGGCTTTCCCCCTATCTCAACCATAGGCTTCGGCCTTACCGATGTCTCTTCGCCAATCCGGGTTCCAAGCCCTCCAGCCAAAATAACCGCTTTCATGTTCCCTCGTCTTCAGAATTTTTTTCATTTTACTAAATAGTCCTTGGAAAGCAACGGAATTCTCGCCCCTGGGCCCGGAGCATCAAGCGACCGAAGATACCCATACCGTTCTTCCCGGACGAACGCCCAAACTCTCCATCGACGCCAAAGAGCGATATGGAAAGAGGACGGGTTGTCCGGTTCCTACATCGGGGGCATGACGATAACGGGGGGAATCAAAACAGACTGCCGGGAGCGCAAGACGGAAGAATTTCGGACGGCGGTTTGGTTCTCGACCTGCGGCCACGGGGTCTAACTGGGTCTACTCATATCCGAGAAACGATGTTGAGAATTAGAGCCCCGGCTGTCCTTCCCTCATTTTCCGAAGAAAGCGGGGGGCTCGGGATTTAAATAAAAACCGGCGAATTCCCATCGCCATTTTACAGATGGACCGGTTCGACACTGGCCCCGTCGATTTCCACCGCCACGGACCTCTGCAAAAGGTCCACGGTAATGACCAGTTTTTCCTTTCCCTCCTTGATTTTCAGGAGGAATCCCTCGCAGCCCTTTAAGGGGCCTTCCACCACCCGAACAATCTGCCCTTCCTTCAGGTAGGGGAAGGGAGACACCGCCGATTTCCCGCCCAGGATGGTCTGGATCGATTCTATTTGGATCTCGGGAACCGCAACCGGGCCCTCCTCGTTCCCCAGGATCTTCACGACCCCGGGGGTCTTGAGGATCTCCAGGCGATGGAGAGGGTCCAGGACCTCACGAACGAAGATGTAGCCCGGGAAAAGAGCCTTCTGGATCTTCTTCCGCCGGTCCTTGCGGCGGCTCCAGACTTCGAGCTTGGGGAGAAAGGAAAAAATTCTTTTATCCTCCAGGCGCTGGAAGACCATTTCTTCATGCCGGCTCCGGGTGTGGAGGCAATACCAGAGGGGAGGGCTTTCGGTATCTAGACTGCTCATGATTCCTTAATCTTTCACCGCGAAGGCGCTAAGGGCGCAAAGGATTATCTTCAGAAATATTAAATGAGAAACCCTAGAGGCTTATTGGTTTTCGTTCCGTTATTCTTTCTTCGCGTCCTTGGCGTCTTGGCGGTTCATTTTTTGGGTGCGGACCTCATCCTTGATTCTTTTGACATGGCCCCGGCCCAGCCCTTTCACTTCACACCCCAGTTCGAAAAACCGGCTGATTTTGGCATCGTTCAGAATCCCGAAACAGTCGATCACCGCCATCGGCCGCCCCGTCAAGCGAACGATCTCATCGGGGGTTAGTTTTCTATAGGCTTGATGCCGGACCGCCAAAATCACGGCATCCACCCCTTCCAGCGCCTTGGACAGATCCTGCTGAATACGCAAATCCTCCAGCCTCTCCTGATTGCGGAAGAACCTGGCCCATGATTTCCCCGGGGCCGGATAGGTGCCTTGTTTCTCAAATTCCCACCAGTGCTTCACGTAAGGGTCGTGGACGACGATCTCAGCTCCCATCTCGGTCAATTTGCGGACGATAATCTCCGAGCCGCTATACCGCGTATCGCCCACATCCTCCCGGTAGGACGCCCCCAGAACTGCGATCTTGGAAGCGGCCACGATCCGTCCCATGTTTCTCAGGGCGTCCCTCACGATTTCCGCCACGTGGAGGGCCCGGGTGTCATTGATGTTGATGGCCAGCGGGGTGATCTTGAAGATCTGATCTTCGAACCCCATCAACGTGCGGTAGGCCCAGACCCCCAGCCCTCCGTCTTTGGGAAGGCAGTACCCCCCGATCCCCGGTCCGGGGAAAATAATATTGGAGTGGGTGGGGCGGACCTTGATCGCTTCCAGGACTTTGATGAGGTCTACACCGTTTCGCTCGGCAAAGAGGCTCCACTCGTGCAGAAAGGCCAGAATGGTGGCCCGGTAGGAGTTCTCGACGACCTTGCAGGTCTCGCTCTCGATGGGCCGGTCCAGGACCGTAAGGGGAAATTTTTCCACGTTCAGTACTTCGGAAAGAAATTTTCTGGCCCGCTCCCGGGAGGCCGGGTTTACCCCGCTGCAGACCCTCCAAAAATCCCGGATCGAGGCCACGTAGTCGCGGCCGGGCATGACCCGCTCGAATGAGTGGGCGATCTGGGGTTCGGCCTCTTTCCATCCACGCTTTTCAAACCCCTTTTTGATAAGGGGGTAAGCCACATATTCGGTGGTTCCGGGGGGAACCGTGGTCTCGATGAGAACGAGGCATTCGGGCCGAATCCTCTCGCCGATGACTCCTAAGCTCTCCTCCAGGGCCTTGATGTCGGCGTATCCGTTCTCCACGTTCCCCAGGCTTTCTTTCTGGTAGTCGCACTGCACGTCGACCACCACTACGTCGGCCAGGGAAAGAGCGTCATAGGTGAAAGTCGCGATCAGGGTCTTCTTCTCCTGGACGCAACGGCGAATCAGCAGAGCCACCTCGGGATCTTCGGCTTCCACCGGGGCCAATCCCTCATTCAAGTAGGGAATTTTCCAATAGGAGCGGGGGGACGGACGTTGCATACCGATGACGAATTTGGAGGGCTGGCCGGTGGCCGGGTTCACGCTGTCCGCAATCACGCCGGCCATGACCGCCCCGACGAATCCCACCCCCATCACCAGGACGATCTCCCGGCCCTTGGCGCGCTGCTCGGCTACGATGTTTTCAAGTCTCTTCCGCTCTCCCTCATAATCCGCCTCGGCGGGCAGGGGATAGGCTCGGCCGTTGGGGCATACGGAAACGACTTCTTTGGAAAGTTTTTTACCCTTCTCATCTGCTTTCTTGGGGGGCATAGGTTTCCTCCTCCGAAAGTGGCCGGGGGTTCCCGGCGGTTACAAGAATTTTTCCTTCGACGGAAGGATTTCCGACGGATTATTAAACTTTTTCACTTCCCTAAATTATCACGCAAATACCCTGAAGGCAACCGGAAACCGAGCTCTTTCGGCTTCACGACAGGTACTCCTTGAGGCCCTCCTCCCAGTTCCGCATCCTCCGACCGGTCACTTGCTCGAACCGGGAACAATCCAGGACGGAAAAAGCCGGACGCCTGGCCGGACGTTTCAACTCGGACGAAGAGATGGGAAGGATCCGGACGCGGCCATGGAGCGGCGGGTTCAGGGCCAAGATCTTTTCCGCAAACTCATACCAGGTGCAGGCCCCGGAATTGGAGACATGGATGACCCCCCTCAGGTCCTTCTCCAGCAACTGGGCGATGGCCCCGCTGAGGTCGCGGGCGAAGGTGGGGGAACCTTTCTGGTCATTGACCACCCGCAGTTCTTCCTGCTTTGAAGCCAGCCGGAGGATGGTATCCACGAAATTCTTTCCGTGGCGGCCGTAGAGCCAGGCCGTACGCAGGATCAGATGATTTTCCCCCGCTTCTTGAACGGCCCGCTCTCCCTGGAGCTTGGATCCTCCGTACACGTTCAAGGGATGGGGAGACGCTTCTTCCCTGTAAGGGACGGGGGAAGTCCCGTCGAACACGTAGTCGGTGCTCAGGTGGATCAATTTGGCCCCCGCCGCCTCGCTGGCCCGGGCGACATGCCCGGCCCCCTGCGCGTTGACCGAAAACGCCCGCTCCCGCTGGGACTCGCATCCGTCCACATCCGTGAGCGCCGCCAGGTTGATGACTGCATCCGGGCGGATTTTTCTGATTTCCTCCCCAACCTGTCCAGGATCGGCAATATCCAGGTCTTGAATATCTTTTCCGATAATTTCGTGCCGGGTCGAAAGGATGGGCTGAAGATCTCTCCCCAACATCCCCCGCGCGCCGATGATGAGAATCTTCATGGCAAAGGTTCCCCATAGTGCTTCTGGTAAAATTCACGGTAGGCCCCGCTCTTAATCCTTCTCCACCACTCTTCGTGGTCTACATACCAGCGGACGGTCTCCGCGAGGCCCCCGGGGAGCGGAACCGTTGGGGACCACCCGAGCTCCCCTTTCAGCTTGGAAAAGTCGATGGCGTAACGCCGGTCGTGCCCCGGGCGGTCGGCTACGTACCGCATCAAGGATTTGGGTTTTTCCAGAATGCGGAGGATCTCTTCGATGATCTCCAGGTTGTTCCTCTCGCCGTCTCCGCCGATGTTATAGACTTCTCCTCCCCTCCCCTGTTCCAGGACGAGCAGAATGGCCCGGCAGTGATCTTCCACGTGAATCCAATCGCGGATGTTCTGGCCGTCGCCGTAGACGGGCAGGGATGTCCCCTCCAGGGCATTGGTGATCATGAGGGGAATCAGCTTTTCCGGGAACTGGTAGGGCCCGTAATTGTTGGAACAGCGGGTGATCAGGGCCGGGAACCCGTGGGTCTTGAAATAGGACCTCACCAGAAGGTCGGCGCCCGCTTTGCTGGCCGCGTAGGGGCTGTTGGGGGCCAGCCGGAAATCTTCCCGAAAGGGAGCATCTCCAGGGAGGAGGGACCCGTACACTTCATCCGTGGAAACCTGGAGAAAGCGTTCGATCTTGCGGTGCCGGGCCGCCTCCAGGAGGACCTGGACCCCCAGAATGTTGGTGCGCAGGAAGAGGTCTGGTTCATAGAGGCTCCGGTCCACGTGGGATTCGGCGGCGAAGTTGACGATCGCCTCGATCCCCTCCTTCACCAGCTCCCCCACCAGTTTTTCGTCGCCGATGTCCCCGCGTACGAATCGGTAGTTCTCTAAAGAGGAGAGATCGGAGAGGTTTTCCAGATTCCCGGCGTAGGTCAACTTGTCCAAGTTGACGACCTGATATTTCCCCCGAGTTCCCGTTCCCAGCAGCAGACGGATAAAATTGGAGCCGATAAAACCGGCCCCTCCGGTCACTAGAAGCTTCACTGTTTTTCCTTTCCAAAAGTGAGGNNGGTGATGATCGACTGTCTTCCTGTCCCTCACTCCTCACTTTTCACCCCTCACCGTATTTTCTATCCATCCTTCCGATCCCAGTCATAGGGAATCTCCCCCCCGTGGGGAGGAAGCCGATACTCGTCGGGGTTTTGGGAGTCGAAAACTTCCGTGGGGACGTTGATAACGATAGCCTCCGTCTCGCTGATGCACTTGAACCCGTGGTGCACGAAGGGGGGAATCTGGAGGAGGATGGGGTTATGCTCCCCCATGAAGAACTCGTTGATCTCCCGGAAAGTGGGGGATTTGTCCCGTCCGTCGTAGAGGACCACCTTCATCATGCCCCGGACCACCACGAAATGGTCGAACTGTTTCTTGTGGTAGTGCCAGGCCTTTACCGCCCCGGGAAGGGCCGTGGTCATGTAGACCTGTCCGAACCGGATAAAGATCTCGTCATCCGACCGGAGCATCTCCATCAACCGTCCCCGTTCATCGGGGATGACTTTCAATTTTTTGATCTTGACGCCGTCGATCATTTTAACACCGTGAGTTGAGAGTTGTAACTGCTTAGAGCTTTCTCTTCAACGATTGGATGAAGCCCGTCAGGATTTTATCCACATCCATCAGTTTCTTTTCAACCAAACCCATTGTTTCCTTTTCGATAGACCCCAGCCTGCCTGCGATTTCGGTATATGTATCCACTTCGCTAAGGGATCCCCTGGCGATGTAAAGGAATTGGATGAATTCTCTCCGACTCTGCCTGGCTGCCCCCTCGGCTACATTCCCTGGGATCGATATCGCCGCTCTTCTGATTTGGCTTATGAGTCCGAAAAGCTCATTTTTGGGAAATTGTTTCGTTAGTTCGTAAACCAACATCACTAAGGCAATCGATTCTTTCCAGGCATTAAGCCTTTTATGCGGCTTCTCCATGCCCTCTATTCCCTCCGACGAGCGACGGCGTCGCTGCCTTTGCAACTCTCAACTCCCAACTTCTGTCTTATCCCCTTGGCCCAACCGTCCCCGGAAATAGGGGATCGTTTTGCGAATCCCCTCTTTCAACTCCACCTTTGGAATCCAGCCCAGGATTTCCCGGGCTTTCCCGATGTCCGGCTTCCTGACCCGAGGGTCATCCACCGGCAGGGGTTGATAGACCACTCGAGAGCGGCTGCCGGTGATCTCCAGGATTTCCCGGGCGAATTGCAGGATGGAATACTCCCCCGGATTTCCCAGGTTGACCGGCCCGGCCTCCGGGGAAAGGAGGAGCCGCACGATTCCCTCGACCAGGTCGTCCACGTAGCAGAAACTGCGCGTCTGTAATCCGTCGCCATAGACCGTCAGGTCCTCTCCCTTCAGCGCCTGGAGGATGAAATTGGGGACGACCCGGCCGTCGTTCAACCGCATCCTCGGCCCATAGGTGTTGAAGATCCGGGCGATCCGCGTATCGACTCCGTGGTACCGATGGTAGGACATGGTCATGGCTTCGGCAAAACGCTTGGCCTCGTCGTACACCCCGCGGGGACCGATGGGATTTACGTTTCCCCAATAGTCCTCCTTCTGGGGATGGGTCAGCGGGTCTCCGTACAC
>PMCE01000452.1:15427-22638 GCA_003154025.1 Syntrophaceae bacterium
GGGGAGGCAAAATGAAGGATGGCGTCGAGCTTGCCCGCCACAAAAATGTAATTGGTCACGTCGTGTTTGATGAAAGAGAACTTGGGGGATCCGGCCAGGTGGGCGATATTGTCGGTGGTCCCGGTGATGAGGTTGTCCAGACAGAGGACCTCGTGCCCCTCCCGCAGGAATCGATCGCCCAGATGACTTCCGATGAATCCGGCTCCGCCGGTTATGAGAATTCTCACTGTGGCCTCCCCATGCCTTCATACCGGAACCCTGCGGCCCTCAACTGGGAGGAATCCAGAAAATTACGCCCGTCGAAGATGAAGGGATGAACCATGGCCCGGCGGATCCTTTCCCAGTCCAAGTCCCGAAACTCGGGCCATTCCGTCGCCAGGACCAGAGCCTCCGTCCCCTCCGCCGCCTGGTAAGGGCTTTCGGCGAGGAAAATGTCGGGAATCTCCTCGGCGGTCTTTTGCGCCGCCTTCGGGTCGTAGGCACGAATCTTCGCCCCTTCTCTCTGCAGACGGCGGATCAATTCCAGGGCCGGGGCAAAACGGGTGTCATCGGTCTGGGGTTTAAAGGCCAGCCCGAGAACTCCAATGGTCTTTCCCTGCAGGATCCAGAGTTCTTTCTTCAGTTTTTCCAGGGCCAGCTCGATGCGGCCTTTGTTGATCTTCTCCACCTCCCGCAGGATGGAGAAGTCATACCCGTTCTTTTCGGCGATGCGGACAAAAGCTTGAAGGTCCTTGGGGAAGCAAAACCCCCCGAATCCGAGTCCGGCCCGGAGGAAATCCTTCCCGATGCGGGCATCCAGGCCCATCCCCCGGGAGACCTTCTCCACATCGGCTCCCACCTTCTCACAGAGGTCGGCGACGGCGTTGATGAAGGAGATCTTCATGGCCAGGAAAGAATTCGAGGCATGCTTGATGAGTTCGGCGCTCTTCACGTCCGTCACCAGGAAGGTAGGAGGGGGAGAGGACGGGCAGGAAGAGTGGACCGGACAGGAGAACTTTCCCTCCAGGATGGGCTGGTACAGCCCGCGAAGAATATTCTCCGCCCGGGGGCTGTCCACTCCCACCACGATCCGGTCGGGGTGGAAGAAATCATAGACCGCCGATCCTTCCCGGAGGAACTCGGGGTTGGAAGCCACATCAAAAAGCCCTTGTCCCCCCGGGCTGTAAATCTGCAACGTCCGGGAGACGTACTCCCCCGTCTGCACCGGCACGGTGCTTTTCTCCACGACCAGGCGGTAGGAGCTCGAGCGGGAGGCCACCTCCCGCACCACTTTTTCCACCGCCGAAAGATCCGCCTCCCCATTCTCGTGCGGAGGAGTTCCCACGCAGATGAAGACGACTTCCGCGTCCCGATTGGCCAGGCCGAAGTCGGTGGTAAAAGAAAGTCTCCCTTTCTCCCGGTTGCGGTGAACCAGCTCCTCCAGATGCGGTTCAAAGATGGGCATCCTTCCCGCGTTGAGCGTATGAATCTTATTCCCGTCGTGGTCCATGCAAACGACCCGGTGACCGACCTCCGCCAGGCAGGTCCCGGTCACGAGCCCCACGTATCCTGTTCCTGTTACGCAGATGTTCATCGTTTCATCCTTTTCCTTTATGGATGGCCACAGCGGCCCCCGCCAGAAGCCAGAAAAGCAAGGCCGAATCGTCGACGAAAAAATCGTCCGAAAGATTGCGCACGAAAAAAACAATGACCATCCAGAAGCTGGCCAGGAGGAAAAAGCGCGGCACGGGCTCTTCCCCCTGTCGTGCCCCAGTATAGAAGGTTCTCAGAAATTTATATAACATAAACAGAAAAATGAAAAGCCCTTGCACTCCCGTTTGGAGGGCAATATCGAGAAAAGTATTGTGGGCGTGCCAGATCAGGACCCCTTTGTACCGGAGATAAAAATCCGGATATTTTTTCACAAAGCTTCTCCGGCCGAACCCGATCATTTGGAAAGGAGTTTCCACGATCCTCTCCAGGGAGAATCGGGCAGCCGCCCAGCGGGCATCCACGGTTTCGATTTTCCCTCCGGGAGCTGACGAGCCCTGGGTCATGGTGGCGTCATGCCAGAGAACCCCTTTGGGAACCAGAATCAAAAATCCGATCCCGCCGGCCAAAAGCAAGGGCAGAAAGACTCTCTTGGGGAAAAACCTCCATCCGGCCAGGACCAAAAGCAGGGCCCCCGCCACCCAGGCCCCCCGGGAATGGGTCAAATAGAGGGCGAAGAAATTTAAGGACAAGAGAAAAAGGAGCAGCCATCGGTGGAGGCTCTTCTCCGCGGCGAAGGCTGCGGCCAGCAGATAAGGGGCCACCGTCACCAGGTACGTGCTGAAGGTCCCGAAGCCCGAGTGAAGGGATTTGGCCCGGATTTGATAGTCGAAAAAATGCCCCCCGGCGTGGAAAAAATCGTAGATGCCGTAAGCAACCATGATCCCATTGCCGAGGAGCAAGGCTCCGAGGAGGACCTTCATCTGGCCCGGCCGGACGTTGTTCACCACCAGATAAAAGAGAAAAATGCCCAGGAGCCATTCTTCGATGAATTCTTCCAGGCTGTACCGAGGGTCTACGGCGGTAAGGATGGACAGTCCGGCAATGAGGGTGAAGAGCAATATCGGCCAATCCATGGGGGTGCGACGGAAGAGCCAGCGGCGGGTGAGAATGCACTTGATGCCCCACAGGCCTGCGGGAATGCCCAGGGCGAAGGACCGAATCGATTCGGTGTGCGCCATGGGCAGGACAATCCCCAGCACGCAGAGACAGAAAAGAATAAACCGATCGATGGTTACGAGGAGCCTCGCCTTGTCCATTCAGGCCCTATCCTTACGGAACCATTCCCAGGTGGCGGCCAACCCCTCCTGGAAGTTGACCCGGGGTTCATACCCCAGATGAGTCTGGGCCTGACGGATGGAGGAGAGAGAGTGTCGGATCTCTCCGCTCCGGGCAGCCTCGAACCGGGCGGGAATCCTTATGCCGGATATGTCTTGCAGGCGGGAGAGTAATTCATTCACCGAGATCCTCTGGCCGCAGGCAATGTTGAAAACCCGGCCGGCGACCCCCGGGGCTTCCATGGCCAGCAGGTTGGCCCGAACCACATTTTCCACATACGTGAAGTCGCGGCTTTGCTTCCCGTCTCCATAGATGACCGGAGATTTCCCAGATATAAGGGCGTGCATGAAACGGGCGATGACGGCGGAATATATGGAATTAGGGTCTTGGCGGGGGCCAAAAACATTGAAATAGCGGAGAGCGACGGTCTCCAATCCATAAAGGTGACAGAAGATCCGGCAATAGAATTCCCCCATGAGTTTGGTGGCGGCGTAAGGAGATTCCGGGTGAAAGGGATCGGTCTCTTCCTTCGCTTTCACTTCTTCGGGGTCCGTCGAAAGGTTCCCAAAAACCGAAGAGGAGGAGGCATACATGAACCGTCTCACGCCCGCTTCCTTCGCCGCCAGGAGCATATTCAGGATGCCGGTGGCGTTGGCTTGATGCGATGCCAGCGGGTCTTCCACGGACCTTTGCACCGAACCCAGGGCGGCCAGATGGAAAACGTAAGAAACCCCCTCGCAGGCTGNNGGGGCCCCATAGATTGGCCTTCCAGGCCAGGAACCGGGCATCCGGTCGTCTCCTTCAAATTCTCAATCTTTCCCGTACTCAGGTCATCCAGGATCCTTACGGACTCGCCTTTTCTTAACACCGCTTCCGCTAGATGCGAGCCGATGAACCCCGCCCCTCCGGTCACTAGTACCTTCATCGTCATTCCTTTCTCAAGCTGAGAGTTAAAAATTGAGAATGGCGCACGGCGTACGGCTCAGGGCTTTTGCCTTGCGCCTTGAACCTTGAGCCGTATACCGCTTTTTGCAACTCTCAACCCCCAACTCTCGGTATTTGATTATTTCAGTTTGCAGCAGCGTACACAACCGGGAAAAAGCATCCTCCGGTAAAGAGCCGCCCGGAATCTGCGGAAGCGGGGAGAATTCCATAAGCGGATCACGTTCTGCTCCCTCACGTTTCCGATCCCGTATCCGACGCAGGGCGTGACCGTCCCATCCGGTCCGATCCGCAGGTTCCGCCAAGGGTAGGCGCAGCCGTGCTTGTATTTCCAGTTCGGGTCCGAATAGTGCCTGCGAATGTCCTCCTCCCGGTAGCCTTCGGGAGAGGTCCGAATCAAGCCTCTCTCGGATGATCCTCGGAGCCGGGAAAGAGTCTGGACATAGCTTTCCAGGTCTTCCTTTCTATAAGGAATCTCCGGTGGGCCCTGTACCAAATCGTCATAGTCGGGCATCGAGTCCAAGCCGAGATCATGAAGGGCTCTTTGATGAGTCTCCCGGGTCTCGGGGGGCAGGAAGGAGGCGTGGCCGAAGCTGATCCAGTCCGCTCCGGTCTCCTTCGTCAGCCGGACCAGGCCTTCCACCTCCTTCATGTTTTGCCCGATGATGGTGCAGGCAATGGTGACCGCAGGAAAGGTTGTGCCTCTCCTGGCTCTTTCGGCCAGCACCATCTCCATTCCCCTGAGGGCGCGGTCAAAAGATTTTTCCACCCGCGTAATCCCCTCATGCGTTTCTTTCAAGCCGTGGATCGAAAAATGAATCCCCTTCAAGAGCTCTTCTTCCACGATCCGCCGGGCCAGTTCGGGAGTCATCAGGGTCCCGTTGGTGGTCAGAAAACAGGCGGCTTTTTGGTTTCGGATCGCCACCAGGACCTCCGCCAAGTCTGGCCTTGCGAGGGGCTCTCCACCGGTTATATCATAATCCGCCCCCTCCAGGCGCTCCACTACGAGAGAGATGATTTCCTCGGAGGAGAGTTCATCCAGATGGAGGGCTGGCCGCCCCTCCCCTCCATAATAGAAACACATTCGGCATCGCAGGTTGCATCGACGAGTAATATCCAGGCTCACGTGGTTGGGGGAACGGGCCCAACCAAGCGGGGCATACGCGTGAAAGAGCAAGCCCTTGACCCATTTGTCGACGTATAATTTCATTTCCTGCTCAACCTTACCAATGCGGAATTCCTTGTCCCTAATTCCCAATGCGCAATTCGCAATGCGCAATAGTTCAGAGCCATCTTGACAAAGCCTGATAGACTTCATCCGCGGAAATCAAATCGGCCTGCGGCCCTCTTCGCAGCGCTACGTGCCCGTCTCCCCAGGGAGCCCAGTTTTCCGGGTTGGTCTTCCCGAAGAGCCCTACCGTTGGCGTTCCCACNNGGAGT
Source organism: Syntrophaceae bacterium (assembly GCA_003154025.1). The sequence continues at coordinate 20,618 of PMCE01000452.1, forward strand.
GGGGAAAAGATAAACCCCATCCCCGGCCCGTTTCTGTATCTCCCCGGCCTTGTCTTCATCCCCCGGCCCCCAGGTCAGTACCACGATCTTCCCGCCTTCTCGGACGAGGCGGGTGGCCAGAGCGACGAACTTCTCCGGGCTCCACCGGTTGGCCGGAAGGCGGCTGCTTAGATGAAACCCGATGAGATTTCGAGGGTCGATCTTCCGTTGGTGCAGGAAGGATTCGGCCAACTCCCTCTCGGCCTGCGGAATCGTCACGGTCAGATGCTTTTCCGCCGGCTGAACCCCCAGGGTTTTCACCAGATAAAGAGCCCTCTCCACTTCGTGGGCCTGGGGGGCGGCGGGGACCCGCAAATTGTAGAAGAAGGCGAATTTCCGGTTTCTCCCCCTTCCGGGGTCATATCCCAACCGAAAAGGAGCTCCGGTGAAGTAGACCAGCCAAGCCTCGGCCCAGGAAAAGGAGGAGCGCAGGCCAATGACCAGGTCAAAGTCCTTCTTCTTGAGACGGTACTCCACCTGAAACTGCTTGAAGAGCGAGACAACCCGGTTCCGGTCGGGCCGGTGCTTCGCTTTTTCATAGACGAAAACCTCGTCCAGGTCGGGGTTGCCGGTAATGGCGTCCTGGCTGTAGCCAACCACCAGGGCGGCCAGGTAGGCCCGGGGGAAGGCTTTTCTCAAGGCCCGGATGGCCGGGGTGCAACACAAGACGTCTCCCACATTGTCGTTGCGCACCACCAGGAGGCGACGGATACGGGCTGGGTCGAAGGAGGCTTTTCCCAGGCTCCACCGGCGGTGAACCCCCAGGTTGAAGACTTTCTCCAGAAAGGGATTCACGCTCCCTCCCTCTTCAAAGCCCGGAGGAAATGGACGATCTTTTGGGCCCTCTTCGCCCAGGTGTATTCTTTCACGTCGTCATAGGCCTTCCGGGCAAGATTCTCGGCGAAAGAACGATCCTCCAACAATTTCCTGAGGCCTTCGCCCAGAGCCCGGGGGTCGTTGGGCGGGACCAGGAGGGCATTCTTGCCGGATGACAAGACCTCCCGTGTCGACGGCAGGTCGGAGGCCACAATGGGAAGGCTGGCGGCCATGTATTCAAAGAGCTTCAGGGGAGAGGTGAAGGAAGAGGAGATCAGGTCATGCGTAAGCGGCAGGACTGCGACGGCCGCATCCGCCAAATAAGCTTTTACTTCCTGGGGGGAGACCTGGCCATGGAAAAAGATTCGCTCCCCTACCCCCAATCGGGCGGCTTTTTCCCGGAGGTTCTGAATCCGGTCTGCGCTCCCCCCTACTAGATGGAGCTCCCCTATGGGCAGATATTGAAGGGCCTCCACCAGGGTCCCCGTCCCCTTCCAGGGGTAAAGCTGTCCCGCGTACACGATTTTTTGATTTCGCGGGCGTTGCCCCAGGGGCCCGAAAAAATCCAGGTTGACCCCGTCGGGGGCGACGGCCATGGGCACCCGGAGGCCAAAGACTTCCTTCATTTTGTCCGCCAGCCCCTGGGTGATCGAGACCATTCCATCCACGCGGGGGTAGATCTTGAACTCTTGTTTCTTGATTTTTTCGGCCTTCGCCTTTTGATCCGTGGTTAGGAAAAAGATTTCATGGGCCTCGAAAAGGAGGGGGAGGCGCAGATATCGCCTAAAGCCGAGGAAAAAGGCAGCCGGCTTTAGATGTCGAGTGTAGAGAGCATCATAACTCCGTTGGCGGAGCAGGTCCCGGATCTTTACCAGGCAGGACCATAGGAAGACCCCGTCCCAGGAAATCCGCAGCCCCCTGCCCTCTTCCCTGCGCAGCATGGGAAGTGGGTGGATGCGCAGGTTTTCATGGGCCCGGAGGCCGTAGTGGGCCAATCCTTCGGTGAGGAGATCCACCCGGTTTCTACCGATCATCAAATCCACTTCACAGTTCTCCCGGGCCAGGGCATGGACAGTCTGGAAGATCTGGTGGAATCGTGCCCTCCGAAAATCGATCCCTTCATGGACCGGATAGAGGATTCGCAGAGGGGTTCCCCACCTCGAATG
>PMCE01000078.1:0-16262 GCA_003154025.1 Syntrophaceae bacterium
AGAGGCTCATGATACTCATCATATGATGAGTTGTCAAGGAGAATCCACCCAGGAAAGTATCCCTTCAGTGGAGGGTGGGGGCATGAGTGTGGGACATGGGAGTCATGGGAGTCTCCGCTAACAGGAACCGATGCGGTAAAGCTTAAGGAGGCGAGGTGGTTCAGGATGTTGGGCCATCTCTTGGGAACAGGAGGGGGAAGGGGTCCTGGTGGATATCCTTGGCAAGGTGGTCCAAGACATCCTTGAGGTGGGCGGCGACATCGACCCCTTGCTTTTTGAGGGAGTAAAGCACGGTCATCAGAACCCCTCGGGTATGAGCACCTGCGTCGGATTGGGAACCAAAGCTGGTCTTACGGGCAATGACCGTGGGTCGAAGGTCCCGCTCGGCAAGGTTATTCTCGGCAGGTATGGCTCGGTCCTCGGCCCACAGATATAGACGTTGTGCATTCTGATGGAAGATATTCTGGAGGTGTCGGATTCCCAGGTGGCTGGCGGGACGGTCTACGGCAGAAAGAATCCGGGCTTTGACTTTGATGGCTTCGGAGCGGAAGCGGGAAGCCGACAGGGGCTGGCGGCGTAATCCCATAGCCAAGGAGAGCAGCGGCGCCAGGGTACTGACGAACGCCTGGACCTCGCCCGAGTCGGGGAACTCCTTTTCCAACTCTTGCACCTCCCGTAACAGGTGAGCGTAACAATACTGAATCGCACAAGGGGCCTGGTTGTACCCTGCGTATCGGTCCACGACCAAGACCCCCGGCAGAGGNNCGGTACCGCTCGATCAGCTGTGCGGGAACCTTTTCCCAGAGTCGGGACAACCGGTGGAACATCTCTACCAGGCTTCCGGGGCCCACGCCGATCTGCTCACAGACCCGGCCCATGGGTATGCCGTGCAGGTAGTGCATAACCACCCCGGTCGTAATCAACTGGTTTCCATAAAGACTCCTGGGAAGCACCCCGGGGGCACGGGAGGGGAAGAGCTTCTTACATCGGGGACAATACTTCTTGGGAAGGCGGTAGAAGAGGCGGCGCGCCTTGAGCGGCTGACTGTCGATGACCAAGCGCTCCTCGACCCCTTTGTCTTCCAGGCTCCCCCCACAATGGGGACACAGGGGATCCAACTGCGGAGGCACCCGCACCACCTGGTCGGCTTCGGATTCGGCATACCCTTTGCGGCCAGCCCCCCTGTGCCCCGGTTTGGCCCCCTTGGGTTTGCGCTCCCCGGCCTGATTGCCCTTGATGGGGATTTTCGAAGAAGGAGTCGAGGAACCGAAAAAACCCTCCTGCGCTTTGCGCTCCTCATAGCGGAGTTTTTGCCTCAGGCGCTCATTTTCTTCCAGAAGTTGATCGATTTTACTTTGCTTTTCAAAGCAGCCTGGACAATAGCTTCTCCTGGCCATCAGGACCGTTTCCTTCTTGGAGAAGACCCCCTCTGGTTCTCCCGCCGACGCATCGAACGGCCCAGGGCTTCTCGATTCCCGTGGCTGATCTCCACGATCGTCTCCCACAACTGAGCCCAGGCTTGAACCGCCTTACGCACTGTCGGTTCGTGCTCGCGGGGCACATACAGAGCCGAAGACCGCCCATCTAGGGTACGGAAGGTCAGGTACAGGTGCGGCCCGTGTCGCCGACCCGGGTCCTGGTGGCAGGCACAGGCAGGATTGCCACAGGTACGGATCGTCTCTGAGAGGCCCCCCTGGACAGCAGTCGCTGCCAAACGCTGGAGTTTTGGGAGGAGTGTTTTTCTTGTCCTACTCATTATATTATGAGTAGGTATCATAATCAAACTCCTTCTGTCAAGCACAAATATGGGAAAAATCATTACGGGATCGATGGATCGAAAAAATCAGTGGGATTCTACTCGGCCGGACTTAAATCAAATTACCAGGTGGCGAATACTTTCTAGGCTCCCCACCCTTCACTGAAGGGATACTCTCTCCCCAACTTTCTCCTTGACAATCAGGATACCCATTCTATAATTTCACTGAATTTTTCACGCCTTGATGGATCATCGGGTGAAACATGTATACCTGGTTTTACGGATTTTCCGAAGAACCCTTCAATGTCAATCCGGACCCCAATTTTCTCTATTTGTCGCAGACCCTTCAGCAGGTCCTGGATTTCATAACCCAGGGCATCCGGGAGAAAGAGGGACTGATCCTCGTGCTGGGAGAGCTGGGAAGCGGCAAGACCACGCTGATCCAGTATCTGCTGAACACCATCGATAAGAAAATCAAGGCGGCAGCCATCTTCCATCCCCACGAAACTTTCGAGGATCTGCTGGAAGATATCCTCCGGGAGCTGGGGGTGCCCGCCGTTCCCCATAACAAAGTCTCCCTGGTGCGACAGCTGAATGATTACCTCCACAGCCTCGCCCCCGACGAAACCCTGGCCCTCCTCATCGACGATGCTCAGGAGCTAAACCCGGAGGTCATGGAAGACCTTCGCTTTCTGCCGACCCCGGAGACGCTCAGAGACGGGAAGCTCCAGATCATCTTGGCTGGACAGCCGGAGCTGATGGCCAAACTGGACTCAGCGGGTCTCCGGGAGCCGAAGCAGGGGCGCGGAGTCATCGGGCAGCTCCGGCCTTTGAAGGAGGAAGAATGCCGGCTGTATATCGCCCATCGGCTGCAGAGGGTGGATAGCGACGTCAGCGCGGTCTTCACTCCCGAAGCCCTGGAGAGGATCTGTCAGTACGCCAAGGGGAATCCCCGGACAATCAATATCCTCTGCGACAACTCATTCCTGGTCGGTTACGGCCTTTCCAAGAAGAAGATCGACGTGACCATCGTTGCCGAGGTCCTGGAGGACCTGGATTTCATCGGGTCCGGGGAGTTGGATGAAAGGAGGCCGGAAGGGATTCGCAGGGCAAAGGCGTCGTCCGCGCGGGGCAGGAGTGATCTCTTCCGGAAGACTTCCTATTCTCTTCTGGCCTTGGTCGGGGTGGGGGTTCTGATCCTGTTGGGAAGGATATACCTGAAGGAGCCGGAAGAGACCCTCATGGCCAAATTTCCCATCCAGCCGCCCGCCCTTCAGGGAAAAGGGATCTTCCCGCGCGATGAGGCGAGGCCGGAGGCGGCAGCCAAAGCCGCTGCGCAACCGGAGAAAACCCAACCATCCCCCACATCGGATACGCCCTCGCAGGTGGACAAGCCCACGTCCGCCCCCCCCGCCTTAGCGCCCGCTGAACTGCGGGCAAGGGTTGAAACCCAAGTCAAAAAGACGGTGCCGGTGAAGGGCGGAGATTCCTTGTACAACTTGGCTGCCCAGAATTACCGCGTGGCCAATACCTCGGTGGTGGACCAGATCCTGGAGGCGAACCCCGAGATCGCCAATCCCAACAAAGTCCTAACCAACGTGCAGGTGCGCCTTCCCGACATTACCGAGGATTCTCTGACCATCGCTGCGGAAGACGGGACTTATCAAGTCCGGCTGGGGACCTTTTTGAAGGCCGAGTACTCTACCTTTTTGAAAGGAGAACCGGCCTTGCGGGGAAAGCAGATTGAGATTGTTCCCCGAAGGCTGGCCACCGGGGAGACCTGGTACCGGGCCATGGCTGGAAAGTTCAGCACCCGGGAAGAGGGGGTGAAGGTCGTCCGGGAATTAAGGGCCAAAGGCCTGTCGCCCTATTTTGCCGGGTTCAAAATAAAGAAATGACCGGGCAAAGATCCTGGGGGGTCCCGAAGGCGGATCGTTCGCAGCCGGAGCCCAGCTCCTGGGCATGAAGGCTAGGAGCTCTGTCGCGGTCCATTCCGCGGCTAATCGCTTTTCGCCTGGGTCGTGAAAAATTTCTTGACCTTCCCGGGAGCATTCTTGTTAGGGCCCGAAGCCTTCTTGACCAGAATTCCGCAGATCTGGGCATCCCCGATTCGGGGAAGGAAATGGAAATTGAGCACCCCGTCGGACACACTCACCGTAAAGGTAAAATCCAAAGCCGTATTCTTGCCGCTAGCCGCATAAATGTCCAGAGCGCTTAAGACTACTTTCCCTTCCGCATGGACGTCGAAAACCCGATGGCCCCTGGCCTCATAGGTATTCTCGACAAACCGAAGGGTCACGTCATAACTCCCGTTGGGTACGGGAAGGGCGTAGGAGAATTTTCCGGACCTTTCGGTCAGGTACAAAAATGGATCCGTAGTTCCTTGAATGACGGCATTCGCCACCGCCAGGTTCTTTGTCCCTCCGCTGAAATACTGGTCTGCCAGGTAACGAGCCCCGCTCCCGTCGATGTATTCCCCCCCGCCAGCATTCACGGCCAGGACGAAATCCGCAAGAGCAGGGGAGGGGAGGGCGGCGAAGCTCGCCGAGATGGTGTGGCCGGCATTCACTTTTCCAAAAAGATAGGTGGTCGCCGCACCGATCGAAGTCCCATCCACCTTCACATCACTGACCCCATACCCCGCCGCCGGGGTGATGGTGAAGCTTTGGCTGGCCCCATTGTTAACCGATAGAGTCCCTTGGGGGCTCATCGACCCGTTTGCCCCGGCGCTTGCGGCGATGGTAAAGGTCTTCACATTGAAGGCTGCCGTAACGGAGACATTGGCATTCATGGTCAGGGCGCAGGTTGGAGAGATTCCGGTGCACCCTCCCGACCAGCCGGCAAAGCTGGAATTATTATCCGGAGTGGCGGTTAAAGTCACTCCCGTCCCTTGGTTGAAGACTGTACTGGCGGGGATGGTGGAGACGGAGCCGCTTCCCGTTCCGGATTTGTTGATAGAAAGATTATATTGGGAAATGCCCTGCTGGGTGACGGTTAAAGGGGTCCCGGCCACGGTCAGGGTTCCCGTTCTGGACGAGTTCCCCGAGTTGCTAGCCACCGTATAGATCTTGGCCCCATTCATCGTCCCCGAACTCCCGGATTGGATGGTGATCCAGCTGGCTTGGCTGGAGGCGCTCCAGGAACATCCGCTGGAAGCCGAGACGGTGAGGGTTCCGGTTCCGCCCGCAGGGGTGAAGGATTGGCTGGAAGGGGAGAGGGAATAGGTGCAGGCCACGCCCGCTTGATTCACAGTAAGAATCTTTCCGCCGATCGTCAAGATCCCGCTGCGGGAAGAGGAGGTCAGATTGGAGGTGACCGAATAGGCGACCGACCCGGTTCCCGAGCCGTTGCTGTTCGATGAGATGATGAGCCAGGCCGCGTTGCTCATCGCGGTCCATGAACATCCCGAGCTGGTGGTGAGGCCAACGGTTCCGGCCCCGCCGGAGGAGGAATAGGATTGGGAGCCGGCAGAGAGGGAATACGTGCATCCTCCTCCGCCGCCATAGACGATTTCCGAAGAAAAATTACTCTCCGCGTGGGCCGCATCGTATGCCGTGGCGGCGAAATAGTAAGGAATCCCATCCTGCAGGCTGGAGATCGTGCAGAGAGTCGTGTTGCCCACATCGATGGGAGATTGATACTGGCCGCTGGCAGTTCCGTAGTAAACCTTATAGCCCGCCACATTTCCTTGCAGGTTGGGGTCCCATTGGAGGGTTACCTGGGCGGACTGGACGTAGGCCGACAGGAAAAAGACCAAAACCATCAAGAAAAAGAGGGTGCAGATCGCCGGCCGGAGGGAAGAGGGCCGGGAGCGAAAATTCATCCAGCGAAGGGAGCTAAAGAGTAAGGGCGTAGGACGGAGAAGCGGCAAGCGGGAGAGACGGTGAAAAGTGGACTGAAGGGAGCGGAGCCGCGGAGCCGCGTGAAAAAGGCGCGAAGCGCAAAGGACGAGGCATGAAGTAGAAAAACAGAAGAACCATTTTAGGATATGTATGAATAAAGAAGGGACATAGGGCAGAAGGGCGAATAATAGCGATGAATAATAAAAGAACACTTTTTCTCCTCCTTCATCGAGCCCTCCCTGGCTATGATGGGGGCAACGGCGGCCCTGAGTTCTTGGGGCGGCGCGGGCACTCGGCCTTCCAATATGAATCGTGCCTCTTCTCGGCTCGGAGCTGCCCCCAAATTCTTTCCTGCAAAGGGAAAGAGCAATTCACGTGCCAATATTCTTGAGGAGAGAAGGTGTTCTCAAGGTCCCATAATTTTTGGTTTTTTACCGGCTTGGGCGAAGAAAGAACCCTTTCCCGGGGGACATTAATGTTGGGGAAAAACCAAAAATGAACAAAACCTCGGGGTAAGGTGGAGGAGAGCCCCGATGGGCTCTGGGCGGCAAAGATCGGCCGGCAGATGCCCGACGGCCTGATGCCAGGAGCAGTCTTTGAGTATATTCTGTGAGACGAGATACGAGAATCCAAGGGCGGGGGAGTTTGACTCTTGAAGGTCAGGGGGCAAAGAAAGAAAAGGGAACAACGCGATGGAGCGAATCGGTAAGGCTTATGGGCGGGGTCGGCCTTATTTGCCGGAGCTTCTGGTTTCGCCGGAGGAATATTTCTTCAGCCTGAGGGGCTGGGAAAGAGGCTTATTCGAATCGGGGGCGGATCTGACGAGGATGGCGCTCACCGTGGCGTCCCCGGCCAAGGGTAGAAAATTGAGGTCCAGAGCCCCATCGGTGACCTTGACCAGGAAGGACAGGTCATAAGCGTTGTTTTTCCCGGCGACCGCGAAGAGGTCCAATTGTTTGACAACTCTGGACCCTTCGATGAAAACATCGAAGACTCTGCTTCTCTTAGAGTTCCAAGTGGATTCGACAAACTTAAGGGTAACCTCATAGGTTCCATTGGACAGGGGGATGGAATAGGAGAACGACCCCCCTCTTCCGGTCTGGTAAAGAGGGCCGTCGTTGGTCTTCCGGATCGCCTGGTCCGTAGTCCTGCTCTCCCCTCCGCGGTAATAGCTGTCGGCCTGAAAAGGGATTCCCGCGGTGTTCGTATAGGAAGGTCCCCCTGCATTGACCCCTAGGAGAAAAGCCTCCGGCGGCAGGGCCCCTTCCTGGTAGATGGAAAGGGAAGTCCCCGCGATGCTCAGGCCCCCATTCCGAGAGTCCGGGGAGGAGTTGGAGGAGAGAAAAAACTGAATCCCCCCGCTGCCAGAGCCGCTTTGTCCTGAAGTAATGGTCAACCAGGAAGCCTGCGAAACGGCAGACCAAGGACATCCGGGCTGAGTCTGCACGCTCACCGTCCCCGAACCTCCCGAAGCTATGAAAGACGGACTCGTGAGGGAGAATGAGAAATCACACTTGACTCCCACGGGAAAGGACAATTCTTCAGAAAACTGACTTTCATTCCCCAAGGGATCGTAAGAAGTCACGGCGATAAAGTATACCGTTCCCGCCTGGGTCAGAGGGATCGTGCCGGAGTTGTTCTTACCCACGTCGATGCAGGCCGTATAATTCCGGCTGGAAGTCCCGTAATAGACCTTGTAGCCCGCCAAGTTTGCTTCCGGGTTGGGGTCCCATTCCAGGGTGATCTGGGCGGAATGAAGTGAGGAAATCCAAGGCGGGGAAAGGAGAAGAAGAGCCATCCCGGCGGTCAGAAGAAAGATGCTTTTTCTAAGGGCGAAAGATCGAATTCCCAATCAATCTCACCTTGCCGGGCTATCCTTCCCCTGAGGTCGTCCCCGCTTGACCGACCGGAGGTTCGACCCGAATCCTGGGAAAATTCCCAGGTTACGAATTGTTTTGCTATCTATCATCTTTTCAGAAAGATGTAAACAATAAAATGGAATGTCCGGGAAAAAATGGAATGACCCGGTTCTTATGCGGCCATGTTTCCCTGCAGTTCAGACACTGGACTCCAAACACCAGACTTCAGACTCGAGGCTCCTTATTCCAAGGGTAGACGCCGAGATTTTCTCTGGCCTGGCCGAAGGTCAAGGTCAGAGTTTGAAAACCATTAGTTGCTCACCCCGGCACTGACGCTTACCCTTCCGGGGCCATTTCCCCTGTTCGTTCTGATGTCTGAGGTTTAAGGTCTACTGTCTGGATCGCAGATGTTTTTCACCGGTCATTGACTAATCTCCGAAGGTCTGCTAATTTAATTAAATATTAAATCTTGCCAGTCCAACCCCCAACATGCAGGACTGAATCTTAAATTCACGCCGAGGTATCGATGAAGGTACAAGTTGAGAATACGGGTCCCTTTGAGAAGAAGATTTCTTTTGAGATTCCCCGGGACGTCGTTTCCCTGGAAGTGGATTCCACCTATCGGGCACTTAACAGTAAAGTCAAGGTGAAGGGGTTTCGGCCGGGGAAAGTCCCGCGGTCCATCCTGGAGCGGTATTACAGGGCGCAGGTGGAAAGCGAGGTCATCACCAAGCTGATCGAAGACTCTTACGGGAAGGCCGTAGAGGAAAATCACCTTACTCCCGTGACCGCCCCCAACGTCGTGGACCGGGCCTTTGAACCGGGCAAAGACTTCACCTACACGGTGACCGTAGAGGTCAAGCCGGAGGTCAGCGTCGAGGGATACCGGGGCCTGGAGGTGGAAAAGCCGGCCGTTCAAGTCAGGGAGGAAGAGGTGGATGCCCGCCTCAAAGGTCTCCAGGACGTCCATGCGCAGCTCAAGCCGGTGGAAGCGGACCGCCCGGTCCAGGAGAAGGACCTGGTGGTCGTGGATTTCGAAGGAAGCCTGGGGGGAAAGCCGCTGGAAGGCTGGAAGGTGAAGGATCACCTGGCGGAGGTGGGCTCCCAATCCCTCGTCGGGGGGCTGGACCAGCAGCTCGCCGGGCTGCCTCTTCGCCAGGAGCGGGATCTCGTCGTCACCCTTCCGGATGATTACCCCCGGAAGGAATTAGCCGGCAAGGGAATCAACGTTCGGGTTCAGGTGAAGGAGATCAAGGAAAAGGTTCTCCCCGCCCTGGATGATGAGTTTGCCAAGGAAGCGGGCGATTTCCAGAACCTGCAGGAGCTGAAGGACCGTCTCCGGAAGAACCTGGAGGAGCAGAAACAGGCTCAGGCCACGCAGGCCGCCAAGGAAAAGCTCCTGGACCTTCTGCGGGAGAAGCACCCTTTCGGCATTCCCCAGAGCATGATCGACCGGCAGGTGGAGAACGTCATGGCCCGAACCGAACTCCAGTTTGCCCGGCAGGGGATAAAACTGGATTCGGCCAAGCTGGACAGCGAGAAGCTTCGCGAATCCATCCGGCCGTCGGCGGAAAAGGAGGTCCGGGGAAGTCTGATTCTGGAGAAAGTGGCGGAGGCGGAAAAAATCGCGGTGAGCGACGCCGAACTGGAGCAGAAACTCGAGCAGCTGGCGGTTCAGATGAACCAGCGGGTCGAGGCGGTGAAGAATTTTTACCAGAAAAAGGACCGCATGGAGGATCTCCGCGCGATGATGCTGGAAGAGAAAACGCTGGATTTCCTCCTCAGCCAAGCGAACGTCAAGGAGGTGGCTGCGCCCCCGGAGGAAGCGAAATGACTCTCATCCCCATGGTTGTGGAACAGACGACCCGCGGCGAGCGGGCCTACGATATTTATTCCCGCCTGCTGAAGGACCGGATCATCTTCATCGGCACCCCCATCGACGACTACGTGGCCAACCTGATCATCGCCCAGCTCCTCTTCCTGGAAGCCGAAGACCCGGACAAGGATATTCACCTGTACCTGAACTCCCCCGGAGGGTTGGTGACCGCGGGGCTGGCCATCTATGATACCATGCAGTATGTGAAGCCCAAGATCTCCACGCTGTGCATGGGCCAGGCGGCCAGCATGGCGGCGGTCCTCCTGTCGGCGGGCGAGCCGGGCAAACGCTTTGCCCTTCCCCATTCCCGGATCCTCATTCATCAGCTCATGGGCGGGGTGCAGGGGCAGGCCACGGACATTGCCATCCATTCCCGCGAGATTCTGCGCATGAAGGACGAAATTAACCGCATCATCGCCCATCACAGCGGGCACCCTCTGGAGAAGATCGAGAAAGATTCGGAACGGGACTTTTTCATGGACGGAAATCAGGCCAAGGAATACGGCCTGATCGACGAAGTCATCTTTCGCAAACCCATCCCCATGATCCGGTAGGCCCGGGAGGTCTCCCTTGACGGACCGGAAAGAAAAGGAGCGGATGGGGACCCTCTTCTGTTCCTTCTGCGGAAAGAGCCAGGCCGAAGTGCGCAAGCTCATCGCCGGGCCGGCGGTGTACATCTGCGACGAGTGCGTGGCCCTGTGCAACGAGATCATTTCCGAGGAGGTGGAGAAGGAGGAGGCCGCCCTGCGGAAGCTGGCCGTCCCCAAGCCGGCCGAGATCAAAGCCATCCTCGACCAGTACGTCGTCGGCCAGGACCGGGCCAAGAAGANNTGGCCGTGGCGGTCCACAACCACTACAAGCGGATCGGGTCCCATGTGGACCTGGATGGGCTCGAGGTTCAGAAGTCCAACATTCTCCTCATCGGGCCGACGGGCTCGGGCAAGACCCTTCTGGCCCAGACCCTGGCCCGCATCCTGAATGTACCCTTCACCATCGCCGACGCCACCAGCCTGACCGAAGCGGGGTACGTGGGGGAGGACGTGGAAAACATCCTCCTCAGCCTCCTCCAGGCTGCGGATTTCGACGTGGAGAAGACCCAGCGGGGAATCGTGTACATCGACGAAATCGACAAGATTTCCCGCAAATCGGACAGCCCCTCGATCACCCGGGATGTGTCGGGGGAAGGGGTCCAGCAGGCCCTCCTGAAGATCATCGAGGGAACGGTGGCCAACATCCCGCCCAAAGGCGGCCGGAAGCACCCCCAGCAGGAATACATCAAGGTCAACACCCAGAACATCCTCTTCATCTGCGGAGGGGCCTTTGTGGGCCTGGAGAGGATCGTGGAGCAGCGCACCGATTCCAAGACCATGGGGTTCGGCGCCGAGGTCCGGAGCCGCACGGAAAAGCGGCTGGGGGAGTTGCTCGCCGCGGTCCAGCCCGAGGACCTGCTGAAGTTCGGGTTCATCCCCGAATTCATCGGTCGTCTGCCGGTGATGGCCTGCCTGGACGACCTGGATGAGGCCGCTCTGGTGGCCATCCTCCGGGAGCCCAAGAATGCCCTGATCAAACAATACCAGAAGCTCTTCGAGTTCGAAAAAGTGAAGCTGCGTTTCACCGACGGGGCCCTTTCGGCCGTCGCCCGGGATGCCCTGAAGCGCAAGACGGGAGCCCGGGGCCTGCGCTCCATTCTGGAATCCATCATGCTGGAGATCATGTACGAGCTGCCCTCCCAGACCAACATCGCCGAGTGCATCATCAACGAAGAAGTGATCCAGAACAAGCAGAAACCCATCGTCCTTTACGCCAAAAAGGCGGAAACGGCCTGAACCCGATTACGAATGGGGCATCGCCGATCGCGCATTGCGAATTGCGCATTGAAAAGCACGAAGAGTTTTCTGCTGTTGGTCTTTAACGGGCAACGGGGAACCGGCAGCATAATTGTTCAGATTTTTCCCTTGACAAATAATTTCCGCGTGGTAGAAAATAAGATTCTTTAGGGGACCCTCTTTTCACTCGAGGGGGAAAAGGAAACGCACCCGGGAAGTTTAGAAACTTCCGGGGTGGCCGAGGAATTGATTTGCGGACATAGGCTTCATCGATCGTTTCCCGGATCTGATCCGTCCTGGAGGGAAATACCCCTCCTCCGCGGCAAGGCGGTAACATTTATTTGTATGAAAGGGGCGCGTTCCCGCCGGAGACTTTCCTTTTTGCCGAAAGGCGGGCCGCTTTGCCCCATGAAATTTTGCAGGGGCGGATAGTTCAGCTGGGAGAACGCCTGCCTTACACGCAGGAGGTCACAGGTTCNNTGTCACGCCGGAGGCCGCGGGTTCGAATCCCGTCGACCCCGCCAGTTGGAAAAGGTCCCTTGTAAAGAAGTCTACAAGGGACCTTTTTTATCCGGGACCGCATCCCGAGGAACCGCGAAGATGAGAATCCTGCTCATGCAACCGTCCCAAGAACGGGGGCTTGGATTCCGAAGCCTGGCCGTGGTAGAACCTCTGGGACTGGAGTCCGTTGCCGGCAATCTGCCCGAACATTCCGTAAGAATCCTGGACCTGCGGATCGAGAATCGCATGGCCCGGGTCCTGGAGGAGTTTCAGCCGGATTTCTGCGGCATCAACTGTTCTTTCACCATCGACGTCTACCAGACCCGCGAGATCGCCGCGGCCCTCAAGAGATGGAATCCGCGGGTTCCCGTCTTTGTGGGGGGGCACCACGCCTCCCTCTCTCCGCAGGACTTTTACTGCTCGGATATCGATGGAGTGGTCGTGGGCGAGGGGGAGATGGTGATTCGGGACCTGGTTCAGGCCCATGAGAAGGGTCAGGATTGGAAGGGCATCCCCGGCCTGGTCATCAACGAGCCTTCCGCGCCCCAACATACTCCCGAGCGTCCCATGGTGGAAAACCTGGATGATCTACCCATCCCCGCCCGGCACCTGACCCGGAATTACCGGAAGCATTACTACCTGGGTTTCCAGAAACCCTTTTGCATCATGGAGACCGCCCGCGGGTGCGCCTATCGGTGCGACTTCTGCAGCGTGTGGAAGTTCTTCAACGGCAAATGCCGGATGAAGAGCCCGGAGAGGGTCATCCAGGAGATCAAAACCATTCCGGAGAAGTACGTCTTCCTGGCCGATGACAATTTTCTCCAGAGCGTGCCCCGGGCCGAGCGGATCGCCCATCTCCTGATGGAGAATCGGATCAAAAAAAGACTCACCTTCCAGGCGCGGAGCGATGCGATCGTGCGCCAGCCGGGGATCGTGCCCATTCTGCGGAAGGCCGGGTTCTGGAAAGTCTTCATCGGCTTCGAAAAGATCGATGAGGAAGCGATGAGCCAGTTGAACAAACACAACTCCATCCAGAACAACGAGGAGGCCTTGAAGATCCTCCGGGCTCACGGCATGGAGGTCATCGCCGCCTTTATCATCGATCCTTCCTTCCAGGAGCAGGACTTCCAGCGCCTCCGGCAGTACATCCTGGACCGCAAGCTCTATTCGCCCTCGCTGACCATCCTGACCCCTCTGCCGGGCACGGACCTCTTCGCCCGGGTCAAGGAGAAGCTGGTCACCTCCAATTATGAGCTCTTCGACTACGTCCACGCCGTCCTCCCCACTAGGCTCAAGCTGGCCGACTTCTACCGGGAGTTCACCGAACTCTACAAGACGGGCTATGCCTGGTCGCAGATCGGGTGGGAGGGCGCGGCCGCCATCCTGCGCCACACCTTCACCATTTCTCACCTGATGTCCATGAAACGGGCGGCGTGGGATTCGGTCGACCCGACCAACTATCTGGCCGGTCACGAGCGGCAGGTGGTGCCTTTGAAGTCGACTCAGGGCTGGACCGGCTTTTCGGGCTGCGGCCAGTAAAGGAACCGGTAGACCTGCGCGCTGCCCATCACCCGGATGACGTAATTGCGGGTCTCCGTGTAGGGAATGTTTTCCACAAACTCATCCTCCCCCGGAGAACGGGCGGCGGCCAGCCATTTGCGAACCACGTGAGGCCCGGCATTGTAGGCCGCCAGGGCCAGATGGACTTTCCCCCCAAACTCCTCCAGCATCCTGGCAAAGTACCAGCTTCCCAGACGGATATTGACCGCCGGGTCGAAGAGCTGCTCTTCCGAGAATCGGTGGATCTTCAGCTCTTTGGCGATCCGCCGGCCGGTCTGCGGCATGACTTGCATCAGCCCCCGTGCCCCTGCCGGGGAAACCGCCTGGACCTGATACCGGCTCTCCTCCAGGATGAGGGCAAAAAGGAGAGAGGGGTCGAGGTTGCGGTTCTGGGAATAGCGGTGCACCAGGGAAGGATTCCCCAGAGGGTAGGCAAGCACGTAGAGAGACCGCTCCTTCTCCGACGGGCGGTCGATTAGAGGCTTCAGGGCGAATTTCCTGCGGACCAAGAGGTTCGAGCGGTAGAACTCCTCGGCTTCTCGGTAAAGGCGGGAAATTTCCATCCACAGCCCCTCCAGGTTGGCCCCTTCCCCTTCAGCCGCCTCCAGCTCCTCCACGGCCAGGGGCAGGAGCGTCAGCCGGGCCAGGAGCCTGCCTTTCTCCAAATGGGCAACCTTGGTCCCGGAGGAGTTGGTTTTCATCTCCAGAAAGGGGGAAAGGGGGCGATCCTGCGGAAGAGGGAAAGGGCCCTTGGAAAGGCTCAAGGCCCGTCCTCGGGACGAGACCATCTGGCTGTAGTAGGATGCGGGAAAATCCCGCAAGAGCTTCCGGTAATTCTCTTCCGCCTCTTGGGGGCGATTCATCTTCTCCAGAGTCCGCCCTTTCCAGTACAGCACCTTCTCTATCCAGCGGGAGGGGGGGTCCGTCAGACTCAACCGTTCCCAGTCCTGGAGGGCGGCTGAAAAATCATTCCCCTGGTACCCGAGCCATCCGGCGTTCCACACGGCGGCAAAGCGGAAGGGGCTCTGGGGGAATTGATCCGCCATCTGCCGGTAGAGGGCGGCGGCCTTTTCTGTCTCCCCATTCTCCTCAAAAACGGCAGCCTTCAGGTACGAGGCTTGGGCGAGGGAAGGGCTCCGGGGAAAGGAGGCCTCAAATAGGAAGTAAGTGTGCAGGGCTTCCTCTCTTTGGCCGCTGCGGACTTGGGCCTGGAACATCCAGAAGAGGCTCTTTTCGGCCATCCCCTCGTTCCGGGTATTTCGAACGATGAGATCGAGGTTCTCCATCGCTTTCGAATACTGCTTCAGGCGGAAATGGCACAGGCCCCGGTGGAAATAAAGGTCGTCGATCCAAGGCTCCCCGGCGTATTGAGTCGGATAGGTCTGCAGCGGAGCTCCTCCGAGCTGGTTCATCTCCCGCAGGGCGATTTCAAAGGAACCGGCCTGATAGAATTGCAGGGCCCGGTTGAAGAGGGCTTCCGGAGAGATCGGTTCGGGGGCCATCTTTTTCTCTTTCGCCAAGGACTCCCAGCGGGGGCGTGCTTTTTTTGCGTTTCCATGGAGAGGGCTTTTCAACCAAAGTTCCTGGTAGGCCCTCACCGCCTCGGACCACTGGCCCAGACCTTCCCGGGCCTGGGCCAAAAGAAACCGGGCCTGGCCGGCAGAGTCTTTCCCGGGTAGTCCCTTCAGAATCTCTTCGCAGGTTTCCGCCGCACTCGGAAAATTCCCCCGTTGAAGGTATATCTCGGCCATTTTCAGCCGAGCCGGGGCGACCAGCAGGCTCTGGGGATATCCGGCGATCAGACTCCGGTAGGACTCCAGGCTCTTCTCTCCCTCCCCCATCTTCTCCCCGGCCTCCCCCTGGAAGAAAAGGGCGTAATCGGCGAGGAGCGGATGAATCCCTGCCGCCCGGGAAAAGGCCCGGGCCGCCCCCGGCCAATCCCGAAGGCTTCGGAGGGCCTGCCCCTGCATGAAGATCAGGTCGGCACTCAAAAGGGCGTCTTTCGATTCCTCCCCCACCGTCTGGAAAACCTTCAAAGCCTGGGCGTAATCCCCCCTTTTATACAGAAGGAGCGCCTGATCAAACTGTTCGTCCGGCGTGGGCGCGGCCAGCAGGTCGGGGGTTGAAGAGAAGGGCCAAAATAGGAAGAGGAGGCTGCCAAAAAGAAGGATCGGAAAGTGTTTCAGGGATTCACCCCCACAGGATTGAGATTGCCTCTCCGGGTTTGAGGCCCAGGGCATCCAGCGCATTCCCCTGGTTTACAGAGATCTCCAGCCGCCCCCCGCTCCCGAAGAGGGCCATGGGTTGTCCCGGCTTCTCCTTCCCGTAGGTCCGGGAGAGCCGATCGATCTTCCAACCCTTTCCTTTGATTTGGAAGGGCCGGGATGCCAATGCCCGTCCAAAATCCTTTTGAGTCACATTGGTCGTCAGGTTTCCGAAAGAGTCGGCCCATAGAATTTGGGCGCCCAACCTTTTCTTCGTCTCTTCAGGCCGGGGAGATTCCCTTCGGACGAGGCCTTTCACCCGGGGCCCCAGTTTCCCCGAGGGCAGGCCCAGAGACAAGTGGCCGGCCGCAGGGGCAAAGATGTCCCTGCCGTGGAAGGTAGGACTCACCGGCCACAGGGAATACTTTCGGTCGGCGATCTCGTAGGCCTCCACCTTCCCTTTTCCGGAGAGGAGGCCGCTGAAGACTCCGTTATCCGGTCCGACGAAGAAATGTCCCTCTGTTTCCAGGGCCACGGCCCGCCGCTCCATGCCCACCCCCGGGTCCACAACCACCACGTGGACGGTCCCCGGGGGATAGTAAGGATAGGAGTTCTGCAAGACGTAAGCGGCCTGCAGGATGTTTTGAGGGTTGATCTGATGGGTAATATCGGTCACGAGGCAGCGGGCATTGACTTTGAGGATGGCCCCCTTCATGGCGCCAACGTACTCCCCTCCCCATCCGAAGTCGGTGATCAGAGTTACAATGCCCGAGGCTTTTCTGTTCATTTCCCGTTGCCAGTTCCCCGTTCCCGGTTGCCGGGCATGAAAGAGTTTCAA
>PMCE01000078.1:16279-32373 GCA_003154025.1 Syntrophaceae bacterium
AGCAGGATCCCCATGGACTTTCTCCAGGCGGGCAGGTCGGAGCCGAAAGAATCGGAGAAAGGGCCATGGATATCCTGCCCGAAGAGGACCCGTTTGCCGTCCCGGTCAAGGATGATGGAGATCGAGCCGGGCGTGTGACCCGGGGTATGGAGACAGAGGATCTCCTCTTTTTCAAACTTCAGCACTTCCCGCACTTCATTCAGCTTGTAGTCCACGGGGGTGGGGGGAAACGAGGTCTGGTACCAATCGGCCGCCGTTTTGACCGGGTCGCCTTTCTCCATGGCCGCCGCGTCCAGGGTGTGGGCGATGACCTGACATCCGGTCCGCTTCCGCAGTTGGGGGATTCCTCCGACATGGTCGATATGGCAATGGGTGGCGATCACCGTGGAAAGAGGTCTGGGCCCGAGGCCCAGGGATTCCATATTCTCCAGAAGGGCCGGCACGCTTCTCCCGGCGCCGGCGTCCACCATCACCAGGTCTCCCAGGTCGAGGAGGTAGACACAGCAATCCTCGGGGGAGGACAGTTCCGGAGACCCGATAAGAAAGACCCCTCCATGCACTTCACGAAGGCGATTCATACTCGCGTTCCTTCCTGATTTTACATCTCGGCGTATGGTAAGAAAGAGCGGCAGGCCTTTCAACAACGAATCCACACAGGGGGGCGCCCGACCGGTTTGGACGACAGAGTCTGGTCTAGCTTTCTTTTTTAATGTAAAGAATATCGAGCCTAGTGTCAAGTTCATTCCATTTTTTTGGCGAAGTCCGGTTGGGAATCACTTGATTCCAAATTCGGAGGAAAAAGCCGAGGATGGAGCGGGTGGAAGGGGAAGTCGAAAAGGCATTTTTCCTAACCCAGGCTTTACTCAACCCGTGCCTCTCGCGGTCTTTATGGCTCCCCAATTCAGAACTGTTTTCCGTTGCCCCGTCCACGTTACGGATGATAGGATGGTCTCGGAGGAACGGATGATTCCCGATGGAGAAGAGTGTTTTCAGCTGCTCAAACGATATGCGGTTCCGGAGAACGTGATCAAACACAGCCGGATGGTCCTCCGGATCGCCAAGTTGCTTTGCCGGGAGCTCAACCTCCGGGGGGAAGGGATGGACCCCTCCCTCGTGCAGGCGGCGGCCCTGCTCCATGACATCGCCAAGCTGGCCAGTTTCCAGACCGGGGAAAACCATTCCCACGCGGGGGCTCGCCTGCTGCGCGAGCTGGGATTTCCCGAGGTCGCCGAGATCGTGCGCCAGCATGTGGTCCTGGACCCGGGGATGGATCATGGAAGGATCACGGAAGCCGTCGTGGTGTACTATGCCGACAAACGGGTGAAACACGATGCCGTCGTTTCCCTGGGAGAGCGGTTTCAGGACCTGAAGGACCGGTATGGCAAGAGTCCGGAGGCCCGTGCCTGGCTGGATGCCCTGGAATGCCAAAGCCGGTCGATGGAAGAGCGGATTTTCCGAAAGATTCCCTTCTCCCCTGGAAACCTGTCGGAGACCATCGATGGGGAACTCTCCTAAAGGGGAAAGTTTCGGCGCTTTCCCTGCGGGCGACCCCAGCCTTCCGGGGTGAGGAGGCCGGGGTAATTTCGGGGAGAGGGGTCATGATTCTTCGAGCTTCTGGTTCTGACGAGAACGGATGGCTCTACGGGCCGAAGGCTGGAAGGCCGGAACACTCCGGGGAAAATACAGTTTTTTTGCAGCCCAAATGGGGTATTTACCCCATTCCCCCCTTTCGCCATTAAAATTATAATAGGGCATATCTTGAATCGGGAAAAAATACACTTTAAGAAGAAAGGAGAAGAAAATGAAATACTGGATGTTTGTCCTGGTTGCGGTCCTGGCCCTCTCCATCGGATGTGCAAAACCCTACATGAGTGGGACTCCTATCGACAGAGCCAAATTGGAGCAGATCGTCCCCGGCACCACTACGGACGCAAAGGTGACCGAGATCTTCGGGGAGCCCTTCAAGAAAGAAATGATCTCGGGCGATATGACCAAATATACCTACACCTCCTTCATGGATCAGCCCCGTTTCTGGTACAAGAACAAAGTCACCAAGCAAACCCTGGAGGTATACACCAGGGGGGGAATGGTTGAGAAATACGACCTCAAGAAGGAGGGCGTCGATGATGTGTCCACCGCCGACACGAAGTGAGCCGGTCCGGGCGGAGCGATCCCGCTTGTTTCTTCTAGCCATGATTTCCAGCCGGTAGCCGGGATGCCCCGTGGTTCGTCATCCCAGGGGGCACCCCGATTTTGCCCGGCGCCTTTTTCCGCTGGCCCACTCCCGGCCTCGGGGCGTCATCTTGCCATTGCCTCCGCGGAAAAGATTCTATACACTTCATCGGTGACAGCTTGCGTGGGGGGGACTCTGGTTCGCTTCCCGGGCAATTCCGGCGGGAAGGAAGAGATGATCCCTTAAGGGCGTACCTTTCCGTCTGCCCCCGGGGGGCGAAGGCCCCGGTTTCATTTTCGTCTTTGGGGAGGAATTCATGACTCATTACCTGATCGTTGGCAACGGAGTCGCCGGTAATTCGGCCGGGGAGACAATTCGCGGGATCGACCCTGAGGGAAAGATCGTGCTCTGCTCCAGAGAAAAGCACTATTTCTACTATACCCCGGCCCTTCCAGAATACCTGGCGGGGGAGAAACAGCTGAGGGATTTCACCCTTCATGATGCCCGCTGGTATGAAAAGAACAGGATCGACTTATTCCTGGAGACGGAAGTGATCCGGGTCGAGGCCCGGCAGAAAGTTGTGCTAACCCAAAAAGGAATGCAATTCTCTTTCGACCGTCTCCTGCTGGCCTGCGGGGGGAAGTCCTTTGTCCCCCCCATCCCCGGTTCTTCTTCTCCCGGTGTCTTCACCCTGCGCACCGTCGATGATGCCGAAGCCATCCGGATAAAGGCCCGGGGGGCGAAAAGAGCCGTGGTCATCGGGGGCGGGCTTCTGGGCCTGGAGGCTGGAAACGGCCTGAGAAAAACTGGCCTGGAGGTTTCGGTGGTGGAATTTTTCCCCCGTCTCTTGCCGCGGCAGACCGATCTCCCGGGAGCCGCCCTCCTGCAGCGCCAGATGGAGGAAATGGGGTTTCGCTTTTCCCTGGGAGCGAAGACTAAAGAGATCCTGGCGGAAAAGGACGGGTTGCGGGTCATCCTGGAAGAGGGCGGGGATCTTCCCGCCGACCTGGTTCTGATCTCCGCCGGGGTAAGGCCGGAGGCCTCCCTGGCTCAGTTCCTGGGGCTGCCCGTGGACAAAGGGATCAAGGTTGATGACTACATGTTCACCGGCCTGGAAGGGATCTATGCCGCCGGGGATTTGGTTGAACACCGGGGACGTTCGTACGGGATCTGGCCGGCCTCCATGGAGCAGGGGAGAGTGGCCGGAGCGAATATGGCCGGGCAGGAAAGGCCCTATTCCGGGACCGTTCCTTCCAATTCCCTCAAGGTGGTGGGTATCGATCTGCTGGCTGCGGGAGAGATCGATGCCGAAGGGAAAATGGAAGCCGTGGTGGTCAAGGACGAAGCCGGGAAGGTCTACCGGAAGCTGGTCCTGAAAGGGGATACGATCGTGGGGGCTCTCCTGCTGGGGGATACCCGCGGAAAAGAGGAGATCCAGAAGGCCATCCAGTCGAAAAAAGACATCTCCCCGTTCAAAAAAGAACTGGCCGAAGGAAAGTTCGATTTTTCCCGTTGGAGGTAACCCCCCCTGCCCTGGTTTTTCCATTTGACTCTCCCCGGTTTATTTAGTAAATTTCTGGCAGGAGAGGGATTAGGGGTCACTTTCGAATTCTGCCCTCCGCCCCCGTTTCCTTCTCCTAGGAAGTTTGAAATCCGGGGGAAAGGTTCCCAGCGGGCGGGGCATTTGAGCCTCACTCCATTGGCAGAAATCCATTTTTCATCCTTCCCCCGTGAACAGGGATCTAGAGGTTACAGGAAAAGAAAAAAAGGGTAGCGGTCCTGTGGCCGCAACCCTGCGCGACAGCCGGAATCGAAGAAGGCAAGAAGGAGAGATCGGTGGCTTCTGGAGCGAAAAAGAAACTGGGAGAGATTCTACTCGACCAGAAAAGCATTACCGAAGCCCAGCTGGCCCAGGGAATCGAGAAACAGAAGATCTCCCAAAAGATGCTGGGGGAGATCCTCACGGATCTGGGGTTTGTGACCCACGAAATGCTGGCCCAGGCGCTGGCCGCCCAACTGGAGAAGCTGATCCCGGAGTCTGCTCCCCCCGTTCCCCCGAACCTGATCAAGACCAAGAAACTGGGCGAGATCCTGCTCAATTACAGCCTGATCACCAAAGACCAGCTTACCAAGGGGATCGAGGAGCAGAAGCGGAGCAA
This sequence comes from Syntrophaceae bacterium, assembly GCA_003154025.1. The sequence continues at coordinate 20,612 of PMCE01000078.1, forward strand.
CCGGCGTATGGGCGAGGTCCTGACCGAGATGGGGTTTGTCACCGAGGAGAAACTCGCCCGGGCTCTCTCCGCCCAGCTGGGAATCCCCTACGTGGACCTGAACACGGTGGTGGTGGAGCCGGAGGCCATCGACCTCCTGGCGGAGCGGCTGGCCCGTAAAAACCTGTCTCTCCCGTTGAACGTGGACCGCAAATTCGTCACCGTCGTCATGGCCGATCCCCTGGATTTTGAGGCCATTCACGACATCAGCTTTGCTACCAACCGGGAGGTCCGCCCGGCCATCGCCCCCATCAAGGAAATTAAAGCGGCGATCCGCCGGTTCTACCATCTCTCCCAGCCCCTGGAGAAGATCCTGGGTGAGATCAAGGGAGGGGCCATCGAGGTCATCCACGACCAAAAGGACGATCAAGAGTCGGAAACGATGGAAGAAGTGGCCAAAAAGGTCGACTCCCCGCCCATCATCCGNNATCGACGGGCTGCTCATAGAGGCCTTTGAATTTCCCAAGCTGGTCCAGGGCGCGGTGACCTCGCGCCTGAAGATCATGGCCCGGATGGATATTGCTGAAAAACATATCCCCCAGGATGGAAGGATCAAAGTCAAGGTGGAAGGCCGGGACCTGGACCTGCGCGTTTCCTCCCTTCCTTCCCATTACGGGGAGAAGATCACCATCCGCCTCCTGGATTCGGCGGCCCTGATGCTGAACCTGGAAGACATGGGGGCCTCCAAGAAAGATTTCATGCGCATGCGTTCGACCATCGAAAAGCCCCAGGGGATCGTGCTCATCACCGGCCCCACGGGCAGCGGCAAGACTTCCACCCTGTACGCCATGATCAATCACATCAAGACCGAAGCCATCAACATCGTCACCCTGGAGGACCCCATCGAGTACGAGCTGAAGGGGGTTACCCAGGTGGGGATCAACGAGAAGACGGGCATGACCTTCGCCTATGCGCTGCGGTCGGTCCTGCGGCAGGACCCGGATGTGATCATGGTGGGCGAGATGCGGGACAGCGAGACGGCCAACATCGCGGTGGAAGCTTCCCTGACCGGCCACCTGGTCTTATCCACCCTCCATACCAACACGGCCGTGGCCGCCATCACCCGCTTGAAAAACCTGGGAATCCCCGCGTACCTGATCGCCACTTCGCTGAATGGAGTCCTGGCCCAGAGGCTGGTGCGGAAGATCTGTGAACGGTGCAAGGAATCCTATACTCCGTCGGCGGAAGAGCTGACCAAGATCCGGCTGAGATGGAAGGATATCTCGGCCCTGCAGTTCTTCCGGGGCAAGGGTTGTTCGGCCTGCAATCACACCGGGCACAAGGGACGCATCGGGGTCTTTGAAGTATTGAAAGTGGACCCGGTCATCCGGGAGATCATCGCCAAGGACGGGGGGGAAGACGCGATCCTCAAGGCCTCGGTGGAGACGGGGATGAGATACATGAGCGATGACGGGATGGACAAAGTGAACCAGGGGGTCACCACCGTCGCGGAACTTCTCCGGGTCATCTACGTGCGGGAAGAAGAGGCCAATCTCCAGTGTCCCAACTGCGGCGAGTCGGTGCGCAAAGACTTCCCCAACTGTCCCTACTGCGGGTACGTCCTGGTGGATAAATGCCCGGGCTGCGGGGAAGTGAGAGATCCGAACTGGCAGTTTTGTTCCCATTGCGGGAAGAAGTTGGAGTAGACGGGTTCCCGAGGTCCTCCGTCGCTTCTTTCCTCTTCGGGATTCTTGGTTGCAGGAGAAGGGTTCCCTCCGGCCCGCGGTTCTCAGGGCCGGGAACCCGGATCCCGCGGCTGATTTTGAACAGCACATAGACCGTACCAGAACTTCTTGGGCCGACCCCATGCTCGGTTGACCGACTTCACGGAGGGGGAATCAATGGTTCAGGTGGAGCTTTCTGAACAGAAAGCGGAATTGTTGCGGGAGGTGCTGGTAAGTTACCTTTCCAATCTGCGGGTCGAGATCGCCTACAGCCAGCGGAAAGAGTTCCGGGATTTCCTGAAGAAGCGGGGCGATCAGCTGGAAGATCTCTTCCAGGTCCTGGAAAAAAAACTGGCCCAGGGCGGCCGCAGCCCCATCAACATCGACCGGCTTCGCAAAGTCGATGTCCTCCAAGGTCTGACCGACTGGGAATTGAAGGTCATCGCCCAATTCTTCAGGGAGGAGACGGTGGCCGAGGGCGTGACCCTCTTCGAAGAGGGCCAGAAGGCTGACCGCCTCTTCATCCTGGAAGAGGGGGAAATTTCCGTTCAAATTCCCAACGGAGAGAGCTATCAAATCCACTCTCCGGGGAAAATCATCGGGTGGTCCTTCCTGATCCCCCCCAACCGATACACGGCATCCGGCGCCACCATGGTTCCCTCCAAGGTGCTGGTGATCGAGAGCCCCGACTTTTATTACCTGATTTACAAGGAGCCCCGGATGGGGGTTAAAGTCATGGCCAACCTCGCCCAGGTCGTAGCCGGCCGGCTGACCCAATGGGCCGGGCAGGGGTGAAGACCGCNNACGCCGCCCTTTGTCACCCGGTCCACGAACTTGGCCGCAAGGCCCGTGTACTTGGCGGGGTCGAGGAGCCCGTCGATCTGTTTCTCGGTGAGATACTGATTCACCCGTTTGTCCTTTATTAGGAGTGACTTCAGGGGGACCCGCTTCTCAAAGGCCTCCATGCAGAGCTCATAGACCACTTCATGGGAGGCCTGCCGGCCGATCTTCTCCCCCAACTTCAGCATGACATTTTCGCTCAGCAGGAGCCCATGGAGGATGTCCAGGTTCCGAGTCATGTTCTCCGGGTAGACGATCAGGCCCGCCAGGACCTTGTTCGTCCAGAAGAGCATGCCGCTCAGGAGGCAGCAGGTTTCCGGCAGGAAGGACCACTCCGCCATCCAGCCCCGCTGATCCCGTTCATTCTCCGCGATCATGTCCACCAGGGCGGGCCCCACCTGGGCGTGGATCAGTTTGCTGAGGGCGATGACTCCCTCCGACATCATGGGGTTGCGCTTGTGGGGCATGGTGCTGGAACCCACTTTCCCCATGTGGAAGGGCTCTTCCACTTCGGAGACCTCCGTCCGCTGGAGGCCGACGATCTCGTTGCAGACCTGGGTCAGGGTGGACCCGATCATGGCGTACACGAAGACGACCTCGGCCACCGTATCCCGCGCCACGTGCCAGGCGATCTCCGGGACGGCGAGGCGAAGGTCGGCGAACATGAGCCTCTGCAGCTTGAACCCCGGCGCGCCGATGGAAGCCAGCGTGCCCACCGCTCCCGCAAACTCACCCTGGAAAACGCGGGGGGAGAATTGCCTGATCCTTTGGAGGTGCCGTTTGATCTCCGCGGCCCACACCGCCACCTTGTACCCGAAGGTGATGGGCAAAGCATGCTGCCCGTGCGTCCGGCCCGCCTGAATCGTATTCTTGTACTTCTGGGCGATCTTCGCCAGGAGGCGAAAGGTCTCTTTCAGGGCTTGGACGATCAAATCGTTGGCGTCCCGCAGCTGGAGCACGGCCCCCGTGTCCATGATATCCTGGGTGGTGGCACCCCAGTGGATGAACTCGCCGGCCTGGGCGGAGCAGGCTTTCTGGAAGCAGCGGATGAGGGGCATGATGGGGTGGTGGGTGAAGATCAGCTGCCGCTTCATCTCTTCCATATCGATCAATTCCACCTTGGCCTTGCGGGTGATCTCCTTGGCGTGCCTCTGGGGAATGATCCCCAGCTTGGCTTCGGCGCGGGCCAAGGCCGCTTCCACGTCCAGCCACTTTTGGATGGTGGTCTCGTCGCTCCAGACCTTGCGCATCTCTTCCGTCGTGAACAGACCCCCGAACAGGGGGCTGTCGATCATGCCTGCCATTTTCGTTCCTCCTTGGTTGTTGATGCCAACGAAATAAGCGGCGTGTCATTGCGAGGAGTCCCGCGAAGTGCGGGACGGTCCCGCCAAAGGCGGGACAATCCCAATAAAGAATGAGATTGCCGCGCCCTTCGGGCTCGCAATGACGAAACCATATTTATTCCGTTTGGATCAGTAAAGGTTGATGAATTTCCACCATGGGATTCCTACGATGAACATGATCGCTACGTTTATGGTGGTCACGATCAGGTTCAAACGATAAAAAGCCGGGCGTTCATAATATCCCTGGCTGAAGTAAATGGGCCCGGGCCCGCCGCCGTATTCCGTCAGGCCCCACATCAGGTTCGTGAAAATGCCGAAGCAGATGGCCACCATCATCGGCGGGGCTCCGGCAGCGACGGCCGCGGCGATGAAGGGGGCATAGACCGCCGCCGTATGCCCGCTGGCGGTGGCGAAGGCATAATGGATGTAGATGTAAACCAGGCCCAGGGCCACAAAGGTAGCCATCCAGGGCCATCCGGCAAAAGCCCCGCTGAGCTGGGCGGTCAGCCACTTGATGAATCCCAAGTCCGAGAGGGCGTTAGCCAGGCTGATGATGGCTCCGAACCAGATCAGCGTATCCCAGGCGGCGTGCTCGCGGAGCACATCCTTCCAGCCCACCACCCCGGTAAGGAACAATAGCCCTACGGCTCCAAGAGCGACCGTCGTAGCGCTCATCCTGGTGTAAAAGCTCGTGGCCCAGCCGGCCAGGGCCAGGATGAATATGATCGTGAGAGCCCATTCCTTTCCGGTCATCGGCCCCATTTCTTTCAGGGCCTTTTGGCCCATCGTCTGAGCTGCTGCGGTACGCTTCATCTCCGGCTTGATCAGCCAGTAGAGAATGAGGGGAAGGAGAAGGAAGCAGATCAACCCGGGGACCAAGGCGGCCAGCGCCCAGCCGCCCCAAGTCATATCCAACTTCAGGGTCTTCTTGGCCAGCTCGGCGCACAAGGGGTTAGCGGCCATGCCGGTCAGGAACATGGCGCCGGTCACCGTGGCGTACAGAAAGCAGGTCATGATCAGGAAATTTCCGATCCTCTTGCCCGTGGGCCCCGGCTCCGACCCCATGGCGGCGTTGATGGACCGTACGATGGGAAAGATGACTCCGCCGGCGCGGGCCGTGACGGAAGGCATGGCCGGGGCCATGATCAGGTCACTGATCCCCAGGGCATAGGCGATCCCCAGACTGCTCCCCCCAAACCAGGAGATCAGTTTGTAGGCGATCCTCTTTCCCAGCCCCGTCGTCACGAACCCGATGGACAGGATGTAAGCGCAGAAGATCAACCAGACCGTGCCGTTGGCGAAGCCGGACAGGGCTTTGGCTTCGCTCAGAACCCCGGTGAAGATGGGAAGGGCCACCCCCAGCATCATGATGGCCCCGGAGGGCAGGGGTTGGAGCAGAATCCCCAGGATGGTCGCCGCGAAGATGGCGAACATCTTCCAGGCCTGGGGGGCCAGTCCGGAAGGAGGAGGCGTGAGCCAGATCACCCCCAAAACGGCGATCGGAATCAGAGCCGACCAAATCTTCCGCTGAAGAGAGGAGGACCTTTCGTTGGCCATTGAAAATTCTCCTTGGTTGTCAGGTCGTGTATTCAGGTTTGTTTCTCACCATTTCCCCTATCCCTTTCATATTCCAGAATGGAGAATAATTCAACCAATTTCATGAAATTTTTAATCGACCCGCGAATGGGGTTCCTGGTCCCCGGCGGAGGGGGAGAAGGAAGGGAGAATCTATCTCCTTGAATTTCTCCCCCTGCTGTGAATAGAATTCAATGAGAAGGTTGCTATCCGGCTTGAGAAAGGAACTTTCGGGGAAACGGAGATATTCTGCCATGGGGAATNNCTGATCCGGAGCGGGGTTCACGGACTGACCCCCCTGGGGAGTACGGGGGAATTTGCCTATCTCACCTGGCCGCAGAGAAAGAAGATCATCGAAGTAACGGTGAAGACGGCCGCCGGGAGAGTTCCGGTGGTGGCCGGAGTCGCTCATACTTCGGTACGCGAGGCCGTCCGGCAGGCGCAAGAGGCCGAAAAACTGGGCGCCGACGGAATCCTGGCGATCATGGATTCCTATTTCCCGGTTTCCCCGAAGGGAGTGGTCGCCTATTTCCGCGGGATTGCCGAGGCGGTGTCCTGCCCGGTGGTTCTCTATACCAACCCGAGTTTTTCGAGCACCAACCTCTCCCTGGAAGCGGTCGAAGAATTGGCCCGAGTCCCCCACATCCAATATTTGAAGGACGCCTCCGCGAACACGGGGAACCTTCTAACCATCATGAACCAGGCAGGCGACCGGATTAAGATATTCAGTGCTTCGGCCCATATCCCGCTCTTCGTCATGATGCTGGGAGGGGTAGGCTGGATGTCCGGCCCGGCCTGCGTCATTCCCCGGCAGAGCGTCCGGCTCTATGAGATGGCCCGTGCAAAAAGATGGGATGAAGCGATTGCCTACCAGAAAGAACTCTGGAGCATCAACCGCATCTTCCAGAAATATTCCCTGGCCGCCTGCATCAAGGCCTGCCTCCAGATCCAGGGCTTTCCCGTGGGAGACCCCATCCCGCCGATTATGCCCTTGAGCGGCGATTCGTTGAAAGAGGTGGAAGAAGTTCTGAAACGGCTGACCGCTTTGGGCAGGGAGTGAAGAGCTGGCATTTTTCGAATCCGCGCGAAGCCTTTGAGTGGCGCGGGTGGATCCAAGGCGCAATCTAAATTGAGGAACAGTTATGGAAACACGCACGCTGCAGGCTGACATTCTGGTTATCGGGGGGGGCAGCGCGGGCTGCATGGCCGCCAACCGGGCCCTGGAGATCAACCCCCATCTAAAAGTGGTGATTTTCGAGAAAGGGGACATCAAGTACAGCGGCTCCATCGCCCGGGGCATGGACGCGCTCAACATCGTGGCCATCCCCAACTTTACCACCCCGGAACTTTACGTGGAATCCAGCACCGCCCAGTGCGCAGGCGTTCTCGATGCCCCTCCTTCTTATGAGATGGCCCGGCGCTCCTTCGACCTTTTGAAGAAGTTGGAGGGGTGGGGGGTCTATTTCCCGCAGGATGAAAACGGGAATTACCGGACTCTCCAGTACCATCCCATCGGGAATTTTCTCACCGCCATGGAGGAGCCGGACCTGAAAGTGATCATCGCCGCCAAGGCCCAGGAGAAGGGCAGTTTTGTAGTTAACCGAACCATGGGTCTACAAATCCTCATGGATGGCGGGCGGGTAGCCGGGGCGGTGGGGATCAACGTGCGAACCGGCGAGATCGTGATCTGCCGGGCGGGCGCGGTCATCCTGGCCAGCGGGGGGACGGCCCGGTTCGGCCTTCCCAACTCGGGCTACCTTTACGGGACCTTTGATTTTCCGGGGAATACCGGCGACGGTTATGTGATGGGTTTCCAGGCGGGGGCGAGCCTGACCGGGATGGAGTACGTGAGGAGGGTGAATCTCATCAAAGACGTGAATATTCCCCTCCTGGCCATTACCATCACCCGCGGCGGAAGGATGATGGACATCTTCGACGAGATCGTCATGGAATGGTCCTGCCATGACCAGACAAAAGCCAATCAGGCCTTTGCCGCCGGCCGGGGGCCCCTGCGCATTCGCGTCAGCCATCTGCCGGAGGCGGTGATCCAGGAGATCGAGTCCATTCTCTTCGGAACCGAGCGACCCGTCCAGGAGCGGTTCTTCAAGGGCCGGGACGTGGATTTCCGGAAGAAGGATATCGAACTCTGGCCGACGGAGCACCAACTCTGCGGGGGGCACGGGATGTCCGGCCTGGTGGTCGATGAAAAGGCCGGGACGTCTGTGCCGGGTCTTTACGCTGCGGGCGACGTCTCCTGCGTGGCCAAGGGGCATCTGACCGGGGCCTTTGTTTTCGGAGAGATCGCCGCAGAACAGGCGGTCCGCTTTGTTTCCAGTCAATCGCCGCCGGGGCTGGATGTGGGCCAGGTTAAGGAAGTCCAAAAAACCGCGGAACGGCGGATGGCCCGGGGAGACAAGCGCATCGATGTGCGGGACCTGGAATACAAGGTGCGTCGCCTGATCAATGACTATCTCGTCTCCCCTAAGAATGCCTATAAGCTAAACCGCTGGCTGGAGTGGGCGGAACGGTTTGAGCGGGAGGTCGAGGAAGAGGTCGCGGTCGCGAACGGGCACGAACTCTCCAAAGTCTTCGAAGTGGAACACATCGTAAAATGCGCCACTTTCTCCGCCAAAGCCGCGCTGGAGAGGAAGGAGAGCCGGTGGGGGAGCGCGCACCTCCGCACGGATTACCCGGAGAGGGACGACCGGGCCTGGCTCCGCCACGTGGACGTCCGCCGAGGCCCGGAGGGGGAGCCGGTCACGGCCACAAGACCCCTGGTCCGTACTCTTCCCTCGGGAGGTGCCCAGTGAGATCGGACGTGAACATCCACATCCATCGCGATAAATGTTATGTGTGCGGTATTTGTATCGAGCGCTGCATCCTGGACAACCTGCGCATGTACCTGGCCCCATGCCGGGCGGCATGCCCGATCCATATGAACTGCCAGGGATATGTGCGCATGATTGCCCAAGGGAAGGAAGAGGAAGCGGCGAAGGAAGCTCGGAAAGATCTGCCCTTTGCCGGAATCATCGGAAGGGTCTGCACACGGCCCTGTGAAAATCAATGTGAAAGAAAGAAGGTTGACCAGGAAGCCGTGCACATCCGAGCCCTGAAGCGGTATTTGGCCGACGTCCGGCCGGATATCGTTCAGGAACCGGCTCCGGCACCCAAGCAGAGCGGAAAAAAGGTCGCCGTCGTCGGGGCCGGCCCAGCCGGTCTCATGGCGGCCTATGAGTTGGCCGCGAAAGGACACGGGGTCACCGTTTTTGATTCCGCCCCTGACCCGGGAGGGATGCTCCGCTGGGGAATCCCCGCCTTCCGCCTTCCGTCAGCGGAAATAACCCAAGCGATCCGGATGCTGGAAAAGATGAAAGTTCGTTTCCAGACGGGACGCAGTCTGGGGAAAGAGCTGGATGTGGAAAAGCTCGAGGCCGGATGGGATGCCCTTTTATTGGCGACCGGAGGAGGGTCTGCGCTTTCCCTGGGAATCCCGGGCGAAGATCTGCCGGAAGTCCATCAGGGGCTGGATCTTCTGCGGCAAGTGCGGGAGGGTAAAACCCCGCAGGTGGGGAAGAGCGTGATCGTGATCGGNNGAGAACCCAAATGCCGGCTTTTGCCGCCGAGGTCGAGGAGGCGGTCGAAGAAGGCATCAAGATCCAGAACGGCTGGGGACCGCGGAAAATTCTGCCGCACGGTCAAGGCAGCCTTCGTCTGGAAATCTCTCGCTGCCTCCGCATTCTTGATGAAGAGGGGCGGTTCTCCCCCCAACTCGACAATTTCTGCGGTCTCTCTCCTTCAGCCGATTCGGTCATCGTAGCGATCGGCCAGCACGCCGATCTTTCCGTCCTGCCCAGGGAGCTTCAAACCTCCAGCCGAGTCGCCCCCATGGCCGACCCGTTGACGCTCCAGACCCACCGGGCGAAAGTCTTTGCCGCCGGGGATATGGTCTTCGGGCCCCAATCGGTCATCGAAGCCATGGCCCAGGGAAGAGAGGCAGCGATCTCCATCGATCGCTTTCTCCAGGGAGAAACTTTGCGGTGGGGCCGGACCTACTGGGATGGAACCTGCATCACCGATTTTCCCATCGACCGGGCCGGAGCCATCGTGCGGCCCCGGGCTGTCCTCCCAAAGGCTCCCGTCGAATCCCGTAAGGCCCATACGGAAGTGGAGAGAACCTTGGGGTCCAAGGAAGCCCGGGAAGAAGCGGAGCGGTGTTTGAACTGCGGGCGGCCCGGCGAGGTCAACCAGACCTGCTGGTACTGCCTGCCCTGCGAGATCGAGTGCCCGGTGGATGCACTGGAAGTGCGGCTCCCTTANNTTTCCCGTCGCCGCCGACTCTTCGATGGCAATGACCACCTCCACCGAGTTGCAGGCGTCCAGGACATCGGACAGGACCGGAACATCCTCGTAGATGTTGCTGACCAGGTTGTCGATCTCCTCCTTGAAGGGATGGTGATTGACCGCCCCCGAATTAGGAGTCGGGGTGGAAAGGGTGACCCAATCCGTCTGAGCGGGGAAAAGGCTCTTGGAATAAATGCGGTTGTCCCGGATCGCTCCCTCGTCACCCAGAAGGTCGATGTTCAGCTGGTAGGGGAAAAACAAGCCATCCAGGGAAGCCGAAAGCTTGCCCACCGCGCCATCCCGGAACTTCACGACCGCCACCAGGGTGGTGTAATAATCAAAGTCCTCCCGGTTCTTGCAACGGTAAGCGGACACCTCGACGATCTCTTCCCCTTTCAGATACCGGGCTAGATCGGCTGTATGACACCCGCCCGTGATCATGGCTCCGCCGGCAAACTCTTTGCGGCGGATCCAGGGATAGCTGGCAAAAGTGGGCTTAATGCCGTGCCAGTAATCGACCTCGGCGTAATAAATGTGCCCGAGAGCCTTGCGGTCCAGGAGGGAACGCAGGTTCTTGATCATGGGATGCCAGCGGGCTACAAAGCTCACCACGGTGCGGGTCTCCGCCTGGCGCGCAGCCTGACGGAGAGCCGAAAGCTCTTCCCGGTTGACGGCCGTCGGCTTCTCCAGGATCAGGTGCTTTTTAGCCTGGAGAGCCAGGATGGCCTCCTTGGCGTGCAGGTAGTTGGGCATGCAGATGGAAACCACGTCTACCGCGGGGTCGGCGAGGAGGTCTTCATAATCGGCATACACTTTCGCTTCCGGGTTGAACTCCTTGGCCAGTTTTCCGGCGCTGTCCATGGACCGGCTGCAGGTGGCCGCCAGGTGGAGGCGGGGATTGCTGCGGATGGCCTTGGCGTGCTCGTACGAAACCTGCCCGGCCCCCCGGATTCCGACCCCCAGTTTTTCTTTCTGCGGGCTCATTCTTTCCTCCCTAAATTCGATTCAAAAAATTATCGGAATACAGATGAACACAGATGAAAAGACAGTGAAAGTGCAAGTGTAAGTGAAAGTTTTTATTGGGGCGCGGATGAACACGGATAATTAATGCAAGGTGCGGTCCCCGAACGCACCGTTTAAGGGCTCGCGATTTCTTCTCCCCCCACCCAGGTTTTTTGAATCACAACTGTTTCTTTAAACTCAAAGAGAACCATATCGGCAGGAACGCCGACCTTCAGTTCCTCGATTATATCCGGAAAGAGTTTCCCCGCATTCTCGCCCGCCATTTTGACCGCCGAGGAGAGGTCGATATCCGCAAACCTCATCACGTTTGTGACCGCCCGGTCCATGGTCAAGGTGGAGCCGGCGAGATAGGGGGTTCCGGGCAAGCGGGCCGACCGGCCATCCGGGGATATCTCCACCTCCAGGTCTCCAACCGTGTACTTACCGGCAGGAGCCCCCGCCGCAGCCATGCTATCGGTGGTGAGAAGGATACGCTCGGCCCCCTTGGCGCGGATGAAATTCTTGACCACATAATCGGGAAGATGAACTCCGTCCGCGATGATGGAGGCCATCAAACCGTCCATGGAGAGTTGCTTCTGGATGGGGTTTCGATGGCGAGGGAGAAGGGCGTGGGCTCCGTTTCCCAGGTGGCAGGAGAGGCGTGCGCCGGCCCGGAGGGCATCTTCCAGGGTTTCTTCGGGGGCATTGGTGTGGGCCAGGCCGACGACCATTCCCCGGGAAACGGCCCACTCGACGAAGGGCATGGCCCCATCAACTTCCGGCGCGAGGGTGATCAGCCTGATTCGGCCTTCGCAGGCTTCCTGAAACCTCTCCACCTCCTCCCGATCCGGCGGCCGGACAAATTCTTTCGGGTGGGCCCCCCGAAATCCTTCTTTGGGAGAGATGTAGGGCCCTTCCAGATGAATCCCCCGGCACATTCTTCCAATGAGAGGATCCT
>PMCE01000325.1 GCA_003154025.1 Syntrophaceae bacterium
ATCCCCCAAACCCCCTTCTCCAGGCTTATTGACCAAGGGTTGCCCAGAACCAGGGGTGGCTGTGAAGAGCGAGGCACCTGCTCTTTCCAGCCCGTACACACTGGGAAAGTCCGCCAGGGCCAGGCGAGCGACATTCTTTACCTCTCCGTTGGTGAAGTTCCCCACGAGATTCCCGTCCGCATTAATGCTGATTCCCGAGAGGGTCCCCGCGGCATATCCGTCCTGGTTGAGACTCTGGATGATGGATGAAGACCCGTACTGCGTCGTCCCCGTAAAGTCAACGCTAGTAGGTGAGGCCGCGATCCCGTCGGCATAGGTGATGGACCCGGTGTAGAAGTTCTCGGGCATAGTGGTGGAAAGGAGCCCTGAAGTAGTGAAATCCACCGCTCCCGTCCCGAAAAGCTGAGGAGTTCCTGCAACTCCCCCGCTCACATCGGACCCGTCAATGAGGGCATTCCAATCCCATTGTTGGACGCCGGATTTGTTGAAATAGACCGTAACCGTATGGGATTCTCCCAAAGTATCGTAAACGGTGAGCGCCGTGGAGTAATTGGAGGTGGTCCCCGGATCGGTGATATCGAAGGTTTTAACGCCCGAGCTGGAATCCAGGTTTAAGACCGTGTCCACTTCGCCGGTGGTCTTGGGGGGAATCATGGTGGTTTGGTCCACAACGACATCTTTCAGGGTTTCTACGAGATTCGTTCCCGTGCTGTCATAGAGGTATCCCTGGACCCTCAGGCCATTCGGGTTTACCAGGTAGCCATTACTGTCCACATGAAAGTTCCCGGCGCGGGTATAGGACTGTTCATTGGTCGTGGCGTCATTGACGATAAAGAAACCCTTTCCGTTTACCGCCAGGTCGGTGCCTACGCCCGTGGTATTCAGGGTTCCCTGGGTGAAGCTGGCGGCCATAGATGATACATTGGCTCCGACCCCAATATGATTAATGCCGCTGATGCCCTCCAGGGACATCCCCAGGATGTCTTCAAATTGGACCGTTGAGCTTTTGAAACCGACGGTGTTGGAATTGGAAATGTTGTCCGCGACCACCTGCATCGCCACGCCGTTGGAGTTCATCCCGGACAGAGCAGAATAGAAAGAAGAAGCAATAGACATGGAACACTCCTTTCTTTGATTAATTCAAAATCGACAAAATATCGCTGAATTGGACTTTGCCCCCGTTCACCTGGAGGGCGACCGACCCATTGTCCAGAGAAACTCCGTCCACCGTGCCGATCTGGTAAGTAGTTACGGAAACCGACTGCCCCTGGGAATCAGCCCCCAGCACCTTGAAGGTGTAGGCTCCATCCGGGAGGGTTGAACCTGCCTGATTCTTTCCGTCCCACCCGATCTTCTGCAGGGANNAGATTATTCATCGAATTTTGATTCGTCGCCATCTGGGTCAAGGTTTGGTTCATCGTCGTCAGGGCATCCACGGTGTTGAACTGAGCCATCTGGGTAGCCATCTGGAAGTTATCCAGGGGCTGCAGGGGGTCCTGGTATTTCAACTGGGCCGTGAAGAGGTTAAGGAAGTCCTGCTGCGTCAGGGTGTTTTTATTGGTCCCCGTCGTAGCCTGGGAATTCGAGGTTGAGGTGGAAGTAACCGGGGTGATACTCATGGTTCATTCTCCTTTCCAGATTAAACGAATAAATCTAAATATTGGCTCCCCGAATTCATCCGGTGAGGGACTCGGGAGAGAGAATCCAGGGGAGTGGATCCGGGTGCTTCTATCTTTCCAGAATCAGATGAATCCCGGGAATCCGCATGCCATTGACTTTCTTTCCGTTCCTGGAAACGACTCAGGTCCTGTTGAACCAGCACATCAAATTTTTCCAGCTTGAAGCCTTCGTTCTCGATGATCTTCTGGATCTCCGCCTGGTTGGATTCCAGGGTCGCCTTGGTCAGCGGATTGTCCGTGAGAAGGGTCGCCTGAATATTTTCCTTGGTCCGGTGAATCTCCAGGCAAATGTGACCCAGCTCGGGCGGGTCCAGGGTAACCTTGATTTTTTCTTCCTGATTCCGGATCAGCCAGAGGACTCTTTCGCCAACCTGTTGGTTGACCGTTTGAGGCTCGGACCGAGTCGGAGCATAGGCTTCTTTTCCCTCAGTCACCTTTTCGGCGAACCCGAAGGAGGGGGCCGTCGACTGGGAAGAAGCCCCATAGGAACCCAGGGAAGTTTGATTTTCTTTTCCTGAAGGATGGGTCTGTCCATTCCGGATCCCCAGAACTTGAAGTCCGTCCTTCTCTTCATAGCTCCTGGAAAGGACTTCTCCTCCCATGTTCTGAAGAGTAGAAGGCTGGGGTGGATGACTGGGGGCTGGATTTTCTTCACCCACGAAATGTTTATCGCTGACCAATGTCTGGGCGGATTCTTTTCTGATGAAAGAAGGGGGCTCGGCCTCGGGGAATCTCTCCTGCCGGGAGAGGAAAGGCGATTCTTGTTTCGAACTTGGGGCAGGATCTGCGGTCGGCTTTATTTCTGCACCCCCAGTCGCCAAAAAACTCTCCCCCTTCATCTTTTCCTTGCTCGATGGATGGCTGGCGATTTCTTTCTTCTGGGAAGATGGATCGAAGGGTTCGATTTTTTCCTGACCCGTATCTCCGGTGGTTGCCGCTCCCATCTCTCTTGGGGGAATCGAAACTCTCTCTGGAGCGGGCTCTTCAAACTCCCCTTCAGGCAGAATCGACCCTTCTTTCTCTGGGGGCTTTACCTTGACAGCAGGGTTTTGAGGCGGGTCGACCCACCCCGTTTGTCCCGTCTGCCCCTCCTTCCCCGAAGGAACAGGACTCGAAATGAAGTTTCGCAGCCGATCAGCCCCCGGCGGCAGCTCTCCTTGTTTCTCCTCCCCTGTAGGAAGGGGAGAGGCAAAGAAAGCCCCTTTTTCCATGGAGGAAGTTGAGGAGGCCATACAATTTCCCAGCCCATCAGCCCCCGCCGGCAGCTCTCCTTGTTTCTCTTCCCCTGAAGGAAGAGGAGAGGTAAAGAAAGCCCCATTTGCCCCGGAGGAAATTGGGGATTGAAGGCCGGCGAACGTTTCTCTTTGGATCCCGGGCAGGTCCTTACCCTGAGCATAAACCTCAAGCAGGGCATTCGCGACGGACGCGGAATCTTCTTTCAGGTCAGAAAGACCATTGCCCGAAGAGATTCCCGTCTCCTGGGAAATAAATGAAGGGTTACCGACCGCGAGCGCGGCAAGGAGATTGGCGAGGGTGGAAGAATCCAGGTTCTCCAAACCCTGCTCGTCGGAAGCCATTTTCCCGTCGGCCTTCTTCCCAAAATATTGGGCCAGGACCTGCAAAAAGGTCCCGCCCGGTGAGGTTTCTGCCGGCGCCTGAGCTCCTCCTGCGGGAATGGAAGAAAGATTATTGATGGGTAGAGGAAGCAAAGTTTCCATAGCTTGGTTCCCTGATTAAGCAACTGGGGTGCCAACTCGGATCCCTGTAGATTTTTTGAAAATATTTATTAAATCCTGATGGTTAGAAAAAACGAGGGAAGAAGGAAAGATTCTCTTAAGCAGAAACCGGCAAAAATTACCCTCTCTTGATGGGGCGGGGAAGAAATTATTTCCAAATACGGAATTGAAGCCCAGCGCAGAATCTCAAAAACTTTCCCATACCCAAAATTCGAAATTCAAAAATAATTTTGTTTGGGTCATTGGAACTTGGAATCTGTTTGGGGTTTCGAATTTGAGATTTGGAATTTAATCGCAGGAATCCCTGTTGGTCAAGTACCCGCGGATAAAAAAGACAGGCTTAGAACGAATTTCTTCTTTTGCTCCCGGGCTGGTATTTCAGGATGGTGATCTCGTCGATCGCTTTTTGGTCGGCCCGATCCGTCTCGTACATGAATTTTCGAAGTTGTTTCTCCTTCAATCTCTCCAGGATCTTTTTCTCTTTGGTCAGGGCCAATAATTTCCCCCTTTCCCGGTCCATTTCCCGGAGGATGGTTCTCTTCCTTTCTTCCTGGGAGAGAAGGTCCTTCCGACTCTCTTCCCCGAACTGTCGGTACAGAGCAAATTCTCCCGCCAGGATGCCCTGTACGACTTTCTCTCTCAACTTCTGTTCGTAGCTCAATCTTTTCAGGGTCAGTTTCTCGATCTCCTCCTCCTGGGCTTTTAAGCGGCTGGCCATCTCCGCCAGCTTCAACTGCGAATACTCCTCCAGGCTTCGTTTCCAATTCAACAGGGCCTGTAGGGGAAAGGTAAAACGCATCTTTTATTGAAAGAGGGCTTTCAGCTGACGGAACGCCTCTGCCTGGGGTACCTTCTCTCCCACTGTTTGGCGGAGGAAGGAATTGATTTCGGGAATTTTTTTAATAGCATAATCGATATTCGGGTTGCTTCCCACCACATAAGCTCCGATGTTGATCAGATCCTCTGACCGNNCTGATGCTCCCCAGGACATCGATGGCCGGATAATGGTTCTGATTGGCCAGATCCCGGGAAAGAACGATATGGCCGTCGGCAATGGCGCGGATCGCATCGGCAATAGGGTCCATCAGATCATCCCCGTCCACCAGCACAGTATAGATCCCCGTAATGCTCCCGGTTCCGGAGGTCGTCCCTACCCGTTCCAGCATTTTCGGAAGTTGGGCGAAGACGCTGGGGGTATAGCCCTTGGCCGTAGGTGGCTCTCCAATGGCCAATCCCACTTCCCGGGAGGCCATGGCAAAACGGGTGATGGAATCCATCATGAACAGAACGTCTTCCCCCTGGTCCCGGAAATACTCGGCGATGGCCGTGGCCAAGTAGGCTCCCCTCATCCGCAGCAAGGGATGCCGGTCGGAAGTGGCTACCACCACCACTGATTTTTTCCGGCCTTCCTCTCCTAGGTCTTTTTCCAGGAACTCCCTGACCTCCCGCCCCCGTTCTCCGATGAGCGCAATCACGTTCACCCCAGCGGTGGTGTGACGGGCCATCATGCCCAAGAGGGTGCTTTTCCCCACTCCCGACCCGGAAAAGATGGCCATTCGCTGGCCGCGGCCGATGGTCAGGAGAGAATTGATGGCGCGGACCCCCACATCCACCGGCTGGCCAATTCTCTTCCGCAGGACCGGGTTGGAGGGTTGGGCATAGAGGGAAATCTCTGCCTCCAAATCGAGAGGTCCTCTTTCATCGATCGGCTCCCCCATTCCATCCAAGACCCTGCCCAAAAGGGCCTTCCCCACCGCGGCCTGAGCCGGCGCGCCCTCAGGAATGATTTTGGTTCCCGGTTCGATTCCCCGGACTTCTCCGAGGGGCATGAGCAGGGTCTTTCCCTCCCGGAACCCCACCACTTCCGCCGGAATCCCCCTGGTCTTGCCGGCAACGGAAACATGGCACATATCCCCGATGGCGGCTCGGGGTCCGGTTCCCTCGATCACCAGGCCAACGACTTGGCTTACCCGTCCGAACCGTTGGACCGTTTCGGTTTTCTGGATTGCCTCGAAGAAGGAAAGCCAGGAGTCCGGAGAGGGAGTCATGGGTCCAGCCGATCCAGAGAATTGGTCAATGGTTGGAATTTCCGCCAGACAGAAGAAATCAAGACTTCAATCTGGTTCTCCAGGGTGGCATCAATGTCATCAATGGGGGTCTCCAGATAGCAACCCCCGCGGGTGATGGAAGGGTCGGCCAAGACCTTTAGCTCCCCTTCGTCCTTCCCTTCTTGACGGAAGGGAAGACCTTCCGGGTGGGTCAGGAGATATTGGTGGTCTTTGGGATTCAGATGAAGGATGAACTTGCGGGGATCGAGAACCTGCTGAAAGGCTGCCTTCAAGGTCTCTTTCACCCATCCCTCCGGGAGAGGCAAATCTTGGCGTAGGATTTTTCTCGTGAGTACAAAGACGAGCTGGACCATCTCGCTCTCGTGTTTTTGGTAGAGGTTCTGACGAAGCTGGGCCATCTCCTCCAGGATTTTGCGGAAGGAATCGAGGATCGCCTCCAGCCTCTTCTGACCCAATTCCAGCCCATCCTTCTCCCCTTGAGCAAACCCTTTTTCGTAAGCTTCCCGCTCGATCAGGAGTGCTCTCTCCCGGGCCTGTTTCAGAATTTTCTCTTCCAGCTCCTTGGCGGCTTGATCCACCCGTTGGGCATTTTCCCTGGACAGCAGGTGGGGCCACTGGACCTGAAAGGCCGAGGAGGACTCCCCGCCGGGATGAAAGGAGGGAGGACCGAACTCCTTGGAAGTTTCCTTGGTGGAGGAAAATTGGGGAAGGAATGTTTTAGACAAGGACGTCCTCTTTGCCTTTCCCCGTCAAGATGGCCTTGCCTTCGGCCTCTAATTTCTTCCCGATTTTAATGATCCCCTGTTGAGCGGCTTCCACATCTCTCAACCGCACGGGACCCATGACCTCCAGGTCCTCTTTCATCATCTGGGCGGCCCGTTCGGACATATTCTTGAAGATCCTCTCTTTCAATTCGTCGGAGGCGGTTCGGAGAGCCGTCTTGAGGGTATCGGCTTCCACCTCTTTCAGGATGCCCATGATGCTGCGATCATCCACGCTGATCAGATCTTCGAACACAAACATGAGGCGCCGAATCTCGTCCGCCAGGCCCTGTTGCTGTTCATCCAGGGACTGGAGAACCTGGTTTTCCATGGAGGGATTCATCTGGTTCAGAATCTCTGCGGCCGAACGGATCCCTCCCACTTTGCCTCCCTCCACATTCTCCACCAGGGAAACCTCTTCCTGTAAGATCTGGTCGATCTCTTGCAGGACCGCGGGCGGGACTCTTTCCAGTTGCGCAATCCGGTAGAGAACATCGGTCTGTATCCGAAGAGGGAGTTCATCCAGAATGGCGGCGGAATGATCGGCATCCAGGTGGGCCAGGACCACGGCAATGGTCTGGGGGTGCTCATTCCGGATCAAGTTCGCCAGGGTCTTGGCATCCAGCTTCCTGATTTTCTGGAAGAGGTTGAACTTTCCCTTCAGGCTGATTTCGTCGATCAAAGCCTGAGCCTTCTCCCCCCGGATGGCTTTGGAGAAGACATTCTTAATGAACTGGCTCCTCTGGCCCTGGTTCATGACGAGGGGGGTGTGGGAAGAAGCCAGCTGATGATATTCCGAAAAGACCGACTCGAATACCTCCGGGGCAAAGGAGAATACGCGAGACATGGAGGTTCCCAGCTTCTTCAGCTCATCCTCGTCCAGGTTCTTGGCGATTTCTGCGGCCAAGTCTTCTCCCAGGCTGAAAAGCAGAATCGCTGCCTTCTGCGGACCGTTGATCGTCTCTTGGGAGGAGGGGTCAGTTGTTCTTTCCCTCATTAATCCATCCCCTTATAATGCCAAGGGCTTTTGAAGGGTCTTCTTGAACCAGATGGACCGTCTGCTGCCGGAGGTCCGGTGAATTGGGTAACTGCGCCTGCGGGACCTGACTCCCCGGGGGAAGAGCCGC
>PMCE01000419.1 GCA_003154025.1 Syntrophaceae bacterium
GCCGCGTTGGCCCGCTCGGCCTGTGCGGCCATATCGTTGGCCCGGGCGGTGGCCACTTCGAGTCGGAGGTTGGTCCGGCGGATATTCTCTTCCGCTTCTATGCGCTCGCTGATATCACGGAGACTACCCGACACTCCATTGGGATTCCCCTCATCATCGTAGAGAAGTTGGGCCCCAACCGATACGTGGAGGATCGTGCCATCCTTCCTTTTCAGCTGGACTTCGTAGTCTTTTACGTACCTGTGCTGAAGCAAACGACGCAGGAGGTCCTCGCGTATGCCGGGATCGACATAAACATCAGCGACCGGCTTCCCGATCAGCTCTTCCGGTGTCCATCCAGCCAGTCTGACCGATGAGGGGGACACGACGCGGATGATACCTTGGGCGTCAGTCTGATAATAAAGGTCGTCCAACGACTCGAAAATCCGCCGGTACTTGATTTCGCTCTCCCGCAGGGCCTCCTCGGCTTGTCTGCGGTCGGTGACGTCTCTCAGGTAGAGGAGGGAAGACGGTTTGCCCTGGTATATGATCGCGGTCGCAGAAATCTCCACGTGGAGTAACCGTCCGTCTTTGTGAACTGCCCGGTAATCATACGTCGAGGGCTCTGGTTTCCCCTCCGCCCTTCCCCGGTTGATCTCCATTACCATTTTCCGATCCTCTGGGTGCACGTGCCTGGCGTCAATTATGGATTTTCCGAGGATCTCTTCGGGCCCGTCGTAGCCGAATATTTCGAGGAACCGTCGGTTAACGTAGACGTGCCGGTCTTCCCTGATGATCGCAACCCCGTCATTGGAGTTTTCAATCGCGATTCGGTACCGCTCTTCCGATTCCCTGACCGCCTCTTCTGCTTCTTTGTGCTCGATGATTTCCGTATGCAGATCGGTGTTGGCCTGTGCCAGGTCCCGGGTCCTTTCCTCCACGAGTCTTTCGATACNNTCAGTACCGCCCAGGGCTGCCAGCTCCTCCTTGCTGCAAGGAAACCGGATGCCGGCGTGAGCACTGCTATCCAGGGCCGTCCAGCGACATCGATCGCCCCCACGTATCTGAACTGCTTGTGCGGCCCGTCGTCACGGTTGCTCAGCGGTGAAGCCGTTGTTTCGGCTGTGCGGGGCGAGGAAGAGTAAAGGAAGCGGTCATTCTCCGGAGCGGACTGGTCGTACAGAAAAACGTTGATCTGCTCCGGACTGAAATACGCCAGAGAATGCTCCATGATGTTACTGATGCGAAATACGCCAAGAACAAAGCCCATGAGGTTCTTTCGGCGGTCTTTCGATGAAGCGAGTAGAACATGTTTCCGATAAACCGGTGCGAAGACGAGAAACCCGGGTTGGTTGGCGGTCTCCTGCACAAGGGTAACCCGTGACGTCGCCGTTGTCTTCCCGGTATCGCGGGCAAGGCTCAACGATGCCTCACGCGTCGGATTCGAGGCCAAATCAAATCCCAGCGCGGTCTCATTGCCCTTAAAGGGTTCGACGAAATAGACGGGGAAATACTCGTCGCGTTCACGGACCCGTACCATCCGTCCTTGGGTGTCCCTTTCCGCGATTTGAAAACCGGGAAACCCGTCCCGTTTGGCGCTCTTTTCATAAATTTCCCGCTGAGAAGTGGGGACTCTCGGTATCCACTCCAGCGCTTGAATGCTCTGATGGCGGTCCAGTAAAGGCTTCACAAAGCTTCGGAACTCCGAACGATCGACTTCTTTGGCCGCCTGATAAAAAGCCGTTATTGCTTCAAGTGTTTGAAGGTCAAACTCAATCTCTCTCTTCAGCGAATCATGACGTTCCACCGCGTGCTGTTCGAAGCTCAACTTCATTTCCCGATATTCCCGGTGGTTTACCACGAGGAATGCCAGCACGGACAGGCCGACCCCGACGGCTATCATTGCCACGGGTGGAATATAGCTTCTTATCTTGACTATAGGAATCATTCTTAAAATCCGTCGGACTGGTACGACCCACGCCGGGGAATGGTTATCGGAATCCCAGGTGTCACCTTTTTCGACCGTCTCCGCCTCATTTCTACTACGTCTTTTCCACTGGTAGACATTAATGGGCTGTCCCAAAAAGCAAGGTTAAAATGAGAATGCAAATTGGCTTCAAAAGGGAGCCTCATCTCTTACCTACCTTTCGTCATTAAAAGGTTTAAATTTAATTTAGGTTCTGGAATAATTGTGCGTGGAAGCTTCGGATTGCTCGAGACTTAAACCATTCGGATTTTTTTCTTTGCCATTTGCAGTGTAAAAAGAAAAAATCAATGGGATGGGGGCTGAATTTCATTGTGTTCACTGGCTGAAATCCTCAAAAGCCGTCTCCCTTTACCCTCTCTGGCATCAAAAAACTCTTTCCACCAAAGCCCATCCCGCCTATCGAATCCAATCCGGTTACCGGGGCGGAGATTAAGATACCGGCTAAGTGAGAGGCTCAGATGTGGAGGCGAAGGCGGCTGGAGGACGGCGGAGAGAGCGGGGAGGAAAAAATTGGACTTCCGGTAAGGTTCCGAAACGACCCGCAGGCCGAAATCGCGAGGTGGTACTGTGCTAAAATCAACTCAAAAAGACCAGAACAGATAGAATAAACAGGAATGGACAGAAGTGGCTTTGGGCCAATATTTTCACTAATTTATGGGGAGACCAGACCAATATCAAGGGGTTAAGAAACTTAATGATTTTGATGCGGATGCGGAGAATCATAGCTCCTTTTTCTTCGCGGTGCGAGTATTCTGTTTACCGGTAGGAAAGGTTTTGAAACCTGCCCTTACCCAGGGTTTCTAAGGCGATCCGGTAAGGGCCATTCCCGAAATGCTCCTGCTTCACGCCCTGAAAAAGCGAGGGGATTGGTCATAATTTTAAAGGAGCCGCCCTGGCAAGGGCAATAGGAGGAAAATGAAAAAGATTATCATCGATATCGACAACACCCTCTGGGACCTCTCCGCCATCCTGTGGGAACAGTTGAAGACCTTCAACCCGGATATGCCCCCTCCACCTCAGTGGAATCACTGGGACTTCTGGCAGGGACAGGTCTCCTTCCACGACCTGCTCCGGGCGCTGAAAATCGTCCACGACCATCAGGATATGTACCCCCCCTATCCCGATTCCAAACCCTTTCTGGATGGGCTCAAGGCCAGGGGCTATTACATTCTCATCGCCAGCCACCGGGAGAAAGCGACGTACCAACCCACCGTTCGTTGGCTGGACAAGCATCGCCTCGCCTACGATGAAGTACACCTGATGAAAGACAAATCCGTTCTCTTCGACCAAAGCCAAGCCATCGTCGACGACAGCCCGGTCACCCTGGAGAAGGCGGCCCAGGCGGGGATTTTCCGCGCCGGCCTCCGGGAACCCTGGAATGCCGGGACGGGGCATCCTCTGTTTGCAAGCCTTTCCGAGATCCTGGACTATCTCGATTCCCAAATCCCCTCATAGGGAAGATCCGGAGATCGGCGCGCGTTCCCTACGGTCAATATGAAATCTTGGGGGAAGAAGGATGTGCTGGACGGCAGGGAGAAGTCCTAGGAACCGTAATGCAGGCCTGGATATTAGAATTCAGCCCTCAGAGTGAACGGGTAAAATGCCAAAGATTAAAACAAGAAAAAGCCTGGAGTCTGGGCCTGAATTGCGTTCTTAGAGCTTGTCCGTAAATAGTACTTCCCCCCTTTCTAAAGGGGGCAGGGGGATTTCCGCGAGGTGTATCAAAGCAAATCCCCCTATTTCCCCCTGAAGCTGTGAAAAAATTCAGGCCGCGTGAAATGGGGGGCCCGGGTATGCCCGGGGAAGGGGCAAATTCAAGCCGCCAAAAAAGGCGCTGGCTTCTCCGTGGCCGGCGGGGTATTTAACTCGTTGGACCCAATGAGAGAATCCTTTATGTTCTTGCAAAAATATTCCCAAGTTGGCGGCGTCGCTCGGCGGAAGTCGGGTAAGTGCTTTGCAGTCCTCCATCTCCCGCCGGTTTTGGCGGCCTGAATTGGCCCCTCCCCCGGACAACGAGAGAAGCTTCCCGGTCGCTGGATTTGAATTTTTTCACAGCTTCCCTTTTTCAAAGGGGGATTCAAAAGCGCGAACTTATTTAAGGATAAGCTTTTAATAAAGGTAGGGAAGAAATTTCCAGGTTCTCTTCCGATATTCCCCGTATTCCGGGAACCGGGCGTTCAAGATGCGTTCCTCTTTGACGGACTTGATCAAATATAAGATGGAGAACGCCAGCCACAGGGGAGCGCTCCATAGACTTCCAAAGAACAGCACCCATCCGCCCATCATCAGAATGGCCCCCGTATACATGGGGTGGCGCACTTTGGAGTACAATCCCGAAGTGATGAGCTTTCCATTCCGTTTGGGGGCCGCGAAAACCCGAAAATTTCTCCCAAGGGATTGGTAACTGAGCACCACCAGCGTCAGGCCGATCAGGCCGATCACCGCTCCGAGAGTCTTTTGAACTCCCGACAAGTGAACCTGTCTCGAGATGTTCTCCAGCGGAGCGGCGATGAACATGACCGCCGCAAGGGTGAGGTACCCGATACTGATTCCTTTGAGCTCTTCGTCCCGCTTGGAGGGATTCCCATGGGACTTCTCNNAGCTTTCGCAGCGTGACCGCCACCGACGGAGACCGGTGGCCCGTAAGGCAAATGATGAGAACCGGCCGTTCCTTCGACTTTCCCCGGGCGGCCTCGATGATTCCCTTCCCCCACGGGTAGTTTTCAGCGCCCCGGAGGCGGTTCCAGTGGAACTCCGCCTTGGTGCGGACATCGATCATCCAGGTATCTTCCGACATCGTGTCCAGGCGCCAGGGGGGCAGACCCTTGACGCCGGAGGCTGCGGTGACGATTTCCGTGCCCAGGACGAGGTTGAGCAGGAGCTGGAGGGTTCCGTCCCCGGAACCTGTCGGCTCGCTGATCGGATGTTCCCGGCGCGCCCGTCTCATGATCAGAAAGGTCTGGAAGGCATGAATCATCAGCAGGACGACCCAGATGGCCGCCCCGGCCTGGCTTCCGGTGAAGACGCAAAGGGCGGCCAAACCGAGGACGATCGCGGTTTTCAGAGGGTGAATGAGGTGGCTGGCATGAGCCCTCAAAAAGAGATGACTGTCCTGCGAAATCGAAGGGAGGAAGATGAAGTAGGAAACGAGCCCGATGAGCGAAGCAATCAGCAGAAATGCCGCGGGAATCGATAGAAGCACCATGAGGATGAGCTGCAGTGCACTCCACCCGCGATGGGAAAATCCGGTATCCAACGCGGTCACCAAGACCACCCCCATCGCAACCAGGTAGAAAAAAGCCGGCACCAGGCGGCTATCCTCAACCCGTTCCAGAAGAACATGCGAATTTTGGGTCCCTGGGCCCAAAATGAAAACGCCTCCTATCTTTTGAACTGCCAAATTGATCCAGCAAAAATTTTAGCATTGCATATTTGAAAACAAAAATCAATGAAATGGACAGCCCTTGTCAACCTTCAATTTTGAGATATCCTTTTCCTGAGAAAGGCTTCAAGACCTTGAGTTTCATCTGATGTAAGGAAAGTGAAGGTGGGCAAGAATGGAGCGCCTCCTGATCAGGACCCCAGGCCTGACCCTGGGATCATCGAGGGAGGCACTCATGGGAAAAGTTGCAAAAAAGGGAAAAAAGAAGCTAGCGGATCGCTTCTGCCTGGAGACCTTCTTCCTGAGGCCCGCGCTGGCTCACCGGCAGGGACGCCGTGCCATAGTATTCCGCGACGCCCCGCATGGCTTCCGTCTTCAGGAAGACGGCCCATGCGCAGGTGGGCACCGTTCCAACCCTGTCCTTCTTGGGATCATAGTAGGCGAACGCATTGGGGCAGCGTTCCATGCGATGGCTCTCCACGTTTTTCCGGTCCTCGAACGGGAGGACGATGAGCTGCAGAGATCCCTGAATATTGGTATGCCGGCCGTAAATCTTCCGCGATCGGGTTCCCATGAGAAACCCCAGGGGAACCGCCAGAGCGTGGTAAAGCTTGCCAAGACCCCGTCCCTTGACGAGGCTCCCAATGCGCACATGAGGCCGCACCTCTTGGGCCGCCGTGAGAATGGCCCGGAGGAATAGGAGCTTCCTCTTCCAGCCGGTCTGGGAGCCATTCGATGGCAGATGCTTTTGCAGGCGCCGGTCTGCTTCCCGGAGGGCTCGGGCGACATCGAAGGCTGACCCCTTGAGATAACGGGACAAGGGAACGAATCCCGTGCCGTCGGAGATCAGAAGGTGGACGCTCTCGCAGTTCGGGTGAGCTCCCAGTAAGGGGAGCGGCTTGATATTCAGGCAGGTCGTCAGCGCCTTGAGCTCTCCCATGAACCCGGCGGGAAGGAATTCGATCTTCTCCCCGGGATAGGCTGCGGCCACAATGTCTTCCACGTCCTCCGTGGTCATGCGTTCGGGCTCGAGGTCGAAATCCTTCGAATCCCAGGAGTGGGCCAAAGGCATGAAATAAATGGCGCGGATGAATTCCTTGCGTTCATGGCAGAATCCGACCAGATCTTTCAGCTCATGGTCATTATAGCCTTTGGCGGCAAGGGTCATGAGGCCCACTTTGGCGTCCCCGATCTTGCGGATGTTTTCCAGGGCCTTTTGTTTGAGTTCCAGCGATTTGGCGCTCCCCCGAAGGACACGGTAGGTCTCCGGGTTGGCGCCGTCATAGGCGAACAGGATCGTGGCCCCCGTGGCGATCAACTTGCGGCAGTATTCTTCGTCCGCCAGCTTCAGGCCGTTGGTCACCACCCGGGGAGTGAGGCCGTAGGATTTGACCATTTTGATGATGTCGAAGAGGTCCTTCCGGACCGTCGGCTCACCGCCGAAAATATTGATGGCCGGCCGGGGGTTCAGGGTGGAGACGTATTTGAAGATCTTGTCAAAATAGTCCAGCGGCGGCTCAAAAAGAAAACCCATGCTGGGAGTATTGTTGATACAGATGGGGCAGTTCAGGTTGCAGCGGTTGGTGATGTCCACGAAGACGAGGTTCAGGGGCTGCCGATGATTGCACTGGAGACAATTGAGCTGGCAGGTTTGGTGGTCAAAACCGCCGTCCAGGCACTGTTTCTCTTTATACCGCTTGGCATCGGAGGAGACGAGGGTCTCGGTCATCCCGCACTGGGGGCAGTTTTTGACCAGGAACACCTTTCCGTCCCGCTCCGTCGTGGTGGAGGGGACCAACTTCTTGCAAGTATTACAGAATGAATTGTCCATACTTCCTCACTTCTGCCAGTAGACGGGTTCTCATCCTACCCCTTGCGGGTATGCTTTCCATCCTTTGCGGCAGCCATGACCTTATACATGAGTAAATTAGTCTTCTTTATACCCGATTATGGCTTTCCTGTCAAGGAGGGAGACCACCCTTTGGGCCGCCCGTGATGAACGCCGGGGAAAGGAATCGCGTCCCAAGCTGTCCGCTCAGACTGGCGGACGGATGGATAAAATTGGACCTTCGGGCCAGGCTCTCAGACTCTCGGGTTCAGCGCAATCGACGCCTTTTCCCCTCTTATTTCTCCAAATCATCGCGCAGAATGTCCAGCGTGGTCCACCCGAGGATAAAATCGAACAAGTCTACGTAGCGGGTGGTTTCGGTGATGCCGATCCATCCCAGGTGAATGATCCGGGGCCCGCAGTCAAAGAACCAAAATTCCGGGGGCGGGTTCTTGCCGGCGAAGGCGCCGACGAAACCGACGTCATATTTCTGTCTTTCGGTCAGTCCGGACTGGTTGCTCCGGATCTGGTGCAGGTCGGCGGGATTGAACTTCCCTGTACCGTATTTTCTCTGGCCCCAGGCCAATAACCCCCAGGCTTCCATCTCAAAGTCGTTCCATCCCAGGTTGCGGTTGCCAAGGCCAAGAAGCTTGCCGTTCACGCCGGCGTACCCAAAGGGCAAAAAATTGTAAAAATCGAAGAAGAGGGCGAAATCCGGTTCTAGTCGGGGCGTGATCGTAATGCCGATATCCAAGATATCCAGCGCATCGTTGCCCCGGTTGCGCCAATAGGGACTGCCACACCCTTGACTCAGGACCGCGGTGAACCCGATTGCCATAATCAGTAGCCAGAGCAGCCATCCCCTCTTCATTCGCGTGCCTCCCTCGGGCGGGTCATAACTCAAATCCCGTCATAATACTATAGGTCAAAGCCTCTGCCGTGTCAAATGATCGGCTAAAATACGTAACGAAAAGCTAGCGCCGGGGCTCTCCCCTGAATGGAAAGACCCAGGGAAATTCCGCTNNNAGAAAAGAAATGGCGGCCCGCCCGTACTCTTCGCTGTACGCCTGCCCCGCCCCCGGAAGGATGGCCGACAACACCCCCGCAGCCGCGGTGGATTTCTGCGGGACCTGCTGAATCCGGTCTAAACCTTGAGCGAAAGAATCGCTCTTCGGGTACAGTTTGCTGTTTCTATCTATCTTTCGAAATTCATCGGCCGCCTCTTTCCATTTTTCTTCTCTCAGGTAAGTGCGGGCAATCTGGAACTGGGCTTCGTCAGCGACCCGCGTGCCGGGAGATGCCTCCCGGGCTTTGGCGAAAGAAATCCGGGCCTCAGGGTATTGCCTTTTTACGGCCAAGATATCTCCCTGGATCAGGAACGCTTCGGATTTTAGCGGAGGGGCGGGATTTTTTTGGATCAGACTCTCGCAGGCCGCTAGGGCTTCTTCCCATTTCTGCCCCCGGAAATAAGATCTGGCGGTCTTCAACCGCGCCTCTTCGGCCCTGCCGCTCTGGGGGAAGAAGAAAAGAAAGCGTTTGTACTCCCGCACGGCCCCCTCATAGTCTCCTTCGCCAAAAAACTGGTCGGCCAGCTCCATCTGCAAGGCTTCATCGATGTACCGCCCGCTCCCCTCCTGCGCGGGAAGAAATTCAGGCTGGAAAAGGGAAAAACTTACCATGAGGAGGATTGCGGCTACCCGCTGCCAAGTGGGCTTTTTCTTTTTTTCCATGAACACGGTGAAACCTACGGAATCGAGCAATATCCAGAGAGGCGGGATCATCGATATTGATACCATGTCCTCATTTGAGACCGGAGGAAAATTAAGTGAATGCGGTTTAATATAAAGCGGAAACTTATTTTTTGTCAATGCCCCAGAGACTGCCCCAGAGACGCCTGAGGCGCCTGCTTCCCTTCATTTTTCACCCAGGGGGTGTAAAATAGATTGAATTTCAGGCGAAGCCCGGCCCGGAAGTCCCGCCTTTGGCGGGCCTTCCGGGCCACAACCTTTCCCTTACCCAAGGAAGAGAATCGCAAAAGTGAAAGGGGCAAGCGAAGAGACGGCAAGCGGGAAAGATGGTTGCGGGGTCGCCTGGATGCCCCCGGCTTCCGCCTTCACCGATTCCAAAAAAAAATTCGTTGATAAATTCCTAGCCCAGGGATAAACTGTTATCAACTTTCTGCTCGTTACCCGACTTTAAGGCAAAGATCGTCAAGGCAAGGGGCCATGGCTAGTTCCGCCTGGAAGAGCCGATTTATCCACTATTTTCTGAGCTGCCTGATCGTTTGCTTCTTTGCCATTCCCCTGACTGCCTGGTGTATATTCGAAAGCAAATTATTTCCTGCCAGAAGGATTGCCTCCCTCCTTCTGATATTTTTCCGTTAGCCGGGGGCGATACCATTGAACCGGGGAGCGAACTGGATTCCGATACCGCGACAATCTTTGAGGCCTTCGGCAACCAGGAATGGGCGGAATGGCCTGCGGTTTGTATCAGATCGAAGACGGGTAAATCCGGGAAAAAATCCTGAAAAAAAGGTGGAATAGATTATGGCGATCCTTGCGGGTATCTTTGTTTTATTCTGCGCCGGCGTGATCGTGGGCCAGTCGCTTCTCTTTGTTCGATCCCATGAAGCCCCCAAGAAAGAACCTGCCCCCCAGGTGATGATGCAGCGGGATCAAGATCCAGGCAAAGCCACGGGAACCTCGCCGGAAGGGGCCAAAGACGGAAAAGAAAATTTACCCCCGGAACAGAAGCCCGAAGATCCTCAGAAATGAAAGAAGGGCTTCCTCCCTCGGGAAAGAGTTCGCCGAAAACCCCTCGCCGGTGAGTCGTTGGCCCTGGTTGGAAATTCGGCGGAACTTTAAAAAGGCCAAAGATGACGGGTTGCAGGTTTTTCTCTTTGACCTGCAACTTGAAACTTGTGACCTGAAACTGGCTTCAAGACCTCTCTGGCTTAACCCCCTCCAGGCAGGTTCGAAGAGCACGGTGAAATTGGGACCCCAAGCCTGCCGATAAGTCTGACGGGTTATATTGTCCCGGTCCTCCTTCGCCTTTTCCCGACTCAAATCCCATACCTCATTCAGGAAAGCCGGGCCACGCCACTGTCCGGAAAGGATGAATTTCAGGGAAGAGTTGGAGCCCGCCATATCGATCAATCGGTTGACAATCTCCTCCCACCGCCGGCAATCAGGATACGCATGGCTGATCCAGAAAAAGAGGAGCGGAAACTCTCCCGAACGGCATGGGCCCCATTTTTCGGGAAAGATCTCCCGAAAATGTCCGGACAGAGGCAATGAATCCATCGCCTCTGTCCGAAGCTTCCTTCTTCCTTGCACAGGTTTTAGAGGTTAAGCCGCCTTGGGAACTTCCTTCGCGATTCTGCCCCTTACCAGAGGCCGCAGCGCAAAGAAGGCCAGGACCGCCGCGAAGATGTCGAATACCGCAGCAATGTAGTAAGGGACGGTGAAAGACCCGGCGAAATACGCGGCCAGCAGCGCCGCACCGTATCCTGCCAGGATGGAGGCCATCCCTTTGGCTGTGTACAAGATCCCATAATTGGCGGAGGCGTTTTTGGGTCCGAAAATGTCACCCGTGATGGCCGAGAAGAGGGCGTAAATTTCGCCCCAGGAGAGAAACACAAAGGGCAACAGGATAACGAAGGCTATCGAGTTGCCGGCGATTTGAGTCATCATGAAGATAAGGAACCCTTCGAGGGCGAAGGCCAGGGTCATGGTATATTCTCTTCCCATCTTGTCGGAAATCGATCCCCACATGATCCGGGAGAAGGCGTTCGTGATTCCTGTCAGGGTCGCGGTGAAAGGAACGATGGCCATTCCCCATACCTTCGCGTCGGCCACATTGAGAGACTTGGCGATTTGCGAGAGGTTCCCCGTAGTCATCAACCCCCCACTGCAAACAAAGAGGAACATCGCGTACAAGAGGTAAAACTCAGGCCTCCGAATCGTCTGTGTCCAAGTGTACTCCACCTTGGACTGAGCGACCGCCTGGGTCACTTTTTGGGCTTTTTGATCCCACCCCGGAGGCGCCCAACCTTTGGGCGGGTGACGTAATATCAAAGCCATGATGAAGGCCACTACGCCCTGAGCGACTCCCCAAGTGGCCATGGCGCCGGCCCATCCCATGGAGCTGATCGTGGCGGCGATGGGCATGATGGTAATGGCCGCTCCGCCCCCGAACCCGGCGGCCGTCAGGCCGGCGGCCAGCCCCCTCCGATCCGGGAACCACTTGACGGCGTTGGCCACCGTAGAGATGTAGATGATCCCCGCCCCCGTCCCGGCGATGACCCCGTAATAGATGTACAGATCAGAGACGGACTTCGCTACCGTTCCCCCCAGCAGCCATCC
>PMCE01000502.1 GCA_003154025.1 Syntrophaceae bacterium
CAGCGGGCCGGGGATGTCATCCCCGAGGTGGTCAAGGTGATTCCCGAGAAGCGAACGGGCAAAGAGAAGAAGTTCCGCCTGCCCGACCGCTGCCCCGTCTGCGGTTCGGAAGTGGACCGCCCCGAAGGGGAGTCTGTGGCCCGCTGCACGGGCATCGCCTGTCCGGCCAAGCTCAAGGAGACGATCTTCCACTTTGCCTCCCGGGATGCGCTGAATATCGACGGCCTGGGCGAAAAGATCATCGAACAGACGGTGGACCGGGAGTTGATCAAAGACTACGCGGACCTCTACAAGCTGACCGCCGAGGATCTGCTCACCCTGGAGCGGATGGGTCCCAAACTGGCGAATAACATCCTGACCTCCATCCANNGTGGGCGAGCATATCGCCAAGCTCCTGGCCGCTGAATTCTCCACCCTGGAAGAACTCTCCCAGGCCTCCCTGGAAAGGCTCACCGCCGTCAAGGGGATCGGAGAAGAAATCGCTTCCTCCATCACAAAATTCTTCCAACAGAAGGGGAATCAAAGAGTCATCCAGAAACTCAAGGAATATGGGGTGGAATATCCCTCCCGGCAGGCCCGCCCGCCCCGGAAGGACCTGAAACTCGAAGGGAAGACCTTCGTCTTCACCGGCGGGCTGAAGACCCTGAGCCGGGAAGAAGCCGAATCCAGGGTGGAAGCGCTGGGCGGGAAGGCATCCTCTTCGGTGAGCAAAAAGACCGCTTACGTGGTGGCCGGCGAAGACCCCGGGTCCAAGTACGAAAAGGCAAAGGCTTTAGGCGTGAAGATTTTATCCGAAGATGAATTTCTGGAATTGCTGGGGTAGCTCTTTATTAAGCCTCAAGTGCATCCCCCTCACCTTGAGCCTGGGAAAAAATTCAGGGAGTGGGGAATTGAGAAACCCTAACGGGGGAGGCTTTTCCCTCCCCGGATTGAATTTTTGCGCAGCTTCCTATTGGTTCGGGAAAGAGGAAATGGGGTGAGGGGAGAGGTTGATGAAATGGCTAAATCTCGCGCGAAAGTGATCGTGAAAGGAATCGTTCACGGAGTGAATTTTCGTTATCACACCCAGCGGCAGGCGGTCGAGTACAACGTAACCGGCTGGGTGAAGAACCTACCCGACGGATCCGTGGCAGCCGTCTTCGAGGGGGAAGAACATGATGTGGCGGCCATCGTGCAGTGGTGTCGTCAGGGCCCGTCCTCGGCCCGCGTCATCGAACTGATCGAACAACCTGAAGAGTACCGCGGGGAATTCTCCTCCTTCTCGGTGAAATATTGAGGAGGACGGGAATTCTCCATTCATTGATGGTCCCGGAAAAGTCGTCATTCCGGTGGAAACCGGAGTCCGGAGAAATTATAACTGACGGGGAAACCCGCTTTTAGACTTTTTACGAGTTCATCATTCTTTGACTGGAAACGGAAACGATGACCGCTATTGCTCTGCTGATAATCTGCGTGAGCGCTCAAATCCTGATTGCGGTATGGCTGGGGATCCACCTCTACCGGCGTTTTTCCCGGGAGCGNNGGACCGGACGATCGTCTTGCCTGGATGCTTGGGGAAATCCACCTTCAGGTAGACTTTTTTGGGAAAGACCTTGATCACTACCCCTTCCTTCTCTTCTCCTCCAAAGGGAAACTTGATTCGATCGCCGACATTCATCTCCGCCTCCTCCTTCAAATTCGATTTTTTAAAGTACCATTTAATTCCCCCAAGCGGCAAGGGGAAACTGCGCAAAACGGTCTGCCGGTCGGCCAGTCAACGGATTAAAAAATAGGGTGCCGCGCGGACCGGCAGACTGGCAGACCGGCGGACTGGCAGACCCATTCTTGGGAGACCCATTCTTCCCTTGCTTCTCCTCCAGAGCAAAGATAGAATGACCTACTTAAACGGACGGAATAAGCAGCGTGTCATTGCGAGGAGCGGAGCGACGATCCAATCTCAAACAAAAACGAGATTGCCGCGCCCTTTGGGCTCGCAATGACGGTAATAATATTTACTTCATTTGCATCAAAAACGGGAGAGCCGCATGGACGAAGAGAACGCAGGGCAGCGGGGCCGGGAAAGAAAGGTGGTAGAGATCGTTCGCCACTTTCTCCTGGCTTTCCGGACTTTCCGCCAGATTTATGAAGAGTACCAGAAAGACTCGCTGTGTTTCTCCGGCCTGGCCAAACTCGCCGACGACCGGGGCCAGAGCATCCTCTATACCCTCAAGGAAGATTGCCATTCCCTCTTCCGCCGGAACGAAATGGGGGTTTCCGAGAAGGAGCAGATCTTCGATCTCACCATCGGCACTCTCTTCCACATGGCCATGAAGATGCGGGAGGATCTTTATCAGCTCGAATTCTACGGGCCGAAGGTTTCCCGGCTGAGCGAAAAAAAGGAGGAACCGCAGGAAAAGGGAAACCTGATCCCCCAATTCCAGGGCCTCATCTCCCGCGCCCGGTCGAGTCTGAAAGAAGGCATGGAGGAGATGGACCTGCTGCTCATGGGGGTTCTCCCCCAGTTTCAGAACCTCCTTCGGGAGTACCGGGAGAACGGACTCCTGATCCGGTTTTTTCTGGAGGAAGAAGACCTTCTGCGGGAAGTCTGGGGAGAGAGGGCGTGGGAGACCCTCCTGGACCCGATCTACGGTGCCGACTCGGCGCACCCGGACCGCCTGGCCGGCGAGTCCTACTTCCAAAGCGCTTTTTATTCCCGTGCCTCCCAGGCATTCTCCCGGGCTCTGGAAAAAAATCCCGCGGATGAAGAGGTGCAATTCATGCACCTCCTGAGCCATGGCCTGGACCAGTTCTATTCCTTCGCCCCGTTGCCCGCGCTGAAATCTTTCGAAAAATGCCTTTCCCTGGCGGTGAAAAAGGAATTCCTGGCGAGATACCAGGAGAGGATCTACAACGTGTGCCGGCGGGTCGAGCAGGAATTCCCGGGCAGGAGGAAGAGCGATCTGAACCGCGACCTGGCCAAAAGGGCCAAAGCCCTCCAGCGTCAATTGGACAAGATGATTCCCCCCCGACCGGTCCAGCCTAAGAGTTGATGATTTAAGGCTTGGCTGTAAATAGCATTCCCTCTTTTACAAAAAGGAAGCTGTGAAAAAATTCAGGCAGCGTGAAATGGGGGGTCCGGGCATGCCCGGGGGAGGGGCAAATTCATCCCGCCTCGGCGGGACCAAAAAAGGCGCTGGTTTCTCCGTGGCCGGCGCGGTATTTAACTCGCTGGACCCCAGGAGAAAATCCTTTTTGTTCTGGTAAAAATATTCCCAAGTTGGCGGCGTCGCTCGGCGGAAGCCGGGTAAGGGCTTTGCAGTCCTCCATCTCCCGCCGGTTTTGGCGGCGTAAATTTGCCCCTCCCCCGGACAACGAGAGAGGCTTTCCGCTCGCTGGATTGGAATTCTTTCACAGCTTCCCTTTTTCAAAGGGAGATTTAAAAGCAAAAATTATTCAGGGCAAGCTCTTAATAACGATGGTTGGAGATCTGGTCATCCTTGGCGGGGGAGACGAAGAACCGGCCGGCCATCGTCTCCTCGGTCTTCCCGTAATGAACTTCCACTCTCTCCTGGTTCTTTGCCTTGCTGTACCGGGCCACGATCGAGGCCGCCGCCTCGAGCCCCTTCTCATCCTCCCGTCCCCGGAAAAGACCCAGGGGCCCCGGGATCCCATGGACCCGGAGCAGAGTGTCTCCTCCCCGGAAGAGCTCCATGAGCCTCAGGTTCTCCTCATCCCTCCGGCCCACGGCCAGGTGCTG
>PMCE01000240.1 GCA_003154025.1 Syntrophaceae bacterium
TCATTCTTGCGTAGTTACCGGGGCCCGCAGGCGTTAAGCGTTTAAAACCCCTCTCCGTGGAAAGTGTTCGCCCCCACATTTTTTCCCAAGGGTTTGTAGAGTTTGGGGGAGGTCCACGGATTTCCCAGAATCCCATCCTGGATCGCCCAGCTGCGGCCCCTCACGCTTTTTTCGGCCGCCTTCTTGCGGAAGGGAGTCGAATGGTCCAGCTTTTCATACAGACGTCCGCCCGGGAGGAATTCACGGTCGATCTCCTCCATTATTTTACGCCCTTCCAGGTACCCGAAACCGTATCGTTCATATTGGACCGCGTTATGGTAGAAGAGGGCCTCGCAAGAGATGATGGAGGTCCCCAAACGGGAGGCGAAACGTTCCAAGAGCCGCAACATCTCTCTCAGGAGGTGCAGGCCGGGGCGGACCTGGCCGGGAGCCAGGCCGGCCGCCATGGCTTTTTCTTCCTCGGCAATGTTCCGCAGAGTCGTCCCGAAGAGGGTATCCCTTCCCTGAGGATCCCGGTCAATGTTGAAACGCTCCCCCCGGGGGTCATTGATCACCACAAAGGAAAGTTCCAGGTTATCCATGAAGGGCGTGTCGGATAGCTGCAGGAAAAAGACCGAGTCCTGGTCTTGCGCCTTTTCCTTCACATCGATGGAAACGAACCCGTGGGACTCGGGGGTGTGGAACTGAATTACTCTTTCGCCCTGCCGGTTTAGGAAGGTGTTCCGGTCGATTCCCAAGGCGGCGAACAGAGAGGCCGGGATCAGGGCACGGAAGACCCTGGTCCTTTCTTCGGGAGCCAAATGGTTCAGTTCGTAGATCGAACGGTTCTTCATTCCCTAGGCCGGAGGAAAGAGGTCAGAGGCCGCGCAGGAAACGCAAAATGGCTTGACTTAGCGCTCGGGGGTTTTCCAGCATCACCAGATGGCCCGCCCCTCCGATGGCCTCCATCTTGGAACCCGGGATCTTCTGGTTGAGGAATTGGGAGTATTTGACCGGGGTCAACCGGTCCTCCTCTCCGCAGGCAATCAAGGCCGGCAGACGGATCTTGCCCACCTCGCCGATGAAATCGAATTGATCGCAGGATACAAAATCGTAATAGCGGGCCAGCGAGCCGGTCTTCGCCCATTCCCTTTCTCCTTCGGCAATGACCTCCGGGGAGGCTTTTTCCGCGAACCCCCAGGGGTGAAACTTCGGTGGCATCTCCCCGAAGGCCATCTTGCGCATTATTTCGAGAGCCTCCGGAAGAACCCTAAGCCTGGCGCCCGTCCCGATCAATAAAAGCGCTTTTAAATATTCGGCGTGGCCCAGGGCTATGGATTGGACTACGGCCCCCCCGAAGGAATGCCCCGCAAGGACGACATTTTTCAGTCCCAGAGCAACCAGGAAATCCCTTACAAAATCCACGGATTCGGTCACGCCCTTTAAAGGTTCCCCCGAGGAAGCGCCATGGCCCGGAAGATCAACGGCTACCGAACGGTATTCTCCGCTCATTTCTTCCATCAGCTTCCACCAGAGTCCGGCGTTCCCGCCGCTACCGGGAATGAAGACAACCGGCCAATCCTTGGCAGGTGTCTTGGCAGCCTTCTCCAAATAATGGATTTTGATTCCACTGACCGATATTTCAGCCATGGACCACCTCAAACATTTTTTGGAATTCGGGTTTTCCAAATTTTCTGAACCCTATCATAGGCCCTGCCATTTTTCAAGCAATTACCCAAAGGGACCAAAATTTTCCTATAAACCGAAAAAAATGAGCAAAAAAAAATTCTCCTCCTTCCGGGGTTCGGCCATAGAGCGGCGGTTCTAACTTCAGGCAGCCACCCATCGTGCCTTTGGTGATCAATGAATTGACAAAATACAGGTCCCGAGATATACCATCCCTATCCCCCCGGAGGTAAAGGTGGGGAAAATTAGAATTCCTCTGCGGTCGGGTAGTCCCGGCCTCTGCCAGAGCCGGAGGCTTGGAAATACGTGAAACGCTCAAAGCTGAGCCGCTCTGAAGGACGCAATCGCCCGGGTGCCAGGCCCGGGCCACGGCTTAAGCATTCCGGAACTGTCAGACTCGGTGAGTCCCACCGGCAGAGCCGGGTGTTTGCCTAAAGGAAATCAATCGGCCATGGAGGGAGCGAAGGACAATGGAATCGTTTAAAGATTTGGCTGTCCGGGTGGCCCGGAAAGCAGGTCAAGTTCTGCAGAAACGAGTCGGGCGGACCAAGCGAATCGACTATAAGGGCGAGGTGAATCTGGTGACCGAAATGGACTTCCTCTCGGAAAAGATAATCGTCTCCGAAATCCGCAAGCAACATCCCGGCCATGGCTTTTTGGCCGAGGAGAAGGCCCGGGAGCAAACCGTTTCCCCCTACCGGTGGATTATCGATCCTCTGGATGGGACCACCAATTACGCCCATGGCTATCCGGTCTATGGCGTTTCCATCGCTTTGGAAAGGCACGGGGAGATCGTCCTCGGGGTGGTCTACGATCCCTCCCGGGATGAACTCTTCGTAGCCCAAAGAGGAAAGGGGGC
Organism: Syntrophaceae bacterium; assembly: GCA_003154025.1. The sequence continues at coordinate 2,525 of PMCE01000240.1, forward strand.
CCGGCTGAACGGGCGCAGAATCCGCGTCTCCTCCGTTCCCGAGCTTTCCCGGAGTCTGCTGGCCACGGGATTCCCCTATGATCTAAGGGAGAACCCGATCAACAACTTCGATCATTTCCAGAATTTTGCCTACCGCGTCCATGCCGTACGGAGGAGCGGGTCCGCGGCTCTGGATCTGTGTTATGTAGCGGCGGGCCGTTTTGATGGGTTCTGGGAGATGAAGCTGGGCCCTTGGGACCTCGCGGCGGGAAGCCTGATGGTACTGGAGGCGGGAGGAAAATTTACCGATTTCCAGGGAAGGCCCCCGGGTCTGGACGGAAGTTACGTCCTGGCCAGCAACGGCCAGATCCACGGAGAAATGATCAAGGTCCTGAAAAAGGGACGAGTGTAGGCAAAAAAAGAATTCAGGAGACAGGAGTCAGACTCCAGAGTGTAAAGAAAAATGGATTCTTTCATCCTGAATCCTGGCTTCTGAATTCTATCTTTTTAGAGAACCGTAAAAGGAAAGGACCTTTTGGGCGACCTCGGGCCAGCTGAATTCTTTCACCCTCTCTAGGGCGGAAGCCACCAGTCTTCGCCGGAGAAGGCGATTCTCCAGAACCTCACGGATGCATTCGGCCAGCAGCCGCCAATCCCCCTCGGGAAATAAGAGTCCGCTCTCCTCGTCTTCCACCGTGTACTGGAGTCCTCCCACGCGGGAGGCAATCACCGGGGTCCCGCAGGCCATGGCCTCCAGGGCCACCATGCCGAAGGATTCATAGCGGGAGGGCAAGACCAGCGCCTGGGCCGCGGCGTAGAAATAAGGAAGCCAGTCCTGCCTCTGGGCCCCCCAGAAAGCGACCCGCTCCTGAAGCCCCATCCGGCTGACCATCCTGCGCAGCCGCTGCATCTCTTTGCTCTTCTCCTGTCCGCCGGCGTCCTTCTCCCCGCCGATGATGATCAGCCCCAGTTCTTGGCCACCCTTCAGTCGCCCGCGGGATAGCCGATGAATGGCCCGGATCAAAACATCGATTCCTTTGATGGCGTCGATTCTTCCTACATAGAGGATGAAATCGCGCTGGGAAAGGCCCAGAATTCTTCTTGCCCGGGAGGAAGAAAGGGGCTTGAAGAGGCCCAGGTCGACCCCGCAGGGGATCACTTCAATCTTGGAAGGCTCGGCCTTCTGCCCCATCATCTGATCTCTTTCCCAAGGGTTGGGGGCGATCAAACCATCCGCAAACCCCAGGATCTGCCTCTCCGCGGTCAAGCGCTTCCGGGGTTCCCTTTCTCGATTCCCCGGGAGGGCGAAATTCTTCAGGATCCCCAGGGTATGGAACATGTGCACCAGGGGGATGGACCACTTCTCTTTCAGTCCTTTCCCCGCCCATCCGGACAACCAGTAGTGGGTGTGGACCAGCTCATAATCTCTCCGGTTCTCCTCGCCGAATTTGATAACCCGGGAGGTGAACTCGGGAAGATGTTGAAAGATCTCCTGCTTGGGGATGGGTTCTTCAGGGCCCGCTTTGACGTGGATGACCCTGGCGTTTCGTCCCAGTGGAACAATCGGGCAGATATGTGGGTTCTGGGAGCGGGTAAAGACATCAACCTGAATTCCGAGCCGCCCGAACTGCCGGCTCAGCTCGCGAACATAGACATTCATGCCCCCGGTCTCTTTTCCGCCCAGGGCGGCTAGGGGGCAGCTGTGAACGCTCAAAACGGCCAGCCTTTTCATGGTTTCACCGCCCGGATCCGGAAGATTTTCTCCTCCAATCCTCCCAAGCGATACTTATAGTCCTCCTGACCCCGCAGGAAATGGAAAACCTTCATGCCTGCTTCGATAGCCCGACGGATGCAATGGGCAGCGAGAACGATTCCCGGGCTCAGCCGCCCGTATTCCGGGTCGTACCCCGAATTATAGACATATTCGACCCCCCGGTACTGGAAGGAGAAATACCCGGCCACCTCCTTACCCCCTACTCGAAGGAAAGGAAGGGTCAGCCATCCTTTTTCGTGGAACCGGTCGGCCAGATCCCGGAAATAGGCTTCCATCTCCGGAGTCATGAACTCGGCCTTGTCTTTGCGGCTCTTCCGGTGAAGCTCCAGGAAGGCATCCATCCTCCAGGCCAAACCTTCCCCCTGCCCTTCCAGAACCTCGAAGGAAGCCTCTCTTTCTAGGCGGCGCATCTTGCGGCGCAGCTCGTGGCGATCCTTGGAGTCCAGCTGGTTCAGGAAATCGTCCCAGGTGCGGGGAAGGTCCAAGTACACCGCCACCTCCTCCACCGTCTCCGTAACGTAAAAATCCAAAGATCGCAGGATCCCAGGGAGGAATCGGAGGGTGGGCGAGGATTCGGAAATCCCGCAGAGTTCCACCTCTCCCAAAGATCCCTCCGCCCATAACTTGGCCAAAGCGCCCAGAGACTCTTCTTCTTTTCCCGCGGGGAGGATCAAGTCGCGGTAGTCCCAGACATCCGCGCTGCCCAACAGGGACAAACTCTTTCCTTGCTTCGAGGAATCGGAAAAAACTCCCAGCCCCAAGGGCTCCCCCCCGATGGACCGAAGTAGGAACGTCTTCACCCGTAGGTTCCCGCCGAAATGCTTCAGCCAGATTTCGCTCCAGAGGGGCGTCAGAAAGGGGTTCTGTAATCCGCTCTTCTTGAGGAGATCTTCCCACAGCAATACCAGTTCTTTAGGGAGAGGATTCCCCTCCAGGATCTCCACTTCCACTCAGGGTCTCCTTCCGTCATTTTCTGGAAGGGGGTAAAAGGAAGTCGCCTTCTCCCGCCCCACGGTCGTCTCCAGACCATGGCCCGGATAGATGATTGTATCGTCCGGAAGGATGAATATTTGAGAGTGGATGGACCGGAGGATTTCTTGGTAATCCGCCCGGGGAATGGCAGTGTTTCCGGGACCATTGGGGAAAATGGTATCCCCGCTGAATAGGATTTTTCCCGTGAGAAAACAGACCGCGCCGGGAGAATGGCCCGGGGTATGCAGAACTTCCAAGGAAATATCCCCGATTTTCAGCGTCTGTCCGCCCCGGAGGAAAAAATCCGGTTTTTTGCGGAGCGCCCGCGCATCCTGTTCATGGATCCCCACCGGAGCTCGGGTCGCATCTTGAACTTCCTCCAGCGCCCCGATGTGATCCATGTGGCCATGGGTGATGAGGATGTATTTGACCTTCGTTCCCTTCACTTCCTCCAGGATTCGCTCCCCCTCGGCCGCCGGATCGATGATCACGCTCTCCCGGCTTTGGGGAGAGATTAGAAGGTAGCAATTGTTTTCGAAAGAACCGACCTCCAGACGCTTAAGTTCCACTTTCATCTCCAAAAGAATTTTTTGGGGTGGTATCAAAAACGGTACGAGGATGGGGGAAAAACTAAGCAGCACCTCCTTCCTCGTGCCTCGTTCCTGTTTTATCAGAATCCGCTGAACGGCACCGGTATGAAAGTCAGGATAAATACGGCAATCGTCAGCCACCCGATGATCTTCCTCTTGCGGTCCAGGGGAACCCACCATTCCACGGGCGGAGGATGGCGAAAGCCCATGATCAAGAGGAGTACCCCCCAGACCAGCCATCCTTCCCAACCCAAGACCCCCAAAGCCAGAAGGCCGATAAAAACGAATTTGGATATCCTGTTCTGCCGCTCTCCCAGGAGGGCATAGACCACATGGCCCCCATCCAATTGACCCACGGGCAGAAGGTTCAGGGAAGTTACCAGAAGGCCGATCCAGCCGGCAAAACCCACGGGATGAATCACCACATCATGCCCGGGAGGGATGGGCCCCACCACCACCCAGTTGATCAGCCAAAGAAGAATGGAATCTCCCAGAGTCGTGCCGACCTGCCCTTCGATCGGCTTTACTTCTGAAAGACTAAGACCCAACGCGACCAGGGGAATCGAGACCACCACCCCCACCAACGGGCCGGCGGCCCCGATGTCCAGGAGCATCTTCCGGTCTCGGGCCGGGGAGCGCATCTTGATGAAGGCCCCGAATGTCCCGATAAAGGAAGGGGCGGGAATAAAGTAAGGCAGGGTTACATCGACTCCATGTCTCCTGGCCACCAGGTAATGGCCCAGTTCGTGGGCCAGGAGAATCCCCATCAGGGCAAAGGCAAAGGGGAACCCTTTGGGAATCTGCCCGGGGTTGGTGATGGGATTTACCCCTTCCTGCAAGGCCCCTGCAAGGACTGTGGTAATGAAGGTCAGGAAAAAGAGCACCAGGTTCCAGATGACCCTAGGCTTGCGAGGAGGAACGGCGGGAGCCGGCTCCCCATCCCAGGTCCCGGAGGGAACTTCTTTATTGCGGAATGGCCAAAACTCTCGAAAGCTCATCTCTTCTTAGAACTCTCCCTACCCTTCAAACTTCTTCTGCTGGGATTCCAGGAAGAAGGCTACGGCCTCCTTGAACTGGTCATCCCCGAACAGTTTCTCCCGTCCATGAAAATACTCGCAGGGAGAAAGGGGCTTGGCGAAACTCTCGATATCCATTTGGATCCGTTCCAATTCCTCGCGAAATTTTCCATTCTCCATGGGATCATCCTTCTCCATGACGGGCCAGATGGGAATAGGCCCATAGGGCTCGCTCCGCCGGCGGAAAGGTGCGCATTCCTGCTTCCAGTAAAGCCTTCCGGGATGCCCTTGGTCGAAGAGCCCCTGATGAAAACCCTTCCCGGCTCATAGCCCCGAGGAATTTCCACCAGGGCAATGGAATGGGACTGAAAAATCGCGGACAAATCCCTCGGGCGGTTCAAAAGAAAGACTCCACTCCCCGATGGGCTGGCCCAAAAATCCTGGGGGAAGAAAGGGTAAGGGAACGCCCATCGCTCTCCTTCTTCTAAAATATCAAATAGGGGGGGCCCCAGGCAACATGAAATTCCTCTTTCTCCCAGGTACCTTTTATGCTTGAATTATTTACAGGCCTGCTATATAAAAACTCCAGAGGGGACAGCATGAACGCTCTGGATATCATCTTCCTCGTCCTCACGGGGGCCTCGGTCATCTACAGCCTGATCCGGGGTTTGACGCGGGAAATCTTCTCTTTCCTGGCCGTCGTCCTCGGCTTTTTCGGAGCCAGCTACGGGCACTCCTGGGTAGCCGAATGGCTGAAACGCTGGGTGCACCAGGAAACCCTGGCCCAGATTCTCGGCTTTGTCTTCCTCTTTTTGTTCGTTGCCCTGGCAGTCAGTTTGCTGGGAAGGCTGCTTTCCGGGATTATTCACAAGGGTGGCCTAGGCTGGGCCGATCGAATGGGAGGGGCTGCTTTCGGCTTCCTCAAGGCGGTTCTTCTCATCGCCATCATCCTTCTCGTGCTCACGGCCTTTCTGCCGCCCAAGAGTGAATTCCTTCTCGAATCGAAGGTGTCTCCTGCTGCCCTGGCCTTGGCCCGGGGGCTATCCTTTCTGGTCCCCGAAAAGTTTCATGTTCTCTATGAGCAAAAAGAAAAAGAACTCAAGAGATATTGGGCCGGCCGGGATTTTCCCCTGGAAAAAACAGAGAGAAAAGGATTGAAAAAGCTATGAACGGATTCTTTTGCCTCGGAAAAAGGAATGGGCCGGCCCGCAGAGATGTGGGTCTGACGACCTCGGGTTGTCTGTTCTTTTTAATCCTCCTGATACTTCTTGGTTTAGGGGGTTACAGGGTCGCCGCAGCGTATTGGGAGTACTACCAGGCGCGGGAGCAGGTACGGGAAGTCCTGACTTGGGCCGTAGCCGGGGGGGCCAAAGAAGAAGCCTCCATTGCTCAGAGGGTCATATCCACGATGAAAGAGGAAACTGCCCTTCCCATTGCCCCGCGCAACGTTCGCGTTACCCAGACCTCCACCGAGATGACGATCAGCGTCTCTTGGACCCGGGACCTTGATTTCTTTGTCTATGTCTACCCCATGGATTTTGAAGTCCGTCTGACCGAGATTAAGCGATGGGGAGGCAGAGGGCTGGTCATAAAATGAAAGCTCGAGGGTCCGGGAGTCGGCATAGATTAGGAACCACCCGGGCGGGGGAGGAGTTGCGCGCAGGTCGAAAGACAGGGGGTGAACACAAGGAAAGCAGNNCGCGTCCCTTCATCCATCTCCCGCAGGTCCACCAATTTCCCCTTCCGATACTCCCCCTCGCTGTATTGGAGCAGGCTGACTTTGGGCCGTTCGATCAGGTCCGGATCTTCCTGGGTCTGCACCACGATTCCCATCTCATTGGTGTTCAGCTGGACCAGCGTCCCCAGGGGGAAGATCCCGATCATGTTGATGAAGACCTTCACCAGGGCGGGGTCAAAATCTTTTCCCGCACGCTCCAGCATGAGTCCCAGGATTTTCTCCGAAACATAAGGAAACTGGCGGTAAACCCGAGGCCTTACCAGGGCATCGTAAAAATCGGCTATGGAAATGATCTTGCCGAAGAGGGTGATATTGCGCTTGCGCGCCAGTTTGGGATATCCGGTCAGGTCATACTTCAGATGGTGCTCGAAAGCGGCATCAATCAACCTCGCCGAAAGTTCTCCCCACTCCTTCAGGCGGATCACCATCTCCGCCCCCACCACCGGATGGGAACGGATCATGGCCCATTCCTGGGGTGAGAGCTTATCCGTCTTGTTCAGGACCTCCCGGGGAATGCTGATCTTCCCGATGTCATGGAAAAGCCCGGCCATGCCCAGGTGGGACAGGTGTTTTTTGGCAATGCCGATCCGCTGGCCCAGGGAGATGGCGTAGATGGCCACGTTGACGCAGTGGTTGAAAGTGTAGTCATCGTAATTCTTGATATTCGTCAGCCCCAGGAGGGCGGATTCGTCCTGCATGATGGAATTGACCGCGCTCTGCATCAGGTGCTTGGCCTTGCGGATGTTGATCAATTTCTGGCTGCGGATCCCCTCGGCCACTTCCTTGACCAGGTTGACGGTCTTGAAATAGATCTTCTTGGAATGCTGTTTCTGCTTCTCCGAGTCGATCAACAGATCCTCATCCCGCACGTATTCCAGCTTCCCCACGCTGATTCCCTGGATCCCCCGGGATTCCAGCTGGCGGTTGACATAGAGGTAGTTGCTCTCGTTGCCCTCTTCCAGGCGGGCGAGAAGGAAGACAAATTCCTTTAGGCGCGCAGCCTCCACCTCCTGGACGAATTCCACCTCCCCGATCATCCGTTTGCTCATCTCCTGGGAGAAGATCTTGAAGATCGAATACCGGTCGGCCTTCACCGGAATCCGGATGCTGTTGAAGAAGAAATTGTCCCGGACAATCCTCAAGTACAGCTGGCTTTGGGCCTGCACGAAGGGGTTGATCGTCTGGAGGGCCTCCTGAGTCAGCTTTTCGATGGTGGCGTTGTTCCGATCGTACAGGCTGGCCCCTTTCAACAGGCGGTAGAAACGGAAGATGAACTCCGTCCCCATCATCTCCGGAAGATGCTCCTGGCCCCCGGGGGGCTTTAGGTTCATCAACTCCTCTGGCCGGCTCTTTCCTCGGGTTTCGACGGGCATTAGAACCTCTGTTCCGAAGGCACCTTACGCCGGAGGGCCTGCTGGCAGGCTTTCCTGATCGAGGCGTATTTGGATTTCTGACCCAATTCCAAGACCGACTTGGCTTCTCGCGTGGCGATGAGGGCCAGGGCGCTGGCCGCTCCCTGTCGAAGCTCCTCTACCTTCCTTCGGCGCAACCAAGCCCTCTTCAGCAGAAGTCTCTGGAGCATGGGGATGGCGTCGTTGGATCCGGCGATCCCCATGGCATCGAAGAACGCCTTCTTCTCCGCAGCGTCCCGCCGGGTAAAATCCTTGGATTGAATGAAATCCATCAGGTAGGGCAGACTGCTCTTTCGCCCCACCTTTCCCAGGTTGAGGGCGGCGGTGCACCGGATCCGCACGTCCCCGTCATGCAAGGCTTTGGTGAGAAGGTGGAAAGCTTTGCTTCCCCCGATAACCCCCAGGGCTTGCACCGCTTCCCGGCGCACCCGCATCTCCCTATGGGCGACGGCCTTCTGCACGGACGGAATGGCCTGTTCCTTGCCGATCCGGCCCAGGATGTAGACCACATTCCGCACCAGGTACCAGCGCCGGTCTTCCATGAAGGGAATGATCTGGTCGACGTGTCCCTTCCCGATTTCGCAGACGGCTTCGCAGACCGTGCGTCGCGCCTTGGGGTTCCCCAAGTCCCCCAGCACTTTCATGAGGGGCTGGAGCGATTTGGGGGTTAGCAATTTCAGGAAACCGCTCACTTCGTCCAAACGGACCCCTTCCCGCCTATCCAAGACTTTTCCGATTCTCTCGATCCGCTGGGCGTCCCCGGCGCTGTCCGCCAGTTGTTGAATGGCTGTGACCTGCCATTCCTGCAATTCGTAGGTCTTCAAAATGATGTAGACCCGACTCAAGAGGTCCGTAGCCTTCTGGAATTCTCCCAGGGTCAGGAGGGCATCCAAGAGCTTGTTGAGGATGGTGACGGCGTCCTGATAAGGCTCCGGTTTCTTCTCCAGGGCCATGATTTCAAAGAGGATGTCGACGATGTTGAACAAAAAGGTGGGAGCAGTCTCCGTCTCCACTTCCTTCCTCAGCCCTTCGATTTCCTCCGGAGTCAGGAAGTATACGTCCCGATTCGTGGCCACGGAGGGGGGACCAGAAGCCTTGACCATCGCCTCATAGTAATTAACCTCTTCCCCCGTCTCTTCATCCAGGTAGTCCGGGTCGATTTGGTGCGCCAGAGGTTCAAAAATCAGGTTCTTGCGGAACTGTTCGATGTTTTCGGGAATGATGACCGGCACCTCTTCCAGGAATTCGTCCGTAGCCTGGTAGGTGATATGGAGGAAATCCCGCTCCCAGATCAGGGTGACCAGATCGTCTTCCATCTTGCTCACTTGGTCCCCCCGCTTGATGATGTCGAGGAATCCCTGGATCTCCCACTCCTCCAGGCCTTCCAAGAAGCGGAATTCCCGCAGCCCGTCCTTGTAAAGGAAAAAAGCCAGGCTCGACTTCAGCTCTTTGTTCTCATACAGAGTCCGGCTGTTGAAGGTAAAATCGTACTCGCCGATTTTGAAGGAAAAAAGGTGGTACCGCTTCAGGAAGAACTGAAACTTGCGGAAGAGGAGGTCCCGAAAACCCACCAGGGAGGGGTTCTCGGGGGGATAGATGCGAAAAGCCTTGATGGTCTTGACGAAAATGTTCATCAAGTCCCGGGCATGGAGGAAGACTTCATCGACCTCTTCGCCCTCAAAGGAGGCTATCTCACTGCTGACCTCGAGACCCTTTTTCCCTCCTTCAAGATCTTCCGCCATGCCCTCTTCCTTTTTTACTCAAGCTATATCTATCTTGGCGTTTTGATAGGAAGTTGTCAATAATTTTCCTCCCTCTCCTTCTCCCGCGGAACCACGGGGAGGAGATACTCCGGGAAAGAAGTTGACCTTCCGGGACTTCAATGATAATTTATATATGCGAAGTGGGCGATTAGCTCAGATGGATAGAGCATCAGCCTCCGGAGCTGAGGGCCGTGGGTTCGAACCCCGCATCGCCCACCACCGCTCTAAAAGACGCAGAGCGCATAGCGTTATGGATCAGAAACCGTAAATTTTGACCTCTTTACGCTATACCCTATGCTCTATGCCCCATGCTTTTTTTATATGGCCAGGTATCCCCCGTCCACCGGGAGGATGATTCCGGTCACAAATCTGGAAGCTTCGGAGGCCAGGAATACGGTTGCGCCCTTCAATTCATCCAACTCGCCAAATCTCTTCATGGGAGTATGACTGAGGATTTTTTCGCCGTGGTTGTCCAGCACCCATTGACTCATATCCGTAGGGAACCACCCCGGGGCAATGGCATTCACCCGAATATTATACTTTGCCCACTTGGCGGCCAGATCTTTGGTAAAAGAGATCACCGCCCCCTTGCTGGCGCTGTAGGCGATGGCGTCGGCGACTTCCGCCTCCGTGCCGACGACTCCCATGATGGAGCTAATATTGATAATGCTTCCGCCTCTCTGGCGGATCATGGCCCGGCCGGCAATCTGGGAGAACAAGAAGAGACCATTAATGTTGGTATCCATGACCTTCTGCCATCCCTCCAGGGGGTAATCCTCAGGAGTGGCCCCCCAGTTGGTCCCCGAGTTATTGACCAAAATATCCAGGCGGCCGAAGGTCCTGAGAGTTTCATCGACAACTGCCTGTATTTCCTTAGGTGATTTCACATCGCAGGGAAGGGCCAAGGTTTTGCCCCCCAGCTTGGCCAGGTCCCCCGCCGCTTTTTGACAGGCTCGCGCTTTTCTTGAGCAGAGGATGATGTTCGCCCCTGCCTCGGCCAGCCCTTCGGCCATCTTCAACCCGATACCCTTCCCCCCGCCCGTAATGATGGCCACTTTCCCTTTCAGATCGAACATATCCTTGACATTCATTCATTCACCTCAGGAGAATAATTGGACACGGACGAACACAGAATAACACAAAGGTCTTAGCCCGTCGTCATCTCTAGGGATTCCGGTACCTTTTAAAACCACCCTTCATATAACATCTGAGGTCTATCATCCATTTTTTCATAATTTGTGTTTATCTGTGTCCCATATAAAATCAAATAAAGAGAATCTTCCTGGTTCCACTTCTCTGATCCAGGCGATGGATGCCCTCTTCCCTGGCCATGGCTAGGGCTTCCTCGTATTCCTTGGCGGTAATCCTGCGGTTCAACGGGGGATGGCCCGTGGCCTCGCCACAGGGGCGATATTGGTTCATGATGTTAACATAGGTGTCGGGCGAAACCTCCTGGGCCAGGAACCGCATGGCCTCCCGCGTGCCCGCGATTCCTTCGGGCAAAACCAGATGTCTCACCAGCAAGCCACGTTCGGCGATGGAACGAATGCCCGAAACTAGGTCCCCCGTCTGCCGGTGCATCTCTTTGATGGCCGACCGAACTCTCTCCGGGTAATCCCTAGCCCGGCAGTATTGCTCAGAAACCTCCCCGTCCATGAACTTTAGGTCGGGCATGTAAATATCAAAAACCCCGTCCAGGAGCCGGAGGGTTTCCACCGAATCATACCCGCCCGTATTGTAGACCAAAGGGACTCGCAAGCCTCCCCGGATCGCCTTGGGAAGAGCGGCCAGAATCTGCGCCACCGTATGGGAGGGAGAGACGAAATTGATGTTGTGGCATCCCCGCTCCTGTAGGTGGAGCATTATCTCAGCCAGTCGGTCGGAAGAGACTTCCTGCCCTTCCACCAAATGGCTGATCTCTAAATTCTGGCAAAAAAGGCAGAGAAGGTTACAGTGGGCAAAGAAGATCGTTCCTGATCCTCCGGTTCCGACTAAAGGGTCTTCCTCTCCGAAGTGCGGGCTGTAGCTTGAAACCACGGCTTTCAGCCCGGTTCGACAGACCCCTCTCTCATCCACTTGCCGATCTACCCCGCATTCCCGCGGACAGAGCCGGCAGGACTTCAGCCGTTCCGAAGCTTCGGCCACACGTTGCGCCAGGAGGCCTTTTTCATGCAGCTCAAGGTAGGAGGGGCGAAACATGGTTGGGTCCCCCGACGGGGTGATTCAGCTCTCTTCTTTCTGCTCCGCGGGCGGAGCGGAAGTTGAGGTTTGGGGAAAGCCCTCCTTTTCCAGGAACGGTTTTACTTTTTCAGCCATCTCGTAACGGACCGCTCTCCCCTTTCCCGAGGGGGTGAAGTAGCCCTCTTCAGCCAGCCTTCGAACCATGGCCCGGGCTTTCTTCCTCGAGACGGAAGAAGGGAAATTCAGTTCTTGCAGGGTGAAATACCCCCTTTCCCGCAGAGGGCCTATGACCCAGTTCAACCCGGCAATCGACGGCTCTCCACCTCCCGTCTGCCGGACCCGGTAGACCTTCCCATGTTTCTTCAAGGGCTCCACCAGCCCCTGGCGGACCAGGGCTTGAATCTCCGCATAGGCGTCGTCTCGGTCCACGCCGAATTTTTGGTAGTCGGCACTGCTGAAGATCCCTCCGTGAAGGCACGCATTCGCCAGTATCCGTTTCTGTCTGGGGTTCAAGGAAGAGCTTTTGAACTGTTGCAGCCAGGCAAGGGTCGCCTCGTCCTGAACGGGGGTATTCCGGAAGACGAGGCAGCAGAAATCCTCTTCNNTTTGACCGGCGGCGGGAACCCTCCCGGGCTGCGGACTTCAATCCGGTCGTCGAACATCCAAACCGAGATAGGGCTCCCTCCGAGCGAGTAGTCCCGGTGGGCGATGGCATTGATCAGCGCTTCTTTCCAGCTGAAGGAGGGGTATTCGAACTTCTCCCGGAAGAATAGGTCCCTCTGCAGAACGCGCCCTTTGACCCTTTCTCCGATGATCTTCTCGGCCTGCCCGATCAGTCTCAGGATGGGCTCCTCGACCCGGATCCGCTCGGCCACATTGTACTCCTCCCCTCCTCGCTCTTCCGTTCCTTCAAAACGGACGAACTCGATCCCCGCCCGGGGATGCCAGCGAAGCGGGTCCCGGCCGAATAGATAGGCTGCGGCCCGGGTTAACACGGCCTTCCCCTCCAGATACTCGATCATTCCGTAAGGCCGATGGAGAAGTTTTTCCGGATCGCCGGACATTTGCGCCCGGGCCAAGAATTCTTCCACCAGCTCCGGATCCAGATCTTCCCAGGAGCTGCGCGGGAGAGCCTCCCGCTCGTGCCAGGTTTCTCTGCGGTCTTCCCTCCTGGCGACCAATCTCTCCCGGGAGAGGGGTATGTTCTGGGGGCCGACCCGGAGGTAACTCTTGCCATTTTTCTGGGTATGCACGGCCGGGCTGGGAAGAATCGTGAAACGGAGCATGGTTTTGCCCATCATCTCTTCGTCAACAAGTCCAAGAGCCAAGGGAGGATGAAAAGAATCTTGCAGGAGATTCATGAAATGCCGCCGTTCCCGATCTTCCCAAGACACCCCCAAGGACTCTTCCTCGGAATCGGCCCCCAGGAGGACCGTCCCCCCGCCCGCATTGGCCATGGCGCCCAGAGATTCGGCCACCATCCGCAGAAGATCTCCCTTCGACCGGGGGTACGCCTTCCCCTTGGGGCCGTGGCGATAAACGCTTATCAGGTCCATGAACTGACCGCTTTCCCGCTCCAGGAGTCGAGACCATTCATCTGACCGCATAAAAGGTCTTCCTAAGTTCCGGAAAGGTGGAAAAAGGCTATGCTGTTTTGGAAGCACCGGAGGGCCACCTCCTCCGGCGCCTGGTGCTTCAACTCGCTCACCGCTTGCAGACTCTTCAGCAGATCCCTGGGTTCGCTCGGGTTTCCTTCGTACACTTCGGGGGCGTCGGTCTCCAGCACCAAGTGGCTCCACGGCGCGGCCAGAAGGGCCTGCCGATGCCTAGCACTGTAGGCGGCTGCCGGAGTGGCCGAGATCAGGTACCCCTGGGCGAAAACCTCTTGCAGAACGTCCGGGGGTCCGCTGTACCAGTGGAAAATTGCTCTTTCGACGGGGAAAGACTTCAGCAACCTCAAGGCCTCCGCCCATGCCCGCCGGGCATGGAGAAGGACCGGCTTCTTTTCCCGGAAGGCGACGGCCAGGAGCCGGCGGAGAATATCCTCCTGTATCCCCCGGGGTGTCTGGATCGCAAAATCGAGGCCGACCTCTCCCAGGGCCACGCAACCGGGGAGTTCCTTTTCGATGAAATCGATATTGGCTTCGAGGTCGACTCCATCCAGGCGCCAAGGATGAAGTCCCACCGCCGGAAGGACAAATTTGGGAAACCGATCGGCCACCCGGAGGATCTTTTCATTCGATGCCCGGTCCGTCCCCACTCCGACGACCGCATGAATCCCGGCATCCTGAGCCCTGTGCAGGGCTCCTTCGAGGTCTGGAATCCCATCCAGATGCGCATGGGTGTCGATGAGCTTCAAAATTCTTTACTCCCACTTTCCATGCTGCCCCATTATGCCGAACCTGAGGAGAGGGGTCAAGGAATTTCTGCCTTTCCCTGATTTCTGAAAAATGGAAGGGCAATTCATGAATATCCCTTAGAGGGTTCATGCTTGGGAAAAATTGGCTTCCCCCGTATTACGGACTTGATCAACGGCCGGGGGATGAGATATTTTTATACCAAAGGATGGCCTAAAACTGGCCTTCAAAGGCCTTTCATTCGAGGAGGAAGAAATGCGGCCCAAGTCTTTTGAGTTTCTGAAATCCCTAGCCGAAGCCCCCAGTCCCTCGGGCTATGAACAGCCCGCCCAGAAAGTATTCCGGGAGTATATTCGCGGCTCTGTGGATGATATGAGGACCGATGTCCTGGGGAACTCCTTCGGGTTTGTTCGGGGAAAAAGAAACAAGCCCACGGTGATGCTCGCCGGCCATTGCGACGAGATCGGGTTCATGGTCACCTACCTCGATGAACAGGGTTATGCTTATTTCGCCCCCATTGGCGGGGTGGACCCGCAACTGCTTCCCGGGAAGCGGTTGCGGATCCATACGGCCAAAGGTCCATTGGTCGGAGTCGTGGGGAGAAAGCCCATCCACCTCATCGACCCCAAGGAACGGGAGAAGGTGGTTCAGATGCATAATCTCTTTGTCGACTTTGGAGCCCAGGACAAAAAAGAGGCCGAGAAACTGGTGAAAATCGGAGACCCCATGACCTTTGCCGTAGGGCTGGAGAAACTGCAGGGGGACCGGGTCGTTTCGCGGGGCTTCGACGACAAGATGGGAAGTTTCGTGGTGGGCGAAGTGCTGCGCCGCATCGGCGAGAAAAAAGAACGCCCCCACTGTGCCGTTTATGGAGTCTCCACGGTACAGGAAGAGATCGGACTGCGCGGGGCGACCACCAGCGCCTACCAGATCCAACCGGATGTAGGGATCGCCGTGGAGGTGGGACACGCCAGCGATTATCCGGATGTGGACAAAAAGAGGGTCGGAGATTACCGGGTGGGGGCCGGCCCCATCGTCGCCCGGGGGGCCAACATTAACCCGCGGGTTTATGATCTTCTGGTGAATGCAGCCAAGAGAGGAAAGATTCCCGTACAGATCCTGGGGGCCCCCAGGGCTACGGGAACGGATGCCAACGTCATCCAGCTCTCCCGCAAAGGAGTGGCCACGGGCCTGGTGACCGTCCCCCTCCGCTATATGCACACCCCGGCTGAGGTTTTATCCCTGAAGGACCTGGAGGCCGCCTGCAACCTCCTCGTGGAATTCGTCTATCTGCTCCGGGAGGGGATGAGTTTTATACCGGAATGAAACAGCAGCGTAGCAACGGAGCAATATAGCAATTTAGGAATTTCCAAATCGCCAGGTTGCTAACTTGCTACATTGCTATTTTATATTTCTTCATCTTGTACCGCAGCACCCGTTCGCTGATTCCCAGTTCTTCCGCCGCCTCGGTTTGAACGCCATGGCTTTTCTCCAAGGCTTGAGTGATCCGCAGCCGCTCGATCTCCTCCAGGGTCTCCGGAAGGCTCCGGCCCCTGGCCGCATCCTTCATCAGATCTTCGACCTTGCCCTCCCGCAGGTTCAGGGGAAGGTCTTGGGTCATGATCGTATCGCCCCGGCTCAGGATCACGGCCCGCTCGAGGATGTTTTCCAGTTCCCGAATATTCCCGGGGTAATGGTAATTCATCAGGAGGTCTTTGGCCTCTTTGGATAAAGAGGCGAGCGTCTTCTGGTTCTCCCGGGCGTATTTCTTCAGGAAATGTTCGATCAGGGGAGGGATGTCCTCTTTGCGTTCCCTCAGCGGGGGCAGAGAGAGGGTCACCACGTTGAGGCGGTAGTAGAGGTCTTCCCGGAAGGTCCCTTTCTGGATCCCCTCTTCGAGGTTGCGGTTGGTCGCGGCGATCACCCGCACGTCGACCCTCAGGGTCTGGCTGCTCCCCACCCGTTCGAATTCCTTCTCCTGAAGGGCCCGTAGCAATTTGCTCTGTAGGGAGGGGGAGAGGTCCCCGATCTCGTCCAGGAAGATCGTTCCTTGGTCCGCTTGTTCGAAACGGCCAATCCTCCGGCCGACGGCCCCCGTGAAGGCCCCCTTTTCATGGCCGAAGAGCTCGCTTTCCAGGAGGTTCTCGGGCAAGGCCGCGCAGTTCACCTTGACCAGCGGCTTGTCGGCCCTCGGACTGGAATAGTGGATGGCCCGGGCGATGAGCTCCTTGCCCGTCCCGCTCTCCCCCAGGATCAGGACCGTGGCGGTGCTGGGGGCCGCCCGCTTGACCAGGTTGAGGGCCTCCTCCATGCGCCGGCTGGCCGAGATGATGAAATCAACTTTGAATTTTTCCCGCAGTTGTTCCCTGAGCTCCTGGTTCTCCCGGCTCAAGCCCACTTCTCTTTCCACCCTCTGGATCAGGAGGAGGAGTTCGTCCAGATCGATGGGTTTGGTCAGGTAGTCATCGGCTCCCTCTTTCATGGCCTTCACCGCGGTTTCCACCGTCCCGAAAGCTGTCAGCAAGACGACCACCACCTCCGGGTTCAACCGCTTCAACTCCTTGAGGAGCTGAATTCCGTCCATCCCCGGCATCCGGAAGTCCGTCAGAACCAGGTCGAAGGACCCTCGTTTGATTCGATCCAAGGCTCCGGCCCCGTCTCCGGCCGTGCCGACTCCGTATCCCTCCTTGGTCAGAAATCCTTCCAGCATTTCCCGCTGGACCTGCTCGTCATCGACGATCAAGACCTGAAGCTTTGGAGTTCCCTTCATCCCACCTCCCCGGGAACCGGCAAGGCAATCCGGAAAATCGTCCCCTGGCCTGCGACGCTCTCCACCTCGATGGTCCCTCCATGGTCCTGGATGATCTTGTGGGCCAGGGGCAGGCCCAACCCCATTCCTTTTTCTTTGGTGGTAAAATAGTAGTCGAAGATCTTGCCCAGATTATCTTCCGGAATGCCTTCCCCCGTGTCCGAAATCTGGATGATCACTTCCTTGGAAGACGGATGATTCCGCACCCCCACTTCCAGTCTTCCCCCCCCGGGCATGGCCTGAAGGGCATTATTCACCAAATTCAACAGAGCTTCATGAATCCTCTGGCGGTCCAGATTCAAAGAGGGAATCTCTGCGCTCAGGCTGTCTACCAGCTGCACCTTCTGCCGGTCGGCGGTCTCCCGGGCGAGCAGCAACAGGTCTTTCAGCACTTCCTGGATCTGAACGGGCTGCCGGTCCAGGCGGGTGGGTCGGGCGAAGAAGAGGAACTGCTCGATGATCTGATTGACCCTTTTCACCTCTCCCCGGAGGACCTCGGTGAACTGGAGATATTCCCTCCGGGGCTCCGGAAGGATGGGGGCAAATTCCCGCTGCAAACGTTGAATCGCCATGCCGATGGCATTCAGAGGATTGCGGATCTCATGGGCGACCCCGGCGGCCAGGTTGGCCAAGGAAGACAGCTTTTCCGATTGGCGGATTTTTTCCTCCATCTCCCCAACCCGCGCCAAATGGCGGTTTTCCATGCGGGAGACGACGGCGATTCCCAGTCCTCCGAAAATCAGCAGAAACAGNNGATTCACCCGTTCGGTGGAGAGCCCTACCCGCAGGAGCCAACGGGTATTGGGCTCCACGAGCACCAGCTTGGCCAGTTCCAGGATCTTCCGCTCCCGAAGGTCCTGGGCCGCCGGTTCCCGGGGATTTTGGACCAGGATTTGCCGGAGAAACCCGTTTTCCTCTTTCAGCCCTACCTGCTCGGGATTGGTGTCGGAAAGAACCTCCAGGTCTTCTCCTTGAAAGGTAATGTAGCGGAGTTCTCCCCTCCCCTTCCAGTCTTCGATTAGTCCTTGAAGGATCACCCGGCGGCGAAGCTTCTGGATGGAGGGTTCGTCCGCCCTCAGGGCCAGGATTCCTTCGCCCTCGCGGCGGGTGATAGCCACTGAAATTTGATCCATCTGCCCGGTCTCTTTCTTTTCCGACCGCTGGATGGCATACGAGCTTTTTCCCTCCAGGAGAGGATGCAAAAAAGACTCCCCCCCGGGAATTCCTTCTTGGGATGTGGGATAGCTCAGTCTGCGGGTCGGGGTGATGAGGGACACCATGGACAGATGCCAAGCCTTGGCCAGGCGGGCTAACTCCTTTTCTCCAGGCAGCTTCGTCCCCAGCTCCCGGTCCATCTGGAAAGCAAGATCCAGCAACAGGTCGGCGACCGAATCCTCAAGAGCCAGGGGGTTGAGCGAAGAGGGGATCAGGAGGGCGGAGGCCTCGGGAAAGGCCTCCAGGGCGGTGATGGAGGCAAACGTGGCCTGGGCGCTCTTTTCCAGGCCGGCGATCAGGGCCGATCCCTCATCGTACAGCAACCGGTAGAGGTTATCTTTGAGCCTCTTGCTCTCGAAGATTCCGTTGACCA
>PMCE01000055.1 GCA_003154025.1 Syntrophaceae bacterium
TCTCCGTCGCTGCCGGCGAATTCGTCTGCCTGGTCGGAAAATCCGGCTGCGGCAAGACGACCCTCCTTTCGCTGCTTTCCGGGCTTGAGCGCCCCACTAAGGGAAAGGTGATCCTAAACGGAAAAGAGATTACCGATTCATCGGAGGATGATCTGGCACTCTTTCGCCGGGAAAACGTAGGATTCATCTTTCAGTCCTTCAACCTGATTCCCACCCTGTCGGCATGGGAAAATGTGGCCCTTCCCCTTTTCCCCATTAAAATGACGAGCGAGGCGCGAAGAGGACGGGCGACGGAACTCCTGAACCAGATGGAAATGGGGGCCCGG
This sequence comes from Syntrophaceae bacterium, assembly GCA_003154025.1. Next base: position 327 of record PMCE01000055.1, read on the forward strand.
GTGGATCACCTCCCATCAGCCCTTTCCGGGGGAGAGAAGCAGCGGGTGGCCATTGCCCGGGCCTTGATCAACAAACCGAAGATCCTCTTTGCCGACGAACCGACGGGGAACTTGGATTCGGCGACCGGCGATGCGATTATGGATATTCTAAACCGACTTCATACTCAAGAAGGGGTAGCCATTCTTATGGTCACCCACGAGGCTGAACTCGCTAAAACCGCGGAGCGGCTCATTCGCATGCACGACGGGGAGGTAATTTCATGAGAAAAGGTATTTTGTTTTTCTTGCTGACTGTTTCCCTGGTCGGAATTCCCTGGATCGCCGTGGCCGGCAGTCCGGTTAAGGTTGAGGTTCTTTACATGAACCACGGCCCCCTCCAGGATTCGCTTGAAGGAATCAAGAAGGTGTTTTCCCAGTACAAGGGAAAAGTTGCCGTATCCTGGTACGACTTCGAAAGCAAAGAGGGGGAGGAGTTCATGGCCAAGAAAAAAATAACCCAGCACATCCCTCTGGCAATCTGGATGGACGACCAGGTTAAGTTCAAGGTAGACGGCAAAGAGATCGTTTTTGCCGGATTTCCCACAGGATCAGGGCCCGCATTTTTCCAGGGGAAGTGGACCAATGCGGACCTGCAGAAGGTCCTGGATCAATTAACCGGTAAGAAGTGAGGGCCCCATGAATTATCGCTATGTGTGGAATGAGCTGCGCCATCACCACCACCGGACTCTGGTGAATGTCTTGGGTATTGCCATCGGAATCGCTTTATTCGTTTCCATCAACGCGGTCTCGGCGGCATATAAAGAAGCGGTCAGCCAGCCTTTCAAGAACCTCGGGGCGGACCTGGTCGTCCAGCGGCCGGAAAAGCGGGCGGTGGATTCGGCACAGGCGCCCGCATCCATGCGCGGGATCCGACTGCCCTTTTCCAACCAGTTTCTCCCGGCGCAGGATCTGGAAAGACTGAGATCGATCGAAGGCGTCGATTCGTTGGCTGCTTCCCTGCTGCTCTGGGAGTTCGAGCAAAGGGGGTTCCGGACGATCATGGGCGTAAACCTTGATCAACCCAGCCTGGGGCCGGTGAAGGTGAAGGAATGGCTTAAAGAAGGGCGTTTCCCCGAAAACCAGGGGGAAGTCGTGCTGGAAAAACATTATGCCAAATTCCGGCAGACCCGCATCGGAGATTCCTTCCCGGTCGGAAATCGTCCTTTTAAAGTGGTGGGCCTTCTGGAGATTAAAGAAGGGTCGCAGATCGCTTCGGCCAATATCTACCTTCCACTGAAGGACGCTCAATCTTTGATGGAAGGGGAATCAAAAGGCGTAAATCTGGTTTACCTTCGGCTGAAAAACCCCTCCTTGCTTAGCCAGGTGAAGACGCGGATCGCCAAAGAGCTTCCCGGGGTTTCCGTAACCAGTTCCGATTCGTTTCTGGAACTCATGGGGGGCGTTTCCAAGATCTCCGACCAATTCTCGTGGCTTGCTTCCCTGATCGCCCTCGGGGGGGCGGTGTTCCTGATTATCAAAACGATGCTCTCCAATCTGGTGGAGCGTTCCAGCGAGATTGGGATCCTTAAGGCCGTTGGGTGGACGGAGAAAGATGTGCAAAAACAACTGATGGGGGAAGTCCTGGCCCAATCACTGTTGGGTGGCCTGGTTGGAATTGTGGCGGGGTATACGATCTCTTACTTTTTGGGTTTTCTTTCCATTCCCATATCAACACCCTGGGAAGTAAACCTCCTGCCGGCATTTGCCAAGGATTCAGATGCCGCAGCTCAAGTTGTTCGGCTGCCGGTAAGCGTTTCCTTCAGTCTGATGGGACTCTCTTTGGCTCTTTCCCTGATCACCGGGGGGCTGGCAAGCTACTTAATGGGAAGGCGGACTGCCCGAATGAAACCTGCGGAGATATTGAGAAAAATGTGAAATGGCTTAAGGTTATGAATTTTGACGGGCCGGAGAAATACCTCTCAGGCTGGAACATGCTGCTAGCGGGTCCCTATCCTAAGAGGCAACACCGAAAATACCCAGGAACATTTCGTATTCAAGGATTATCGAGCGAGGTAATCAGCTTTGAGTTGATATCCTTGAACTTCAGAATTTTCCTGCCTTTATGATCTTTCAGGAACTTCTTGGCATCGGCTTCTTTTTCAAAGGGAATGGGCTCATGGCCCATGGGTCCGTACACGTCGCCCCAAATAACAAAAAACGCCCGCAGAGCATCGATCGATATTTTGGAATAGTAGTCCTTCACCAAAATTGTAGTCACATCACCTTTGGTTTTTGACGGATTATATTTTTTCATATCCAGGTAATACTTGAACATATCCTTGGCCCCGTCAAGAATTGCATAGGTAGAGTCCTTAAACTCGATCCTGGCGGTCCAGTCGGGAAACATCGAGACAAACATCCCGCATACAGGGCATTTGTCCTTTTGGGGGGGAGTTGAACCCGTGGGCTCCGCCGCCAGGGAAACGGCGGCCAAACCAAGAAGAATTAATCCAGCCACGCCCTTTCTCATATGGCCTCCTGTTTAACAGTCAGTGGCTGGCGATCATCATTCAACCTGA
>PMCE01000241.1:0-12156 GCA_003154025.1 Syntrophaceae bacterium
CGCATGCTCGGTTCGGGGAGGGGCTATGGGAGACCGGGGGTTGAAGGACCTTACGGCGCCCGTAGTCTACTCTACTCCAGTATAGACGGCCTTGACAGGCTTGCAATTTTGGTCTAACCTTCAGCCATCTTAATCTCATCTTTTTTGATTTAATAACAACTTGCCCTCTCACTTCTGGAGGATTTATGAAATGGATTTTCCAGAAAGGCAAAAAGTACTCCCTGCTGGTTTTGTAAAATCTGCCCCGCTAGGCTGGAGCAGAATAGAATGACGGGAGGGGCGTGCGGGCCGCAGGGTCCTGGCCCGCCGCATAACAAGATGAAAGGAGTGAGGATGATGGAAAACAATGGCCTTCCAAGATACAGGGGCGCGAGGAGAATAGCTTGGATGTTCTCTCTATTTACGGTGTGCATGCTCCTCTCCGCGCTGCCAGTCGTGGCCCAGCAGAAATTCCCGTCGCGGCCGATCAACGTCATCCTCGGGTATCCGGCAGGAGGAACAACCGACATGAGCCTCCGGCCTCTGACCATAGCCGCGAGCAGGACTCTCGGACAACCCCTACCCGTATTCAACAAGCCCGGCGGGGGGTCGGTGGTGGCGGTCGCCTCTCTCAAGAACGAGAAACCCGATGGGTACACCATCGGCGTGCTGACCACGGGGGGTACCCTGAGCCAGTACATGCGCAAGGTACCGTACGATTCGGCGAAGGACTTCACCCCGATCATGCAGTATGTTACCCACCTTTACGGGCTCGTCGTGCGGTCGGATGCTCCATGGAAGACCTTCAAGGAATTCATCGAATATGCCAAAGCCAACCCCGGTAAGATCCGCTACAGCACAGCCGGCCTGGGCACCCCCATGCACCTGGTCATGGAGCGGCTGGCGATCATAGAGAAAATCAAGTGGACCCACATCCCCTTCCAGGGAGGGCCACAGGGAATAGCGGCGTTGCTGGGGAACCACGTGGAGGCGTATACGGGTCCCACGGACTGGAAGCCGCAAGTAATTTCGGGGAGCTTGCGGGGTCTGGCCCTGTATGCGGAGAAGCGCGCCGTCGGGCTTCCCCAAATCCCAACCCTCCTGGAGGCAGGGTATGACATCGTCGCCCCGGGGGCGATCTCGCTCATCGGACCCAAAGGAATGTCGCCCCAGGTCGTGGAGACGCTTCACCAGGCTTTCAAAACGGCCCTGGATGATCCGGATTATGTGCGCATTTGCCAAGAGTCGGACCAAGTGATCACCTATCGGAGTCCCCAGGAGCTCGCCCGCTACATTGCTGATACGCATAAAACCTGGGGCCCCTTGATCACCTCCCTGGGTTTAAACCAGGATTAAGCGTCAGAGTCGGCATGAGGAATGCCCGAGAAAAGGAAGGAGAGCCATAAAGCTCAGGGAGAAAGTCACTATTATATCCGCCACAAGTTCGAGATCGGGACTGCGCGCTCATCTTCGCCCGGAAAGGGTTTAGATGGACATAGCGGATGTGGATATGACTCGGTGATCGCCGTCCACAGCATCATGTTCTGCGCGATGGTCAGCACCGCTGCGCCTTCCTTTCAATCGAACATCAGCACTGTGCGCGCCACCTCTCCGGCTTTCATCGCGCGGAATGCCTCGTTGACGTCGGTAAGCCGCCCGCGCCGGCTGACCATCTCGTCCAGCATCAGCCGCCCCTGCCGGTAGAATTCNNAACTCGATGGTTGCGTCTGGCGGCAGGACGCCGAGAATAGTGGCGGTGCCGCGGATCGCCAGAGTTTCGATGGCCTGTCGGCACAACTTGGGTATGCCAACGGCCTCGAATGCGTGATCGACACCCGCGCCACCGGTCATCGCGCGCACTGCCTTGACGGGATCGTCCCCCGTACTGTTCACAATATGAGTGGCACCGAGCGTCTTGGCCATCTCGAGCTTGGAGTCGAACTGATCCACCGCGATAATCTGCCGTGCGCCTCCGATGCGCGCGCCTTGTACAACGGACAGCCCGACGCCGCCGCAACCGAAAACCGCCACGGTCTGCCCGGCCTGCAATCCCGCGCTGCGCAGAGCGGCGCCCATGCCGGTGAGCACTCCGCAGCCCATCAGCGCGGCCCGATCTAGCGGGAACTCCGAGTCGATCCGCACCAGCGAATTCTCGTGCAGCAGCATACGGTCGGCGAAGCTGCCGATCCCGACGAACTGCCGGAAGGGTTGTCCGTTCTGTGACAGCCGTGGTTTCCCGGAATCCGGACGTGCGACGATGCCGCCGGTACAGAGGTTCGGGTGGCCGCTCAGGCACTGCTTGCAGTTGCCGCAGAACCCTGACAGGCAGGCGACAATATGATCACCAGGACGCACTGTAGTCACCTCGGGGCCTACCGCCTCCACCACCCCGGAGCCTTCGTGGCCGAGCACCATCGGCTGGTTCACATTCTGATGCGTGAGCCCGTCCACCACGTGGAGGTCGCTATGACATACGCCTGTGGCAACGGTGCGCACTAGCACTTCGCGTCCCGACGGCTTATCGATATCCACTGCTTCTACTGTCAGCGGCGCATGCGCTTTGCGAAAAACCGCGGCATTGATCAACATGTTGTGCTTTACCTCCAAGTATTGAAATGATAAGAGCTCGCGTTGGCGTGGGTTGAATATACAAAAAAGTCAATTTTGAGTCAAGGCAAAGTTTCCAGTCCTTCAATACAGGATCAAGACCCTGCCTATGCCTTCCTCTTCCTTTCCGCTTGACTTGCCACCCCTTTTTTTATATATTTGGCCGTCCCAAGGGTTTTGATCAATTGAATTCGCAAATGTGAAGCTCGCCAATGGTGGAAGGAATTTACGTTTGGTGCTCAAGGAAGGGAGGACAAAATGGGAAAGGAAAAGAGCAGCAGAGGGATGAATTTATTGCTTTTGGCTCTGACGATAGTCGTAATCGTCACGAGTAACACCTGGGCAGCAGAATCTAAATATCCCAATAGGCCCATTCAGATCGTTGTCCCTTACCAACCGGGCTTCACCGACGTGGTCCTCAGAATTTTTACCGATAGATGGCAGGAGGCTTTGGGGCAGACCATGCCCTTTATCTATAAGCCGGGGGCCGCCGGGGCTGTGGGAGCCTCCTTTGTGGCCAAAGCTAAGCCGGACGGATATACTCTCGTTGCCAGCACCAACGCGCCGGTCCTCCTTACCCCAACCACCAAGGAATTAGACTATACGTCTGAAGACTTTGCTCCGATCTGTCGCCTGACGAAAACCCCCGTCATGTTTACGGTGAAGACCGATTCTCCATGGAAGACCCTAAAAGAACTGGTTGAAGAGGCGAAGAAAAACCCCGGAAAAGTCACCTATGCCACCTCGGGCATTTTTGGGACCAGCCATTTCCCGGTGGAGATGTTCGTCAAATTGGCGAAAATAAATATGACCCATGTCCCTTGCGCGGGGGACGGCCCTGCGGCCACGGCTCTACTCGGAGGCGGTGTGAATATGGTCTCCTGCACAGTCACCGCTGTTGTACCTCACATTCGGTCGGGGGCACTCCGGCCGATCGGCGTCTTCGCGAAGGAACGTTTAAAAGATTATCCCGATTGCCCCACGTTCTCTGAATTAGGTTATCCGATCGTTCAGTATGTATGGGTCGGCATTCTCGGTCCAAAGGGATTGCCGGAACAAGTGGTGAAGACAATTCACACGACCGGCAGGAAAATCGTTGAAAATAACAAGAGCATTATCGAAGACCGGCTCGGAAAAATGTCCTTGATGCTCGATTTCCTGGGACCCCAGGAATTTGGGGCCGAGATGAAAACGGAGGGCGCAACGATGAAAGGGATTTTTGACGAGCTGAAAAAATCAATCAAACAGTGATTCTCCATCTCGGAGAGAATGTATGACCAAAAGGGAAAGGGATAGAATAAGCAGCCTGGTTTGTCTGATCATAGCGATCGGTATTTGCCTTGGCTCGGTCAAGCTCTCGCTGGGCGGAGTGCATCAACCAGGTCCCGGCTTCTTTTCTTTCTTGACCGGGATTATCTTGGGCTCTCTCTCCCTTATCATTTTCTTGAAATCATTCAAGAACCTGCCCGGGGACGAGAGAAGCCCTCTTTTGCCAAATCAGAGATTGGCGAGGAAAATGCTGTATGTCCTCATCGCCCTTACCCTTTATGCCATAGGGATGAATGTTCTGGGATTTTTTATCGGCACGCTATTATTTCTGGGGTTTCTTTTGAGAGCAGTTGAGCCTCAGCGATGGGTTATCGTTCTTACCTGTTCCATTTTGGGTACGATCGTTTTTTATGGGGTCTTTAATTATTGGCTTGACGTTCAGCTGCCAGCTGGGATCCTGGGATTCTAGAGAGGCTGTGCTTTCATGTTTAACGATATTTTGTATGGGTTTTCTCTGGCTTTTACATTTCAGAACCTCATCTATTGTTTTTTGGGAGTTTTGATGGGAACACTGGTGGGAGTTCTGCCGGGTCTCGGACCTGTGGCGGCAATGTCCCTGCTCTTTGGATCCACGCTTCATCTCGCCCCGGTCCCGGGGATGATCATGCTGGCGGGAATTTACTATGGCGCCCAGTACGGTGGTTCTACCACCTCCATCCTGCTCAATATCCCGGGAGAAGCATCCTCCGTGGTCACTTGTCTCGATGGTTACCAGATGGCGAGACAGGGAAGAGCCGGTCCTGCTTTGGGGATTTCAGCCTGCGGATCTTTTATCGGCGGGACGATATCCGTCATTGGCCTGATGCTGGTGGCTCCTCCGCTGGCCAACTTTGCCTTGAAATTCACCTTCCCCGAAAATTTTTCGCTAATGTGCCTGGGCCTGGTGATCGTAAGCTTCCTGGCCAGAGGCTCGATGGTGAAGGCGATCATGATGGTGAGCCTTGGGCTATTTTTGGGTTCCATCGGAACAGACATCATGACCGGCATCCCCAAGTTCACCTTCGGGATAAAATCGCTTATGGATGGAGTCGGGCTGATTCCCGTCATCATGGGTCTTTTCGGAATTTCCGAGGTCATTTCCAATATAGAGGAGGGGATCAAACGAGACATTTTCAAAACGAGCCTTACCCGCATTCTTCCAAATATGAAAGAATGGAAGGATTCAATAAAACCGATCCTTCGAGGGACTTTCCTGGGTTTTTTCCTGGGCATTCTCCCCGGAGGAGGGGCTGTCGTCTCTTCCTTCACTTCCTATGCAGTGGAGAAGAGGTTTTCCAAATATCCTGAGAAATTCGGCACCGGGGTCATCGAAGGAGTGGCGGGGCCTGAGACTGCGAATAATTCTGGTTCAACAGGAGCATTTGTTCCCCTGCTCACGCTGGGAATTCCATCCAATGCCGTCATGGCTCTTCTTTTGGGACTCCTTCTAACCCACGGAGTCCAGGTCGGACCGCTGCTTCTGAAAAACCACAGCGATATCTTCTGGGGTGTTGTAACCAGCATGTACATCGGGAACGCGATGCTTCTCGTAATGAACCTTCCTCTCATCGGCATATGGATTAAGATCCTAAAAATTCCTTATCCGATCCTCTTCCCGTTTATCCTTCTCTTTTGCGTCATCGGTTCGTTCAGCTTGAACAACAATACGGAAGATGTCCTTCTCATGATCTTCTTCGGAATCGTCGGATACCTCATGAAGAAATTCGATTATGAAGGGGCCCCCTTGATCCTGGCCTTGGTTTTGAGCCCGATGATGGAGAACACCTTGCGCCAGTCCCTATTAGTCTCTCAAGGGAGCTTCCTCATCTTTTTTACCCGCCCAATTTCCGCAACGCTTTTATCTATTGCCATGGTGCTATTGGCGTATCCCCTTCTCCCCTGGTTTAAGTTCAGAAGGAAGCTGGAAACTCTGAAAGGGGATTAAGGGGAAAGGATTCGTCCCGACAACGTTTCTCTTTCCATCGGTTTTTTTAACATAGCCAGCCAAGCTCGGGGTCCGACAGTATCCTTTCTTCAATCGTCAGCTTTAGGGCAGAGGTTTTTTTGTCTATCTCAACTGAATGAATTGGACAACTTCCCCCTCTCCAATTTTTGCAGAAGGGAAAAGACCAAAGAAGCCGGCTTCATGAAGTAATAATGCACCAGCTTTTGTGTTCCTTAAACGGGAGTCATCCACCTCTTCGCTTTCTTCCTGAAAGAGTGTTCATCGTATTTTCCTTCAGGATACAATACTTCAAATCGAAATTATTAATTTTGGCCCTCAAAAGCGGGTTATAAAGCGAAGCAAACCCTCTTTTGACTATCCATTCAAGCTCTGCGGTTTGAGTTTCGTTTGGCATTATCGCTCAGGGTTGATGCGAAGAGTTCGAGCGAGACTTGGGTTGTTTTTTGGTCAAAAGCCGAGAATCCGAAAAGGAGGCCCGGCCGAGTGGTTCTCATAGCGTAACGGGAGAGCGCAGGAACCACCAAACCTCTCTCTTGGAGCGCTTCCGACAATTTGTGATCATTGCTATTTAGAGGGAGAAGCCCTGCCACATTCATCCCTCCGTCCGTATGAGGAAAGGTGAGCGGTATTTCGATCCTGCTGGCCACCTCTAAAAAATTGCTCAGGCGCTCCCCGTACTCTCTTCTACAACGTCTGATGTGCGTGTAGAAGGCCCCAGCCTCGATGAACTCCGCCAGCGTGGCTTGGTCAATCAGGGGGCCATATTCATCCATAACCCACCGCAACGCGGCGAAACCTTCAACAAGCGTCGGCGGAAGAACGACATAGCCAATGCGAAGTGAAGGAAATAGTACTTTGCTCATGCTGCCCACGTAGATCACTCGCCCGGTAGGATCGAGACTGTGAAGGCTCGGGAGCGGCGGACGCGTATACCGAAACTCTGAATCGTAGTCGTCCTCCACGACCCAGGCCTTCGTCCTGGAGGCGAAATCAACTAAGGACAACCGTCGGGAAAGCGATAGACAGGCGCCAGTTGGAAACTGACGAGACGGCGTTGTGTAGATGAGTGCCGGTTGAGGTCCTTTCCTTGACGGGGGGATTATCAACCCGTTGCCATCTACCGGCACCGGCTGTATGGAGGCACCAACGTTAGCCCAGGCAAGTCGGGCGCCTAAGTAGCCTGGGTCTTCCATTAAGACACGCTTTCGGGGATTCAAAAGCAGATGCGCGAGCAGGAATAGCGCTTGCTGTGAGCCGGTCGTGATGGCGATCTGGCACCACTCGCACCGAACACCGCGGCTATCGCGGAGGTAAGAGGCTAAGCTACGTCGCAGAGCCGGCAGGCCGAGGACTAACTCGGAGTGATAGTGGAGTATGTTCGTTCCATTCCTCTTGAGAGAGCGTGCTCGCATTCGATTCCATAGAGTCAAAGGGAAAAGCCGAACATCGGGCTGGCTCGGACAAAAGGGCATAGGCACGGTTACCGGCTCTATTTCGTCGTGCGGTTGTGACGGTGGGATTTGGGGAATCGAGCCGGATAGTCCCCTCCGTCGGGGTGGCCCCACAAGAGCAAAAGATTCGCTAACAAAAAGGCCGCAACGCGGCGAAGCGTCTAGGTAACCCTCGCCCACCAGACGGTCGTAGGCATTAAGGACTGTGTTCCTTGACACCTGGAGGTCACGGGCCAATTCGCGGCTGGATGGGACAGCTTCTCCCGCCCCCAACGCACCAGCTTGTATCAGTTTCTTCAGGCCCAGGCTGACCTGAGTCTGCAGCGAAGTGTTTTTTTTTCTATCTAACAGGATTGGACCAAGAGGTTTCTTGTTCATAAGATTTGTTCTGGCTCCATAGATAACACCAAATCTGGATCTTTACAAGTACCAGAATTGCGAATAATTTGAGCCTGTAATTGATGCCGACAAGAAAGCAGCCAATACGATCATGGTTCGGGCAGCTCGATGCAGCCGCAATTCCAAGCGACACCACTTGTTATTCAACAGACTGGTTGGGAGGAGGGTTTAGGTGCCACGTCTACCAGACAAAATTTGTGAGTTTATGTTGGAGCTCCTTCGGATGTCCATTATCCAGGCACCGGCAGCGGCGCTGGCGTGGCTCGGTCGACAGGGCACGCGTGCACTTGCAGCGCTCGTTTTCATTGGCATCGCGGTGCCGCCGATCGGCGCTATGCTCAAGCCGTTTGTCACTGAGGCCATCTTCGTCTTGTTGTGCATCGCGTTCCTTCGCCTGGACCTGGCGGCATTGCGGGGCTACCTGGGGCGGCCCGCTCTCGTGCTCGCGGCGACGGTATGGACGATGCTGGTGATCCCATTCTTGTTCGGCGCAAGTTGCCTCTTGATCGGCCTCGATGCCCGCTCGCCCGACCTTTTCCTCGCGCTCATGCTGCAGGCTGTTGCCTCGCCGATGATGGCGGCTCCCGCCTTCGCCGCGTTGATGGGGCTCGACGCCACACTTGTGCTGGTCACGCTAGTCACCAGCACGGCACTAACCCCGTTCACGGCATCCCTTTTCACTTATGCATTCATCGGCCCCGCGTTGACGCTCTCGCCTATGGCGCTCGGGCTAAAGTTGTTCGCGATCCTCGCGGGGTCCGTGCTTGTTGCCGTCATTATCCGTCGGATCGCTGGGCCCGCTACCATTGAGCGCTCTAAGGACCAGATCGACGGTATCAATATCCTGCTCGTCTTCGTTTTCGTGGCTGCCGTCATGGAAAATGTAGCAGCACGCTTTTTCACCGCGCCAATAGTCATGACCGGGCTCGGAGTGCTCGCCTTCGTTGTATGTTTCGCGGTGCTCGGTCTGACCACACTGCTCTTCGCTAGGGCTGGCCGCGACCGCGCCTTTGTGCTCGGGCTCATGGCTTCACAACGCAATATGGGGCTGATGCTGGCGGCGGCCGGCGGGGTTTTGCCAGACCTCGCCTGGCTTTATTTCGCCCTTTGCCAGTTCCCGATCTACCTGTCTCCCCAACTGCTCAGACCGCTGGTGCGGCGGCTGGTCGTCCGATCACCGATCACGCCGAGAATTGCCAACAAGCCCAGATAGAACGGCGATCGTGCCTGACGATCCTTGAAGTCAGCAAACACTACCGATCATCGGCAGAGAGTATCACTAATCAGTTTTCAACGGCCAAATCGCGGGATAAACCACCTACTTACTACCAGAAATTATCAACCCTTAGAGTAGGTCCCCACTCACAATAAGTAGGTGTAACAGAGAATAAGGGAGAATCTGGCTCTGTCTGGCGGCTTAAATCCTTCCATCATACCTAAAGTGCTTAAAGACCGCCTGAGGGTCAGTGGGAGGCAAAGAATAATAAGATTTTTTTCAAACTGACGCTAATCACTGACCCTATTCTTAGAACGGCCCAAACTTCTTATTCGCCTGGTGGAGCGCCATGCCCCGAGGGAAAGCGCCATTGTTCAATGAATTTTAAGTCTCTAAACAATCCTTCCCGTCTCCGATTGGGTGCAGGGCTTTCGCGTCCAGACCCGCTCTCTATTGATTGCCAAAACCTCAGCCGGTAATGTTGCCCCGCTGTTTGCGCACGGCGGGCAAAATCATCACGATCAGGATCAGGATCGTGACGATGGTAAACGCCAGGCTGATCGGCCGGGTGACGAAGACGGAGGGATCCCCGTGCGAGACCTGCAAGGCCCGCCGCAGGTTTTCCTCCATCATCGGCCCNNAGCACAAACCCGAGCAGCATGGGCACCGGGCTGCACCCCAGCATCCTCCACACGATGCCAAGGACCCCGAAGAGCGCCGCCAGGTAGACATCGAAGGAGACGTTGTTCGAACTGTAGATGCCGATGGCGGAGAACACCATGATGGCGGGGAAGAGGAGGCGATAGGGCACCTTGAGCAGGCTCACCCACAGGCCCACCAGCGGCAGGTTGAGCACGACCAGCATCANNGATGCCTTGGATCATGAGCGCGGCCAACATCAGCGCCATCGTCCCGCTCGCGGGAATTCCCAGCGTGAGCATGGGAATGAACTTGCATTGCGCGTCCGCGTTGTTGGAGGCCTCGGGTCCCGCCACCCCCTCGATCGCGCCGCGGCCGAAACGCGACGGGTCCTTGGCAATCTTCTTCTCGATCATGTAAGAGCCGAACGAAGCGATCGATGGTCCGGTCCCGGGCAGTACCCCGAAGAACGCCCCGAGCGCCGTTCCTCGGATGATCGGGCCGATGGACTGTTTCATGTCCTGCAGCGTCGGGTAGAGGCTCCCCACCTTGGAGGTGAAGACCACCCGGTCCTCCGGTTCGCTGAGGTTGCTGATGATTTCACCCACCGCGAACACCCCCACGGCGATGATGACGAAGCCGATGCCGTCGGCCAGTTCGAAGACCCCGAAGCAGAAACGCTTCACCCCGGAATCGACGTCGGAGCCCACGATGCCGAGCAGCAGGCCCAGCACCACCATGGCGAGCGACTTCAGCATGTCGCCCTGGGCGAGCACCGCCGCGGTGACCAGTCCCATGAGCATCAGCGAAAAGTATTCCGGCGAACCGAACTCCAGCGCCAGATTGGCGAGCAGCGGGCCGAACAAGGCCACGATCATCGTGCATACCGTGCCGGCGAAGAATGAGCCGATGGCCGCGATCGCCAGCGCCACGCCGGCGCGCCCCTGCCGGGCCATCTGGTAGCCGTCGATACAGGTGATCACCGACGAGGTCTCGCCCGGAAGGTTTACCAGGATGGAAGTGGTCGATCCTCCGTACTGGGCGCCGTAGTAGATGCCNNCCGATGCCGGGAAGAACGCCGATCAGGGTGCCCACCAGCACCCCGATGAAACAGTAGAACAGGTTCTGCAGCGAGACCGCAACGCTGAAACCGAAAATCAGGTTATGAAACAGGTCCAATGACAACCTCCTTATCAGAATCCCTTGATCAGGGGATAAGGGAGCCCGAGTCCCCAGATGAACAAAGCCACCGAGGCGACGGTCAGGAGCGCGGTCATCAGCAGAACCTCCACGAACTTGAACGCCCGGCCCGAGGCCGCCGCCAGGAAAACCAGGGCCACCAGCGCCGGGATGAAACCCGCCAGCTCCATCAGGATGCCAAACAGTACCAGGGAGGAGGGCAGCAGGACCAGAGCCCGGAGCGACAAGCTGCCCTGGATTTTCTCACCGCTGCGCAGCCCCACGGCCATGATGCCGATGCCGAAGGCCATGAGGATCACGCTCAGGAGGGTCGGGAAGAATCCGGGCCCCATGCGCAACGCGCTGCCGAACCGGTAATCCCGGGAGATGAACAGGGCCGCGGCGCCGATCCCGATCAGCATCATGCCGGCCCAGAAATCCTTGTTCCTGCGTAACTCCTGTTTCATCAATAACTCCCTATTCCAGCGGACGGGTGATTCCTGCTGAACGGCGGCAGGGGGGCGAGGGGCGTCCCCTCTCCTCGATGGGCCCCCATGGGCACTCCTTGCAGGGCCGAACTCGGTTGACGGTCCCCGGCAAACTGAATTTCCTTACTTCTCCTCCTCACCCTGGATTTTGGCCTCTTTGACGACCTTCCCCCATTTGACCGTTTCCGCCTGGATGTATTTGACGAACTCAGCCGGGCCCAACAGTTCCGCCTCCGCGCCCTGGGTCTCGTATATCTTCTTGGTATCTTCCGAGTTCAGGATCACCGCGAGTTCCTTGTACACGCGGTCGACGATCGCCTTCGGCGTGCCTGCCGGGGCAAAGAGCCCCCACCATATGGCCGCCTCATACCCGGGTACGCCGGCCTCCGAAATCGTCGGCGCTTCGGGCAAGAGTTTGCTGCGCTTGGACCCGCCAAAACCCAGCACCTTGAGCTTGCCGGCTTTGATTTGAGGCAACGACTGGGTGAGCGTTCCGAGCGAGATCTGGGAGTGGCCGCCCATGGTGTCGATCATCGCGGGGCCGCCGCCCTTGAACTGCACGATCAGGATATCGATTCCGGCCATCATCTTGAAGAGCTCGCTCCCGAGATGCATGAAGCTGCCCATGCCTGCCGCCGCGCAAACCAGCTTCCCGGGCTGCTTCTTCGCCAGGGCGATGAGCTCCTTCACCGAGTTGGCCTGGACGCCCGGATGGACGGTGAGGACCACCGGCCCGTTGCCCAACTTGGCAATGGCGATAAAGGACTTCACCGGATCGTAGGGCACCTTATAGAGCAAAGGGTTGATCGCGATGGCTGAAGAGGTGAATAGCAGGGTGTACCCATCGGGCTGCGATTTCGCCACCAGTTCCATGCCGATCGTGCCTCCTCCCCCGCTGCGGTTTTCCGGGACGAACTGCTTGCC
>PMCE01000241.1:12197-13534 GCA_003154025.1 Syntrophaceae bacterium
TATCGATTTCACCTTTCTCATGGATATCTCCTTTCTTTGGCAGTCACCCTCGGGGAATCGAGGGGCCGCGGTCGTAAGTGTTGCATAATTGCTGAAGGAGGGGGTGATTTCTTTTGGTGCGGCTCTGCCGCGCTGCGCTCCTCTGTGTCCCCCAAAAATCCTTGTCTTAATCCGCATTCATCCGCGTCCCAATAAATTTTTTGTCGCTAGGTCTTTAGCGGGAAAAATCTGTGTTTATCTTTAGTTTATCTTTGTTCATCTGTGTCCAAAGAGTATTTGCCTTAATCCGCGTTCATCCGTATTCATCCGTGTCCCATAATTCCCTATTTCTTCTTCTCGAACTTCAAAGCCCACTCCTCCCAGATTAGCTCCGGCACGAACCCTCCCCGGCTTCGCCGGTCGGCCCAGACCATGACCGCCGGGTCTCGGGCCGCCTCGGTGCAGAGATATTTCCGGTCCAGGTCGATCTTCGCCCGGCCCAGGTCCAGCCGATCCGCATCCCAGCAGGTCTGAACGGTAATGTCTGCCCCGGTCGTTCCGTCGGTGTGATCCCGGCAAGCCTGATAAAGCAGGTCAAAATCGCCGTCCGCAAGGTGGAAATGAGTTTCCCGGAATTCGATGGTCAACTCGGCTCCCCGGTAGCCGTGTTCACGGTCCCATCCGTCATTCATCCTCCGGGCATCGTGAAAGACGGCAAAGAGCTCCACCACTTCGATTCTGGCGCCGGTCTGGCGGGCCAGATTTCTCCCGTTCTCCAGCACTCTCGCCCAGTGTGGCAAGCCGTGGATTCCTCTCGGGGAAAGGGAATAGTGCCGGAGGATCGTCTCAACCAACCCTTTACCAATCATGGGCGAACCCCCGCCGGGGTGAATCATGACCCGCCCCGGCAAAAAGATCATGAACAGTATACTTTACCGTTTTCGAGCAGGTCAACCTTACAAATGCGGAATGAGAGCCGGTTGCTGGTTTTTCGTTACCCGGGTACCAGAATAAGCAACCAGGAACCAGCAATGGTTTTTTCGCATTTAATATAAAAGCCTTAAAACCCGATAAGTATATTGGGAAATTGCATTCGCGAAGGGAAACTCCATCCGCACAAATGGGATGAGCTCCTTGACCGGCCCGGGAAAATTTCCGGAAGCCTGAAGGCAAGGGGATTCTCATTTTTTCACCATAATTTCTATGAATGAACAACCCCTGACTGAGCCCGCTATTCCGGCCACCAGTGTTCAGAGTCCCCCCTCCCCCCGGACCTCGAGGACCGGAGCGGTCTCCGGCTCCCGCTGGCAGACCGGCGACAGGATCGGGGGGCGCTATGAAGTCCATCATATCAAGAA
>PMCE01000097.1 GCA_003154025.1 Syntrophaceae bacterium
CGAAGTAGAGTTCCGGAGTGCCTTAATTGCACGCAAGTGCGCTCAAGTGCCTCAAGTTAACGAAAGAATATTGCCAGGTCCCGGTTGCCCGTTGCCGGTTAAAACCCGAAGCCGAAAACCGGAAACTGAGAACCGGCAACCGGTTTTATTCTCTAATCCGCATTCGGCAATATGAAATCTGCAATCTGAAATCGATCTTATTTCCCTTCCTCCCGCTTCAATACCCCCATGGCGACGGTGGAGTGGGCAAAGGCGCCGCCGGCTCGTAGGGCGGCGGCCACGAAGATGGCTTCGGCGATCTCCTGATCGGTGGCCCCTTCTTTTTTGGCCGCCTTTACATGGCCCTCGATGCAGTAGGGGCACTGGGTCGTGTGGGCCACGGCGACGGCGATGAGTTCTTTCACCTTTCGGGGAAGGGCGCTCTTCTTTTCGAATATCTCATTGTTGAAATTGATGAAGGCCTGGAACATGTCCTTCTGGGCCTCCATCAGATCCTTGTAGTGCTTGCGGGCGTCGAGGGCATAAAAATACTCGCTCATGGGACTCTCCTTTCTTCGGGTATGAAATGGGAAAATCCTTCTTCAGGATTTTTCATATATACCCCAAAAATCCATCTCTAACAATGGATGATGGCGGGCCCCCGGGCGGAGGCGCGGGGGCCGGTAGGAGGATTCAATTGAAAAACCTACCGTAGGGTGACAGATTTCGCCGGAGACAAGAAAGGCGCTAGAAGATCTATCCGGACTTTGCGGATAAGAAAATCAAGGGCNNAAAATCAACCAGAGAGAACGCAGAGACCGCAGGGGGAAAATTTAAGCCAAACAAAGAAATTGGAAGGCTGGAATGATGGAATATTGGTTGGGCAAAGAGAGAAAGTTTTCCCATTCGCCCATGTTTCCATCATTCCATTCTTCTCTTTTTGGCTATACCTGCCCGGCTGCCTGCCGCGCGGCGATCTGGACCGGGTCCCAAACACCGGAAAAAGGAGGCGAATACCCGAGGTCCAGGTTGATCAAGTCCTCCACGGTGAGCCGCGCATGAAGGGCGGTGGCCAGCGTGTCGATCCGCTTGGCCGCTCCCTCTTTTCCCACGATCTGTCCGCCGAGTAGTCGTCCCGTCCCTTTTTCCGCCAGAATCTTCACGGTCATCGGTCCGGATCCAGGGTAATACCGGGCCCGGGTTGGGGCCTCGATTTTCGCGGCGGCGTAGGATAGGCCCATTTCCTGAATTTCCTTCTCCTGAAGGCCGGTCCGGGCCGCTTCCAGCGAGCAGACTTTGGCCATGGCGGTTCCCAGAGCCCCGGGAAAGACCGCCTGGCCTCCGGCAATGTTGATCCCCGCCACCCGGCCCTGCTTGTTGGCCACGGTTCCGAGGGCGATGTAGAAGGGACGGCGGCTGACCAGGTGGAAAGTTTCCACGCAGTTTCCCGCGGCCCAGATTCCTTCCACCTCGGTCTGCATCCGGTCGCTCACTTTGATTCCCCCCGTGCTGCCCACGGGTATCCCGGCTTTCTGGGCAAGAGCGGCATTCGGCCGGACTCCCAACCCCAGGAGCACCAGGTCGGCGGGAAGGCTGCGTTGGGCGGTGACCACCCCCCGAACCTCTCCCTGCCGGACTTCCAGGCCCTTCAGGGATTCATTCAAGTAGAGTTTGACTCCGACTTCCTCCAGGGGCTTGATCAGCAGGGCGGCCATATCCGCGTCCAAGGTGTTCATGACCTGAGAGGCCTTCTCCACGATCGTCACCCCGACGCCCCGAAGGGAGAAATTCTCGGCCATCTCCAGCCCGATATAGCCGCCCCCGATGATCACGATCTGCCGGGGGTTCTTCTCTTCCACGGCCCGGCGGACCTCGATTCCGCTCTGCAGGGTGTTCAGCTCATAAACACCCCTGGCGTCAAGACCGGGAATGGGGGGCCGGATGGGCGACGCTCCCGTAGCGATCAGAAGCTGGTCGAAAGGCTCCTTCCAGGTTTTCCCGGTTCTAACCTCTTCCGCCTGAACCTGTCTTTGCGGGAGATCGATTCCAATGATTCTTTGGAAGACCCGGGCATCGATGCCCTGCTTTTCCCGAAAAGCTTCCGGAGAACGCACCACCAACCGCCTGGCGTCATCGACAACCCTGCCGATGTAGTAAGGCATTGCTCAGGCGGAATAAGAGGTGTGAGGACTCTCTTCAAAGGTAAGAATCTCGAGCCCGGGTTTCTGACGGCCCGCCTGAGAAGCCGCGCTCATGCCCGCGGCGTTGCCGCCGATTACGAGCAACCGTTCTTTAGGCATGTTTCAGGTTCCTCCTGGGAAAAAAGATAATTTTATTGGGACGCGGATAAACACGGATCATAATCTTTCTAAATAATGAAGAAAAAGAGATACAAGCTACAGGGGAACAGAAGGGTCTAGAACTTTGACTCAACAACCTGTGACCCGAAATCTTAAATCTGCAATCTGCAATCTTAAATCTGAAATCTATCCCTCTCCCTTCTCCTGGGCAAAGGCTGCGATCGTAACCCGCTTCCCAAGATGATCGCGAAGATCGGAAGGTCGGAGCAAAGCCTGACATCCCCACTGTCCGGCGCTGAGGGCAATCTCGGGCAGGCTCAAAATGGATTCCTCCATGACGACCGGGAGGGGGCGGTGGGTTCCCATGGGGCTCACGCCGCCGATGTAATAACCCGTTATCTTGGGAACGTCCTCCCGGGGGGCCATATCCAAAGTCTTTTCGTCCACCGCTTTGGCCAGGGCCTTCAGGTTGACCTGACGGTCCCCCGGGCAGAGGGCCAGGTAGTACTTTTGGGAAGCTCCCTGAACCAAAAGGGTCTTTACGACCTGGGACAGAGGAAACCCCGTTTCCCGGGTGACCTCCTCCGCGGATTTCTCTTCCGCCTTGAAGGTCAGCACCCGGTAGGGGATGTTCGCTTCGGAAAGCTCCTTCAGCGCTCGGGTAAAAACCTCGCCTTTGGTTTTTGAAGTCCTGGCCATCTTTTGCGACTCCACACTACCTTTTTATCTTTATTCGCTTCAAGGCAATCATTGCAGTTTCAGGCTACCAATTTCCATTGGCGGACTACGGAAATAAAGATCAAAAAACTTAAAGCCTGAAACCCGCAACTTGAAATTTAGAGTCGGCGGAAAGGATCTTGAAAGCCCAGCAGATCCGCATCACCGACGCCCTTGCTCTGGACGAGCACCTTGAAAAGACTTCCCATCCCTCCCGGGATCAGGAGATTCCTCATGGCCAATTTATTCTTCAAAAAAGCTGGATCGGAAGTGCTGGGGGAATCTCGCTCCAGGCTTTCCAGGTCTTGCAGCAGCCCCAGGGAGGCCAAGAATCTGTATTGTTCCGTATACCCTGCTTTTTCCAAACCAAGGGATTCTCCCTTTTTTATCAGGGCGGTAAAGTTGACATGAGCGGTCAAATCCTGGCACCCGATGCGCTCATACGGGTTGCAGGACGTGGTGTGCCGGAAGTACCCGAGCAAAGTCCCGTCCCGGCGGTCGGGATGGTATAGCTCGTACGCTTCGTAGCCGTAGTCGATCGTCAGAACAAAACCTCGGTGGAGGGCCCGGTTGACCCCTTCGACCCATTCCAGGGCTTTCAAATTTACTTCCGCCCGCTGTCCTTCTTCGAGCGGAGATCCGTAGAGGGAGAAATATTCCTCGAGGGCCGGCGTGGAAGGGGGGCCAGGGATTTCGATGAAGGATGGCCCCCGGCAGGCGACGCAAATTTCCTGGATCTTTCCTTCCTCCATTTGAACCAGGTGAACGGGAAAAGCATCGATCAGCTCGTTGGAGAAGAGGCATCCCGTGAATGCCTTTCCCCCGTCGAGAACCGGCTCCGGATCGATGAATTCCACCTTCCCCTCCTCAAGAAAAGGAGATAGAAGGGCTCTCTGCCTTTCCCCGGCCGGGGAGTTTATCTCCGCCAGGGTATAAACAAGGTTCCGGTAAAAATCAGGGGTCTGACTTCGGCAATAGGCCAGGATGTCCGCGCAGAGGAGCCCTTTTCCTCCCCCCATCTCCACCAGGGTGAAGGGAGAAGGGTAACCGAGGATCTCCCACATCTGGCGGAACTGGCGGGCCAGGAGGTGCCCGAAGATGGGGTGGACGTGAGGGCTGGTGTAGTAATCCCCGCCGGGGCCGGTCCTCTCTCGGGAAGAAGCATAATACCCTTCCTTCGCATAGTAGAGGGCAAGGTCCATGAATTCGGCAAAGGAAATCTTTCCTCGAGCGCGGATGCGGTCCTGGATGATACTTACCAATTCCGTATTTTCTGGCCCTTCCACGTGTGGTATTATAACCTATTTTGAATCGAAAAAGTTTCGAGTCTCGGGTTTCGAGTCTCGAGTTCAAAATTGCTCGTTACTGGTTACTTGTGTTAAACCAGCAACCAGAAACGGGCAACCAGCAACTTTTTTTGGGGAGGAACGATGCGCAGAAAAGAATTCGAAGGCAAGGATCGTGGGCAGATGGAAGAAGTCCTGAGGACGGCGGATGTTGGTTACCTGGCTTTCAACGCGGCCGACGGCTGGCCGAGGATCACGGCCCTGAATTTTCTGTATGACGGGCGGGTTCTCTGGCATGGAGCCGTCGCCGGAGAACGCTACGAATGCCTGAAAAAGGACCCGCGGGCCACCTTTTCGGCCGTTTCCTTGCAGGTTTATCTCCCCTCCCACCTCCTTTCGGAAGAGAATGCCACTTCGGCTACCTCGGCCTTCAAATCGGTGCACGTGCGGGGTCGCTGCGGGACGATCGAGGACCCGGAAGAAAAATGCTCTTTCCTCAACCAGCTCATGCAGAAGTATCAACCGGAGCGAAGGTTCAAAAAGATCACTCCCGCAGATCCCCTCTATGCCAAGGTGTTGAAGGCCACCGGCGTGTATGCCCTGACCGTGGAAGAGATTTCCGGCAAATTCAAGTTCGGGCAGAATAAATCGAAGGAAGACAGGCAGAAGATCGCCCGCTTTCTGAAGGAACGCGGGACCCCGCTGGACCTACAGGTATCCCTTGAAATCCTGAAGACCCTGGAATAAGAAAGGGTTCATTGGCCGGCAGCCGCGGAGAGACGGGGGCCGGCGGAAGGGGATCGTGGAAGGGAAACGTCGGACCCCGGCCGCAGGCGCGGAGAATTGAATCTGATTTCTATAAAGGATACAATGAAAATGATTTCCTATCGGGAGATTGACCTGGACCTTTTCGGCGAAGGAGGCCTGCATGTCCGAAGATGACGAGAAGAGTCCGAATGAGATCCTCAAGAAAAAATTGAAATCCTTCTTCTCCGCGTCGGACCCCCAAAGGCAGAAACAGGGTCTGCCCCCGAAGGCCCATTTCAGCATCTGGTATTTTTTGATCATCTTCCTCTTGATCACCGTGGTGCAGAATTATTTTCTTGCCCCCAAGGTGGAGAATATTCCCTACAGCAAGTTTAAGCAGGAACTGGCCGAGGGTCAGGTAAGCAACCTGGTCATCGCGCCGGATCGGATCACCGGAAAACTGAAGACGAAGGGGGATAAAGGAGAGCAGGAATTTACCACCATCCGGGTAGAGGACCCCAACCTGATCAAGGAACTGGACGAACGCAAGGTAAACTACAGCGGCCTTTATGAGAGCAAATTCCTGAGCAACCTTCTGTCCTGGGTGTTCCCCCTGGTCATTTTTTTCCTCATCTGGCGGTATGCCATGAAGAGGATGGGGCCGGGATACGGGGTCATGTCTTTCAGCAAGAGCAAAGCCAAGGTCTTTGCCGAGCAGGAAAATAAGATTACCTTTGGCGATGTGGCCGGAATAGACGAGGCGAAAGAAGAGCTCCAGGAAGTGGTGGAGTTCTTAAAAAATCCGGGGAAGTTTCAGAAGCTCGGGGGGAGAATCCCGAAGGGCGTTCTTCTGGTCGGCCCCCCCGGGACCGGGAAAACCCTCCTGGCCAAGGCGGTCGCCGGGGAAGCCGGGGTTCCCTTCTTCAGCATCAGCGGGTCCGAATTTGTGGAGATGTTCGTGGGAGTCGGAGCGGCAAGGGTCCGCGATCTCTTCTCCCAGGCCAGCGGGCATGCCCCCTGCATCATCTTCATCGATGAGCTGGACGCCCTCGGCAAGGCCCGGGGGATCAACGTCATGGGCGGCCATGACGAGCGGGAACAGACCCTCAACCAGCTGCTGGTGGAGATGGACGGGTTCGAGTCGAACAAGGGAGTCATTATTATGGCCGCCACCAACCGGCCGGAGATTCTGGACCCGGCGCTGTTGCGGCCGGGCCGATTCGACCGGCAGGTTCTGGTGGACCGGCCGGACATCAACGGCCGGGAGGCGATTCTGAAGATCCATTCCAAGAACGTGATCCTGGCTCCGGAAGTGGACCTGAAGAAAATCGCCGCCCGGACTCCCGGTTTCGTGGGGGCCGACCTGGCCAACCTGGTAAACGAGGCGGCGCTCTTGGCCGCCCGGAAGAATAAGGACCAGGTCGGATCGGCGGAGTTCGACGATGCCATCGACCGGGTGGTCGCCGGACTGGAGAAGAAAAAACGGGTCATGAGCCCGAAGGAGAAGGAGATCGTAGCCTTTCACGAGTCCGGTCACGCCATCGTCGCGGAATCCGTGGAACATGCCGACCCGGTGCACAAGATCACCATCATCCCGCGGGGAATCGCGGCGCTGGGGTACACCCAGCAGCAGCCCACGGAAGACCGCTACCTGATGACCAAATCGGAGCTGCTTGACCGCATGGCGGTGCTCCTGGGGGGGAGAGTGGCCGAGGAACTGATTTTCGGAGAGATCTCGACCGGCGCGCAGAACGACCTTCAGCGGGCCACGGATATGGCCCGGTCCATGGTCACGGAGTATGGGATGAGTGAGCGCCTGGGCCTGGTCACCTACGAACGGGAGCGGCGACCCATGTTCCTTCCGGAGAGTTTCGGTTCCAGCAAGATCTACAGCGAGGAGAAGGCGGCCGAAATCGACGAGGAGATTTCCAAGGTCGTCGAGGAATGCCATCAAAGGGTGCGCCGGATCCTGGGGGAGAAACGGGAAGTGCTCAACACCCTGGCTAAACTCTTGTTGGAAAAAGAGATCGTCCAGGGAGACGAGATGAGGGCCTTGATGGGGAAATCCAAGCCGGTCCCTCCAGCCTTGCCCGGGGAGCAGAAAGCAGATCTACCTCCGCAGCAGCCAGCGCCCTAATCCCTCCGCCAGCCGGGAGACGTTTTCCGGGCTTCGGAGCAGAAGGCCCAGGTAGGAAAAAGTGGGACCGGGTTGCATGTAGAACCGGCGGATGATTTTCCCGTAGGCCTTCTCCAGCGCCGAGCAGCTGAGGTTCTTGGGCCGCAGGAGGCAGTTCAGGGCATTCATCCGGCCCCATTCTTCAGAAAAACCAGCCGATCCTTTCACCTCTTGGTAGATTTCAGTTCCCGGGTAGGGGGTCAAGAAGGAAAGATTGATCTCATCAAGAGGGCTCCGGCGGATGAAGTCGAGGGTCTCACCCAAGGTTTCCTCGGTCTCCTGGGGATACCCGATCATGAAGAGGCCCTTGGCCCGGATTCCCGCCTCCTTCGTCCAGCGAATCGCTTGCTCGACTTGCCCAAAGGTGATCCCCTTCTGAATTTGATCCAAAATCTTCGGGGATCCGCTCTCGATCCCGTAGCTGATCATCCAGCATCCCGCCCTTTTCATCAAACGCAGCAACTCCGGGTCTACCGAGTCCACCCGCGCATCGCAGTTCCAATGAATGTCCAAACCCCCGCGGGCCAGTTTTTCGCCCAGTCGAACCAGGCGGGGCCGGAAGGCGGCAAACTGATCATCGGTGAAAACCAGATGGCGGATTCCGTATTGCCGGTGGAGAAAAGAGATCAGTTCCCACAGGTAGTCTTCGGAAAAGTACCGGTAGCGGTTTCCGAACACGGACCGGTCGCAGAAGGTGCAGGTCTGCGGGCATCCCCGGGAGGAAATCAGGGAGGCCGCCGGCCCCTTCCGGTAATTCAGAAAGGGAGCGCGGTAGGCCCGCGGAAAATCGGGCAGAAGGTCAAAAGCCGGGAAGGGGAGGGTGTCCAGGTTGGCGATGAATCCCCGGCGGGGGTTCACCCGGATTTCTTCCCCCTGGCGGTAAACGGCGCTGTCCACCTGATCCAAGTTTTTCTTCCCGTTAAGGGCTTCCAGCAGATCGACGAGAGCGGCCTCTCCCTCTCCCAGGATTCCGCAATCAAAATCTGGGAAGCGGCGGAAAGTCTCCTCCGGAAGGGCGGTGATATGGGGCCCGCCCACCAGGACCAGGGTCGCCGGGCTTTTCTCCTTCACCGCATGGGCGATCTTGGCCGCGTTCTCCACCGCAGCCGTGGTGCAGCTGAGGCCCACGTATCCGGGCTTTTCCCGCAGGATTTCGTCTACGATCCGGGAGAAAGACAGACCAAGAGAAGCGCTCTCCACGATTTTGACCCGGTAGCCGGCTTTCCGAAGAACCGCTCCCAGGCTCAACAGTCCCAGAGAAGGCAGATTCCCGATAAAAGGGCGGAGATAATTTTTTTTCGGCGACCAGAAGGAATAGGGAGGATTGACGAGGACGACGGTGCTCATAATGAATCCATATCTTATGGGGACGCGCGGTCCCGCGAAGCGCGGGAGGCCTGCATGGATTTCGGAATGAAAGCATAGAAAGATTAGCAAGGAGAACCCTTCATTTCAAGAAATTTTAATACCCCTAAAGTTGATGGAAGGGCGGGATTCTGGTAAGGTAGGCAAAAGCAGATAAGGTTCAGGTTGCAGGGTTCAGATGTATATTCCCGGTTCTGCCTTTAAGGCTTTTAACTCGAATCTCGAAACCCGTAACCCGAAACCGGCCTTCACGGAGGCGCCTATGCGCTACCTCACTCCCCACACCATCCATCCCCGCGTCGAGTACCTCGGCAGGCAGGAGATGAACGTATATCTGCTCAAGGGAAAAGAATACATGTTCATTGAAGGGGGGATGAGCTACATCATTCCCGACCTGCTTAGGCAGTTCCAGGAGCGAAGAATTGACATCTCCAGGATCACCCGCCTCTTGGTCCTCCATTCTCATTTCGACCATTGTGGAATCGCTCCCTTCTTTCAGCGGAAGATTCCCGGGCTGAGAATCATCGGCTCCAGGCGCAGCCAGGAGCTTTATGGAAAGGAAAAGGTCATCAACTTCATCCGGGATCGGAACCGGGAGATGATTCAGCGCCTGAATATGGAAAAAGAGGCTGACGAGCTGGGGCTGTATTTCGACCGGATGGCCATCGATGAGGCGGTGGGAGAAGGGGATTCCATTGACCTGGGGGAAGGTGTAGAGGTTCGGATCATCGAAATGCCGGGTCACAGCTCCTGCTCGATCGCCGCCTACGTCCCCTCCCTGAAGGCTCTCTTTCCCTCCGATGCCGGGGGCATCCCCGGAGAAGGGGAGGAGATCTTCGCCTCCGGCAACGAGGACTTCATCCTCTACCAAAAATCCCTGGAAAAGCTGCGGCCTCTCGAAGTGGAGGTCGTTTGCCTGGCCCGCAACGGGGCCTTCACGGGGCCTGAAGCCCGCGCATACCTTGCCCGCTCCATCAAAGCGGCGGAAGAGATGCGACTGGAAACACTCCGTCAATTCCAGGGAGTCGAGGACTTCGAGGAAAGATTGACCCGGCTGGCGAGAGAACGTTACGAGACCATAAAGACCCGTGACATCCCCTGGGACATTTACCTGGCGCTCATGCGGGGTGTAGTGAAGAATATTCTGAAAAACGCGGAAGAAGGAAAATGAAAAAATCAGCTGTCATCTATCAGCGGTCAGCGCTCAGCCAAAAATGAACTTCAAAAGGGTTTTAGCTGA
>PMCE01000345.1 GCA_003154025.1 Syntrophaceae bacterium
GGTTTGATCCCTTCCCTCAGGGAACCAACCGCGGTTGAAGCCAGGACGTGGGTACAACCCTGTTGCTTCAGAGCCCAGATATTAGCCCTGAAATTCACCTTGGAGGGAAATATGGAGTGGTTCTTGCCGTGTCGGGCGATGATTACCACCTCAACCCCTTCGATCACCCCGCAGGTAAGAACTGATGTAGGCGCGCCGTAAGGGGTTTCAACTTCTTTTTCGCTTGCCTGCTTTAGGATCTTGGGATCGTCCAGCCCGGACCCTCCAATGATTCCTACCTTAACCATTGATACCCCTTCCGGACCCAGATCGTTTCGTCAAAACGAATCCAGATCACGATGATTTTGGAAAGGACTCGATTTTCTATCCTGCAATTGTATGGAAAGGTGAGGGAGGGTGTCAAGAAGAAATGGGTTTGGGACCGGGAAGCCCCGGTTTGAGGTATGGTAAATGAGTCGCTGATCGGCCTTCAGGATCGTTACTTGTAAGGATAAAAAATGTAGAAGAGCAGCGAGAAGGCGGCGAATATCCACATGCCGGGAGCTACTTCCCTGCGCCGTCCGGCCAGGGTTTTGAAGACCGGATAGGAAAGCAGTCCGGCGGTCATCCCTACGCCGATATTGTAAGTGAAGATCATCAGCGTGATGGTAAGAAAGGCCGGGATGAGTTCGGTATAATCTTTGAAGTCAATTTTGGTGATCGGGCTGATCATGAAAATACCGATCACCATGAGCGCGGTTCCGTAGGCATGGGGCGGCACCGCGGTAAAAAGAGGCGCGAAGAACAGGGCCAGCAGGAAGAGCCCGGCCACAACGAGGGCCGTAAAGCCGGTCCTTCCCCCTTCGGAGATGCCCGTCGCGGACTCGATGTAGGCGCCGGTGGTGGTGGTGCCGAGCACGGGGGCGATCAGGTTCGCGAGGGCGTCCGCGAGCATGGGCTTTTCGATTTCCGGCAGATTGCCCTTCTGGTCCAGCAGGTTGGCCCGTGCGGAGAGGCCGATCAGCGTCCCCACCGTGTCTACGAAGGCCATGACGAAAATGATGACCACGACCGGAAGGCTCTTGAGACTCAGCGCATCGGATATACTCAGCTTCATAAAGATCGGGCTGAGGCTGGGCGGTGAACTCATCACTGATTTCGGCACCGCCGAAATCCCCCACCAGCAGGAGAGGAGCGTGGTCACAAGGATCCCGATGATGACCGCGCCCATCACCCGCTTGATCATGAGCCAGGCAATGATGACAAAGCCGAGCACGGCCAGGAGGACGGAAGGCTGGGAAAGCTTGCCCAGGCTCACCGGGGCTCCGGGCACGCCGAGCACGACAATGCCCGTCTCGTTCATTCCGATGAAGGCCANNCCGGCGATGAAGATTGCGCCGAGCGCAGTCTGCCAGGGGTACCCGAGTCCTTTGACCACGGTGAAGGCGATGAAGGCATTTTCACCCATATACGGGGCGATGGCAAAAGGACGTTTGGCATAGAAGCCCATGATCAGGGTGCCGAAAGCCGCCGATAAAGCCGTAGCGGTCATCGACGGTCCCTTGGGAATTCCTGCTGCTTCGAGGATGGCCGGGTTCACGACGACGATGTAGGCCATGGTCAGGAAGGTGGTTATACCGGCAAGCGTTTCTTGCTTGTAACTGGTGCCGTGCTCCGCGAAGGCAAAATAACGTTTCATGTCTTTGGCTCCGTTTAACAGTATGGATCACCCGTTAAAACGAATGTCACCCCCAAAGAACATTTCCTGCAAGCTACGAGTCAAAGGTTAATGGTTTCTTTTGTTGCGGCTACGCCGCACTCGGGCAAGGTGATTATACTTGCAGGGTACTTGTGGGTCAAGGGCAATTGGAAAGGTGAATGCTTTCGAAAGGGGGAAATCGACCGCGGATTCGGAAAGAGGCGATTGGTGGCCGATAAAAAGTCAGAAATTTCGGCTTGACAAGATTGGGAGCGATAACAAGAATATGAAATAGCCGCTTCCGCCAGCGCGGCGGGGCCGCGACCAAAATCGGGCCATCTTTCTTGAAAAGTATTGCGCATGGTTACGAGTGATTCCAGAGGCTGGCTTCCCATATTCGAGCTTGCTTAGCAAAATTTAGAGAGTCTGCGCGGCAGTAATACAGGGAGGACAAGGAGGGTCAACCATGAAATGGAATCGGGGATTCGGTCGTCGGATTATCTCCGCCATGGGTTCCAGCGTCGTTCTGATTTTCCTCGCAGGCGCGATGGGGAGCCAGGCCGGTGCCGCCGCCAAGGTGGATTTCCCGGCGAAGAATAAAAGCATCACCGTCATCGTAGGAGCAGCCGCCGGGGGTTCCAGCGATGTGGGGGCCCGTCTCCTGGCCGGGCCGATGGAGAAAGAGCTCGGGGTTCGCATCGTGATTGAGAATAAGACCGGCGCCGGCTGGCAGGTGGGACTGACGGCCCTGGCGCGCTCCCGTCCGGACGGGTACACGGTCGGAATCACTGTCCTGCCCCAAACGATCACCATCTACCTGGATCCGGAACGCAAAGCCCTTTTCACCCGGAAGTCCTTTCAGCCTCTGGCCATGCAGGTGGTCGACCCCGGCGTGATTGCCGTCAAAACGGACAGCCCCATCAAGACCCTCAAGGATCTCCTGGACGCGGCCAGGGCTAACCCGGGCAAGATCAAAGCTTCCGCCACCGG
>PMCE01000295.1:0-554 GCA_003154025.1 Syntrophaceae bacterium
AGCCTCGACGATTACTACGGCTTCGTCGCGGGCCTTCACGTGGGCCTGTGCCTCCTTCTCGACACAGAATGGAACGGCTGCCGGTCCGACGTAAAGTGGCTGGAGTACGCCGCCCACTGCGTGGCACCCCTCTGCGCCGACCTCCAGCCCTACGCCGATGTTCGTGACGGGGAGACCGGCCTCCTCTATCGGCATCCGGAACAACTGGCCGCCCATCTGGACAGGCTTCTCGGGGATGAAGCCCTGCGGCGCCGAATCGCCGACCGGGCGTCGGATGAGGCCCGGACCGAGAGACTCGAACGCCGACACGCCCCAGACCGGCTGGCCTTCTACTTCGAAGCGGCAGCCGCTGGCGGGCATCCCCTTGTCCCCGCCCCCCATCCGGAGATCCCGGCGACAGGCCTCTGGGAGCGGACGACCGATGACTTCCCCGGCTCGCGCTACCGACGTGCGTCCGGCGGAGAAGTGGAAAGGTTGATCCACGATGGCCTCGTTCTGGCGCGCGACGGCCATCCTGGGGAGGCCGGACGCTGCTTTTCAGAGGCAACCCGCCG
>PMCE01000295.1:621-3553 GCA_003154025.1 Syntrophaceae bacterium
GCGTCTCCTCGCTGTCGGGGACGAGGCTGGGACGGGGGAGCTTCGCCGTTGCGCCCTCTTGGCCCCGGCCTTGGGAGCCGCTCAAGCGTTGCTCGGAGAGCGGGCCCTCGCAGCCGGAGACGAGACGGTTGGACGACGCCTCCTCNNGCGGCGGGTCGCCCGGAGGCGGCCCTCGGTCCGCTCCAACGGGCTCTGGCGGCTGACGGCCGCTTCTGGCAGACGCAATACCTCGCCGGCCGAGCGCTCCTCGCATCTGGCCGCCCCGCCGAAGCCCGCCCGCACCTCGAAGCAGCGCTGGAACGGGCTGAAAACCCTGCGCCCGTACTGGAGCAGCTCGCCAGGGCACAGGTGGCCCTGGGAAATCTCAACGAGGCGCGCCTCCTGATCGAAAAACTCAAGAGCATCGGCCATCCCTGGTGATCCGGGGGCATACAGGCCTGGGGTCGGCCACCAGGAAGCGGATGAAAATCCACCGGCTCCCGTCGCCGGGCTTTCAATCTTTCTGTAAAGGGATTACGAAAGACGCTGAAGGACNNGGTGTCCTGGGAAGCTGAAGGGTCGGCGCGGGAATTGATTCATTTTTGAAAAGCGCTCCCGCGTAAGGTGTGACCGCCTGCTGGCGAGATCTGACCAGGCTCCCTTCACGGTGGTGGATTACGGCTTTCGCCAAAAAACCCCACTCCAGTCAATTGTCTCGATGGGGACAGAGATACGGAATTTGTCGCGGAATTCATCCACGGCACGCCGGCAGGGCTCAAAATCACCATAATCATCGATGATCAAATAACCTCCGGGCTCAATCTTATGGTACAGCGCGTTCAGTGAATCCATGGTGGATTCATAAAGATCTCCATCCAGCCTGGCCAGCGCGATTTTCCCGATCGGGGCATGGGGCAGGGTCTCTTTGAACCAGCCCTTGAGGAATTCAACCCTGTCATCCAGCAGCCCGTAACGCCGGAAAATTTCTTTGACTTCCTCCAGGGATACGGCCAGAATCGGCATTTTCTCCGGGCTGAAGTCGTACCCCGCATCCTGAGGAAGGGTCGGTTTGGGCATTCCCTCAAATGAATCAGCCACCCATACCTTGCGGTTCTCTATTTCATAGGCAGCTAGGTATCCCCGCATGAAAATGGAGGCTCCGCCGCGCCATACGCCTGCTTCGATAACGTCCCCGGGGATGTCTTCCGACCGAATCCGATCGAGGCATTGCTGAAGGTTGTCAAGCCTTTTGCGACCGATCATGGTATGCGTAAATTCGCATCCATTGCGCAAGTTAATGGACTTGACCTCTCCGTTCAATTCAAGGCGCCAGTACCACCATGGACGTCCTTCCATTCGTGCCGCCTGAAGATGTTGTACCAGTCCGGGCACGCGATGCGAAATCTCCCGGATCACGTTGAAATCGACGGATTGTTTAGCGACCAGCACGGCCTCGATGTAAAGCAGCCGTGCCTCATTTTCAATGTAGAGTTCATTCAGCAATGAGGCCTTCAGCAAATTCAGATACCGCTGTTCTAACGATTCGGCCATCTGATTCTCCTTAATCATATTTTCGTTTTTGAATCCTGAATCCTGATTCCTGAATCCTTCTTCTGTCTCCCATGAGTTGCATACCACTCCAGTTGCCGGAAAATCCCCCGCAGGATGGCGACGTCGCGGTCGCCGAGGTGGGCCCTGCCGAAGATTCTCCTCAGGGTATGCATGATTCTTTTGGGGTTGTTGGTGTCCAGAAACCCGATGCGCAGGAGGAGTTGCTCCAGGTGGGCATACATCTTCTCAACCTTCTGAAACTCGGCTAACGGCGGCAGCAGCCCGGAAGAGGAAGAAGCTTCCTTCTTCCGCACGAATTTTTCATGCCTTTTTCCGCCCTGCTCTACGCGGAGTGCATCTTGAACCTTGCATGGTTCAGGGCGCACTCCGCCTTCCGCATTCCGCGATTCATGCAGGTTGGTTAAATACAGCTCATGACAGACAAGGAGGACCGCTTGGGCCAGGTTCAACGAGGTTAGGCCATGGTGGGTGGGGATCCGGATCAGAGCATGACAGGGGTCGAGTTCCCGGTTCGTCAGGCCTCGGTCCTCAGGCCCGAAGAGGATGGCCACGGGAATGGAACCGGCGTGCTGGATGATCTCCGGGGAGATTTCGCGGGGGGAGATGAAGGGCCCGCGGTTGATCCCTTTGCGGGCGGAAGTGCCCGCGATCCAGCGAAAACCTTCGAGGGCCTCTTCGAGAGAGGAAAAGATCTTCGCCTTCTGGAGAATGTCCTTGGCCGATGTGGCCATCATTTTGGCTTCCACGGAGAGAGGGTCCTGTTCGGGAGAGACCAGGATCAGCCTGGAGAATCCCGTGTTCTTCATGGCCCGGCAGACGGACCCTATATTCCCCGCATACTGGGGCCTGACCAGGACGATGGTGATGTTCTGAAGGGGATCCGTCAACATGGGGNNGGCCTTTCTGAACCCGGCCTTCTCGGCTTCTTCGGGGGAGTCGAAGAAGACCCGGTTTTGGGGGCTCACCTTCGGCGCGGAAAGGCTCCCCGGAAGGTGATACACCATCGTGCGTCTATTCCCGACGATTTTATCAGGGGGAACTGGAATCTCCTGGAAAGATTTGTTTTTGGCATCTCTGTTCGGGGAGCGTTTCAACGAGGGGAAATGGCCCTCCTCCCGCTGGGTCCGGGCCCGGAAATCCCGGGGATTTTCTTTGAGCCCATTTTTTCGGTCCCACACTCCGACGCCCTGGTTCCGCGCGCTCTCCTCGGCTTCCTCCAGTTGGGCGGCATATTTGCCCCGGATCGGGGGCCTGTAGAAAAAGGCGTTCCCGGACTGAACCATCTCCCGGTTGAGGAAGGTACCCCCTGCGAAGACATAAGCCAGGAGGCGGTGATAGACATCCCGTTCTTCCCGGTCTACCGTCTCCAGCCGGACATTTC
>PMCE01000058.1:0-199 GCA_003154025.1 Syntrophaceae bacterium
GGTCGCGGCGGGGGTCGGAGTAGGTATGGAATTGTTCGACAGCATTGATCTCCAGCCCCGTCTCCTCCCGGGCTTCCCGGACCGCCGCCTGTTCCAGTGTCTCCCCGTAATCGACGAACCCGCCGGGCAGAGCCCAGGCGATCGGGACGTTTTTCCGGTGGATCAGGACGATGCCCCTTTCCCCGCCATCCGTCTGAAC
>PMCE01000058.1:221-7531 GCA_003154025.1 Syntrophaceae bacterium
TCATTGGCAATTGATCATTGCTCATTGATTCGTTGACTCCTCGCTTGGCGGTCGAATCCCTTTCTACCGGAAAATCCTCAAGTTTCTTGACATTTACCCGGTTCCCTGATATAAATCAATAAAAATTCAGAGGTTATGTCAATGAAAAAAATCGGATCTCTGGCCGCCGTCACCGTCCTCTTCTTGTTTGCTCTCTGGGCTTTGTCCGGGTGCGCATCCACCGCCAAAACGGACCAAGGAACCGCCTCTTCGGAGACGGGCCTCAGGGTTGCTTTTTCCGATTTCGAGGATATTCCCCTCCCGTCCGAAGTTTCCCCGAACAAGAAGAAGACCCAACTCTACAGCGCCGGCAAGGGCAAGGTGGGCCTGCTCACTTTGGAAGGCCGGGTCGACCCCGACTCCTTGGCCGCCTTCTTCCAGAACAACCTTCCCCGAAACGGGTGGAAGCCGATGACTTCCCTGAAGGACCGGGATCATGTCCTGGTTTTTGTCAAAGACGACCGCATGTGCCTGATTAACATCTCCGAGGGATGGTTCACCACCGTCTGTGAAGTGCGGGTCGGTCTGCTGGAAAAGGCCCCGGAACCCGGCAAAGGTACTCCCACCCGGTGATTCTTCATTCCCGGATACGAGAGACCATGCTGAAAAATAAAAAAATCGTCCTCGGAGTCACCGGAGGGATCGCGGCCTACAAGGCCGCTGAACTGGTGCGGGAGCTGGTCCGGGGAGGGGCCGAAGTCTTCGTGGTCATGACCCGGAGCGCCCAGGCCTTTGTAACGCCTCTCACCTTCCAGACTCTTTCCGGGAATAAAGTTGCTACGGACCTCTTCAGCCTGGTCGAGGAATCGGAGATCGGCCACATTTCCCTGGCGGACCGGGCCGATGTCCTGGTGATCGCGCCGGCTACCGCCAACGTCATCGGGAAGATCGCCGGGGGGATCGCCGACGACCTGCTGACAACGATCGTGATGGCCATGAAAGCCCCGGTCCTGCTGGCTCCGGCGATGAATGTGCACATGTGGGAAAACCCCATCTGCCGGGAAAATATCCAGAAGCTGAGCGCCCGCGGCTATCATTTCATCGAGCCCGAATCCGGCGAACTGGCCTGCGGGTACGAAGGGAAAGGACGGCTGGCGGAAATCCCGGTAATCGCGGAGGAGATCCGGACCCTCCTCGCGCCCCAGGATTTCCGGGGGGAGACTCTGCTCGTTACCGCCGGCCCGACGGAAGAACCTCTCGACCCTGTCCGCTTTCTCAGCAACCGCTCCTCCGGCAAGATGGGCTTTGCCGTTGCCCGGGCGGCTCGACGCCGGGGGGGAAAAGTGATCCTGGTCAGCGGCCCCACGGCCCTTGCCGCTCCGTCCGGGGTGAAATTCATTCCCGTTCGGACCGCCGTTCAAATGCGGGAGGCGGTCCTGGAAAATCTGTCAGCAGCTTCGGTTCTGGTCATGGCCGCGGCCGTCTCTGATTTCCGGCCCAAGGGAACTTCCCCGGAAAAAATCAAAAAGTCCCGAGCGGAACTGTCTCTCTCCCTGGAACTCAACCCGGATATCCTCTCGGAGGCGGGTCAGCGAAAGGGGAAACGGTTGATCGTCGGTTTTGCCGCCGAAACCGAGAGCCTCCTGGCCAACGCCCAGCGAAAGCTGGCGGAAAAGAACCTGGACCTGATCGTGGCCAATGATGTCGGTCTCCCCGGAGCGGGTTTCGCCGTCGATACCAATATCGTCAAGCTGATCGACCGTTCCGGAAAAGTCGAGGAGCTTCCCCTGATGGACAAAGAGGAGCTGGCGTACCGGATCCTCGACCGGATTCTACTCTTGAGGAGCTCATGAACCCGAAGACTCAGCCCCAAGTATTAGATGAAACGCCTTTCCTGTCCGAGCTCAGGGACATGGTCGCCGGTCTCCGCCATCATCTGGAAGAAGAAAGGTCGATGGGGTTGGAGGGTTGGCCGAGGGGTTCCGCGCCTTCCCTCAGGAAGGCCGTTCCCTCCCCTCCTCCGCCCTCATCCGCCTTGACTCTGGAGGAGGTCCGCGAAGAGCTGGGGGACTGCCGACGATGCAAGCTCCACTCCACCCGGACGAATATCGTCTTTGGCACGGGAAGTCCCCGGGCCAAGCTGGTCTTCGTGGGGGAAGGCCCCGGGCGGGATGAAGACCTCCAGGGCCAACCCTTCGTCGGCCTGGCCGGACAGCTTCTCACCAAGATCATCCAGGCCATTCAGCTAACCCGCGAAGAGGTGTACATCGCCAACATCATCAAATGCCGCCCGCCCGGGAACCGGAACCCGGAGCCGGACGAGATTAAATCCTGTGAGCCCTTTCTCCGCAAACAGCTCGAGGTCATCCGGCCTGGGTTGATCTGCGCCCTGGGGACCTTTGCGGCTCAAACCCTCCTGCAGACCGAGGAGAAGATCTCCCTCCTGCGGGGACGGTTTCACCGGTACCAGGGGATCCTGCTCATGCCCACCTACCACCCCGCCTTCCTCCTCCGCAACCCCAATTCCAAGCGGGACGTGTGGGAGGATATGAAGAAGATCAAGAAGGAGTACGATCGGATTTGAATTTCTCCGCTCCGGCGGATGGGGGGAGTTCTATAATGTCCAAGAAGTATTTTTGCGGTTTCTTCTTCCTGGGGCTTTTTCTCTCCGGCCTTCTCTTTTCCTTCGTACCGGCGTTTCTGCCAGCCCAGGAAAAACAGGTCGACGTTTTGAAAGTCAACGATGCCATCACCCCGGCGATCGCCGATTTCATCAAGAATGGCATCGAGCAGGCCGCGAAAGACAAAGCGGAGTGCCTGGTCATCCAGATGGATACGCCGGGAGGGCTCGACCTTTCCATGCGGGATATCATCAAGGAGATGATGAATGTCGATATTCCCGTCGTCGTTTACGTATCCCCCAGCGGGGCGCGGGCGGCATCGGCCGGGGTCTTCATCACCCTGGCGGCGGACATTGCGGCCATGGCTCCGGGAACCAATATCGGAGCCGCTCACCCGGTGGCCATGGGAGGCGGCAAGATGGACCGGACCATGGCGGAAAAAGTGGTGAACGACGCCGTGGCCTACATCGAGTCCATCGCCGAGAAGAAGGGACGGAATGCAAAGTGGGCGTCCAAAGCGGTGCGCGAGAGCGTCTCCATCACCGAGACCGAAGCCCTGAAGATCAAGATCATCGACCTCATCGCCAAGGACATGGATGACCTTTTGGCGAAAATCGACGGGCGCACGGTGGAAAAATCCAAGCGCACGATCAAGCTGGCCACCAAGGGTTTGAAGATCAACATCCTCGAGATGGGCTTCCGGGACCGTTTCCTGGCCACTCTGAGTAACCCCAATATCGCCTACATTCTGATGATGATCGGCCTGGTGGGCCTCTATTTCGAGCTCTCCAACCCGGGGGCCATCTTCCCGGGAGTCATCGGGGGAATCTGTCTCATCCTGGCCTTCTTCGCCTTCCGGACGCTGCCGGTCAACTACGCCGGGGTGCTGCTCATCCTTTTAGGGGTCGTTCTCTTCATTGCCGAGATAAAAATAACCAGCTACGGCCTCCTCAGCGTAGGAGGCGTCATCTCGCTGGCTCTAGGGTCCATCATGCTCTTTGAATCTCCCTTTCCCTATTTGCGTGCTTCTCTGGCGGTCATCCTCCCTACGGTCCTGGTCACCGCCGCTTTCTTTTTTTTCGCCGTGGCAATGACCGTCAAAGCCCATATGGCCAAACCCGCCACCGGGAGCGAAGGACTGGTGGGGGAAATAGGGACGGTCATAACCCGCCTCGCCCCCGAGGGGAAAGTTTTTGTTCACGGGGAGTTCTGGAATGCCTATACCGACGGGACCCTCGAAGAGGGGCAGAAGATCCGGGTCCTGAAAGAGGAGGGACTCAAGCTGAGGGTCGAGAAGCTGAGCTAGAAAAGAAGTGGGAGTGGGAGTGTCAGTGTCAGTTCAATTCTTTTTTACTGGCCCCTGACACTGTTCACTCCTTTTGAATTTCGGTATTCGGATTTCGAATTTTTCAATCAAGTTATTCTTATAAGCGCGAGGGCGCCAAGGGAACGGAATAGATTCACTAAAATAAATCCATAGGAGGACAAAATGATTCCATCTCTATCCGGATTGGTCGTGCTGATCCTGATCCTCATGATCGCTGCCAGTGCCTTGCGTATTCTCAACGAATACGAACGGGGGGTTATCTTCCGGTTGGGCCGAGTGCGCACGGTCGGGGGGAAGCCCCAGGCCAAGGGGCCTGGACTGATTTTTCTCATCCCCGTCGTCGATAAATTGGTCAAGGTCAGCCTCCGGACCGTAACCATGGATGTCCCCCCCCAGGACGTCATCACCCGCGACAACATCTCCCTCAAGGTGAATGCGGTCATCTACTTCCGGGTCATGGAGCCCATCAAAGCGATCATCGAGATTGAAAATTATCTCTACGGTACTTCCCAACTTTCCCAAACGACCCTTCGCTCGGTTTGCGGCCAGGTGGAGCTCGACGATATCCTCTACCAGCGGGACAA
The DNA here is from genome assembly GCA_003154025.1 of Syntrophaceae bacterium. The sequence continues at coordinate 4,733 of PMCE01000058.1, forward strand.
AATCAACATGCAGATCCAGGAAATCCTCGACAAGCACACCGAGCCCTGGGGCGTGAAGGTCACCGCCGTGGAAGTGAAGGCCATCGACCTGCCCGAAGAGATGCGCCGGGCCATGGCCAAACAGGCGGAGGCCGAGCGCGAACGGCGGTCCAAGGTCATCCGCGCCGAAGGCGAATACCAAGCTGCGGAGAGGTTGAAAGACGCGGCGGTTATCATCGCGGACCATCCCATGGCCCTGACGCTGCGCTACCTTCAAACTCTGACCGAAGTGGCCTCGGATAAGAACTCGACCACCATCTTCCCGATCCCCATCGACCTGATCAAGCCTTTCTTAAGGCTGGCGGAACGGGCGGAAATGAGTTCGGAACGGGCGGAAATGAGTTCGCAGCGGGCGGAAAAGAAATCCACGAGTTGAACCTAACCATCTTGCCTGAATAAAAATAGGATGGGGTCCTGGAGGGTCCCATCCTATTTTTTCGATTCTGTTTTTGAATTTTTTCAATCGCCGAGCCCGCAGAGAACGCTTAGAAAAGTCAAAAATCAACCTCAAAAATTCGGAAGCAAAACCGCCCCTGAATGGTTTCCATTTCGGTCTGCAGTTTTGTTTTTTCCTGTATATTTTCTTGTTTGAAAGCATTTCTCTGCGTTCTCTGGGCTCTCCGCGGTGAAAGTTTTTTTTGATTTTGTTTATTTGAATTCAATTCTCTCTCTGTGCCCTCTGCGGGGAAAGAGTATTCGTGGAACCCTGGAAACGAAACCTCTACAGTCTTTGGACGGTGGAATTTCTGGCCGTTCTGGGAATGGCCCTGGTCCTTCCTTTCCTTCCCTTCTACGTGCGGGAACTCGGAGTCAAGGAGCCGGAAGACGTGAAGCGCTGGAGCGGCCTGATCTATGCCGCTCCCTTTTTTCTGGCCACCTTTACGGGGCCCCTTTGGGGCTGGCTGGGGGACCGCTATGGCCGCAGGATCATGCTCATGCGGGCCGTCTTCGGCTTCGCCGTGACCTCTTTCCTCATGGCCTTTGCCCAGACGGTTACCCAGCTCTTCCTTCTCCGGCTCATCCAGGGAGGGGTTGCCGGCTTCATCGCCGCTACCCTGGCTATCGTGGCCACCACGACCCCCCGCGAGCAGATGGGATACGCCTTGGGGATCCTCCAGACTTCCCTCACCACCGGCGGGATTATCGGCCCCCTGGTGGGAGGACTCCTGGCCGATTTGATCGGATACCGGAATATCTTCTTCCTCACCGGAGGTTTCGGGTTCGTAGCCGGACTCATGGTGATCCTCCTGGTCCGCGAGGAACGGAAAGCCAAGGAAGACAAGAAGCCGGGGGGGCTCCTTTCCAACTACCGTTTTGTCTTTACCTCCTCCACCCTCTCGGCGATCTTCGTCGCCAGCCTCATTGTCCAGTTGGCCATCATGGCCGTCGCGCCGGTCCTCTCTCTCTTCGTGGAGCGACTTTGGCCCATCCCCCAAAGCCTCTCCACCATGGCCGGCGCCGTCTTCGGAATTACCGGATTCTCCAGCCTTCTGGCGGCTCCCTACTGGGGAAAACGGGGAGACCGAAAGGGCTATAAGAAGACCCTGATTCTCACCACCCTGGCCACAGGGATCGCTTACGCCCCGCAAGGCCTGGTTACGGATGTATACCAGTTGCTGGTTCTCCGGTTTGTCCAGGGCCTCTTCATAGGAGGAATTCTCCCCGCCCTTTACGCCCTGACCTCGCTGAACACTCCGGAAGAAAGGCGCGGAGGGATCATGGGAATCGCCCGCAGCGGCCTGTTGATCGGCAACGTCCTCGGCCCGATCTCCGGCGGCTTTCTGGCCGCCTCCCTCGGCATGCGCCCGATTTTCTTTTTCACCGGCGTCTTGCTCATCGCCGTGACTTTCGGCTTGAGGAACGTGATCCAGGAACCGGAACACTGAAAAGAGGCTCAAGGCTCAAGGTTCAAGGCGCACGGCCCAGGGTTTAGAGATGTAAAAAAGATGACCGGGGAAAAATGTCCCGAGTGGGTTATAATGAGTTTTACAATTCACAATCCGCAATTTACAATTTACAATTCACATCTCACCCCTCACGGCTTTTATGATTGACCTGCANNTCCTTCGCCGACCACAATTCCGTGGGGAATGTGGAAGAGGGAATCCGCCTGGGGGCCGAGTACGGGATCGAGTTCATTCCCTGCATGGAGCTGAACACGCTCTACCGGGGCCTGGACCTCCATATTCTGGCCTATTTCATCGACCCCCGCAGCGTCGGGCTGCGGCAATGGATGGTGGAGATCCACGGGAAGAAGGTCGAACAGGCCCGGAGACGGAAGGAAAGGCTGAATGAGCTGGGATTCTTCTTTACCGAAGACGACCTGAATCGTTTTTCCGAAGGCCGCCTTCCCACGGGGAGGTCTTTTCTGGAAGCGATCCTGAGCCGCCCGGAGAACCGCGGGGATTCCCGCCTCCAGCCCTACATCGACGGAGACCGGTCCGGCTCGCCCTACGTGAATTTTTACCGCGATTACCTCCGGGGGGGAAAGCCGGCCTTCATTGCCATGGAAGACGTCTCCACCCTCGCGGCCATTCAGAGGATCCAGCATCTNNCTCTCTCTCATCCGGAGCGGGCTGGAGGGCCTGGAGGCCTATTCTTCGTACCATACTCCCGGAGAGCAGGAGGCCTTCCGCCTTCTGGCCGAAACCCATGGCCTCCTGGTCACTGCCGGGTCCGATTTTCACGGCAAAAGAATCAAACCCGACGTGGAATTGGGCCAGGTTACGGGAGATCAATACGAGCTGGTGGAGAGGCTGA
>PMCE01000152.1:0-226 GCA_003154025.1 Syntrophaceae bacterium
TTGGACACCTTCCCCCCGACCCAGATGGAAATCCCGTCATTCTCCCCATCCGCCAGGGGCAGGGCCGGGCACACCGTGTAGCAGTTGCCGCAATACATGCACTTCTCTTCGTTGATGACCACGCTCTTGGTCTTGGGGTCCGGGCGGATGGCCCCGGTGGGACAGGAGGCCACCGTGGTGGGAATCTCGCACACGTTGGGAATCCGGTTGTGGTCGGGCTTGGGAA
>PMCE01000152.1:277-10502 GCA_003154025.1 Syntrophaceae bacterium
TCCGTGGCCGGAGTGTGGCAATGGACCCAGCCCTGGGTGTGGACGATGTTGGTGATCGAATGGCCGGTCCCGCCCACGGGGTAATTCTTCTTCTTCAGGTCGGCGATGAGGGGCTCCACCTTGCTCTTGTCCGTAAGGAGGAACTCCACGTTGTGCCGGCTGGTAAAGCGGAGGTAGCCTTGGCAGTACTTTTCGGCAAAATCACAGATCTCCCGGATGTGGTCGGTGCTCAGCAGACGGGGCGAGCCCGCTCTCACGCTGTAGAGCTCCTCGCCCGATTCGGCCACGTGTTTCAGCACGCCCGGTTTGAGGATTTCATGGTACTTCCACTTCCCGTAATTCTTTTGAATCACTGGCGGTAAGAATTTTTTATAATCCGGCGGTCCGATGTCGGTCTTAGCCATGGTTATTTTCCTCCCTTCTTGATCTCTTCCGGCCAGAAGAACACGTAGGGGTTGGTCCGCGGATTCTTTACCATCTGGGGAACGGCCTTCAACCCGACGGCCTTGAGGAAAGTCCGCATCCCCAACCGGTTGATCAGCTCCCCGATCCTCTCCCGGGATTTTGCGTTTTCATCCCACCAGTCAAGGATCTTGGCTAGGAGTTCCTTCAGCTCCTCATAGGGAGGATCCATCTTCATGAAAGGAACGATCACCGTGGAGAGAAGGGCTCCCTGGAGGATCGGGGCCTTGCCGCCGATCAGCAGGGTGGCCCCCTTCTCCTTCCCCTGGCGCAGGGCCTTGGGCATCAGGTTGATGCAGTGCATGCAGCGGTTGCAATCGGCATCCTCGATGGTCAGGGCCTGGGCCTTTTCATCCCATTTCATGCACTTCGTCGGGCACAGACCGGTGACTTCTTCCGGGATGTTCAGCCCGGATTTGGCGTAGGCCTGGACTTCCTTCTGGTCCACCTGGATCTTCCCCTTCCAGGTCCCGATGATGGAAAGGTCCGCCCGGGCGATGGAGGCCACGCAGTCGTTGGCGCAGGCCGAAGTCTTGATCTTGAACTTGTAGGGAAACATGGGACGGTGAATCTGGTCCTGGAAGTGCATGGTGAGGTTGTAGCAGATATCCAGGCTGTCGATGCAGGCCCATTCGCAACGGGCCTGGCCCACGCAGGCACTAGGGGTCCGGAGAGCGGAGCCTGATCCGCCCAGGTCAAACCCGGCGTCGCTCAGGTCATCGAAGCAGGGCTGCAGGTTCTCGGTCTTGGTTCCCAGGAGGATAATGTCTCCCGTGGACCCGTGCATGTTGGTCAGACCGCTTCCGTGCTTGTCCCACACGTCGCACAGGGCCCGCAGGGCCTTGGTGGTGTAGAACCACCCGGTGGGATGGTTCACCCGCATGGTATGAAAATGCTCGACTCCGGGGAACAGGTCCGGGCGGTCCGAGTAGCGGCCGATGACCCCGCCGCCGTAGCCCTTGACCCCCACGATCCCGCCGTGTTTCCAGTGCCCGATCTTTTCCTTGTAGGAAAGCTCGAGTTGCCCTATGAGGTCTGCAGCCATGGGCTTCTTCTCGGCTGCCTGCTTCATGTCTTTCACGAAGCTCGGCCATTTCCCCTTTTCCAGTTCGTCTAAGAGTGGGGTTTTTGGTTTGGACATCTCTTTCCTCCGTTTTATTTGAATCGGTTACGACTATGAAAGAAAAAGGCAATCTTTGGAAACCTAAAAAAATCACCTCCCTCGGTCCCGGGGTCTGAGCATCTGCTTTGAAACCAGGTCTTCTCCCCTTTTCAGTTAATAAAACCTCTCCCGGGAGTCTAACTCCAGCTCTTGAAATCTTTAATTTCGGCGATTTCCCCTGGGGGTATGCTCAACGGTCAAAAACGAGTGGCCGGAAGGGTGCCAAGAAGCAGGCCATCCCGTTTTCGTAACCACTTCTCGGCCTTGACTTCTCAGCGGGTCATTACCGTCCCTATGACCATAAACAAAATACCATCCGGATCGCGGATGGTGAATGCCTTATAAGGATTAAAATTCAAGGCCAAGTGTATATATTATCTTAATTATTGTTCAGCAACTTTTCGAAGTCAAGATGTTTTTCAGCGAGGGGATGAATATTTGCCTGGGCCGACTTCCAGGCGGTTAGAGCATTTTCCCAGGGCGACTCCTTCATTCATCCAGGTGGGGGAAAAAAGAGGGGACGGGTTCCTTGAGAAAGGGTAAAGAACAGCCTCCCTTGTGTCCCCCATTGAAAAAAAGGAGTAAAGGGGCCTCTTGTCTTGAAAGGAGAGGGAAGAGAAGGAATCAAGGAAGATTTGGGGGGCAACCGAAGGATTACAGAAAGTCCTTGCTTCCTTCCTCATGCAGGGAAAATGGGTTCCTTCCAACCTGCGCAGGGCCGACGTTCTCCTTCGCCAGTCCCCTTCGACCTTCCCTGACCCCCAAGGGAAGGTTTCCAACCCCCTTCCGGGTTTTAACCGTCAGGGGGTCGATGATCCTCTCATGGAAATCAATCCCGCACCTACTTGGGCTGCTCCACGGAGGGAAGGGAAGCGGCGCTTTCCCCCGCCTTCTCGGAAGATTTTGAATGGTTGCTCGCCTTCCAGCGCATGTACAACTTGCCGACGACGATCACCCCCACCGCTCCCATGGCCTCCAGGAAGTATTGGAGCATCTTGCCCATGGCGAGATTCTTGACCATGTAGGCATCCGTCAGCATCATTTCGACCCCCACCCTGCCGAGGATAGCGGCCCCGATGTAAATGATGATCGGATATTTCTCCATCAACAATGAGAGGAGTGCGCTGGCAAAGATCACGATCGGGATGGACATGGCCAGCCCGAAGACGAGGAGGAAGAAATTGCCCTCGCAGGCCCCGGCGACCGCCAGAACGTTGTCCAAAGACATGATCAGGTCGGCGATTACGATCAGCCAAACCGCCTTCCAGATGGTGGTCGCCTGGGTCTTGAATTTATCTTCCGGGGCTCCCTCCACAAATAGTTTGACCGCAATCCAGAGGATCAACAGGCCCCCTGCGAAGCTGAGAAAGGGAATGGCCAGAAGCTGGACGACGCAAAAAGTCAGAATGATCCGCAAGACCACCGCCGCCCCGGCGCCGAATATGATCCCCATCCTTTTTTGCTTGGGGGCCAGGTTTTTCACCGCCAATGCGATGACNNACCGCGTTGTCGCCGGACAGGATGATATTGATGAGAATGATGCTGAGGAAGCCCATGCAGAAGGCCCAGGTAAAATCGATCCTTCCCAGAAAGCCCAGGTCGATCCCGCCCGCTGCCAGGGCCGGGGAGGATAACAGGAGGGTGCTCAAGCAGGTAATGACCGCCCAGACCAGGTTTCTTTTGATTCTTGCTCCTTCCATTTTTGAAGATCCTTTCCATTTACGATCCAGACCAAGAATGACCGAACTCATCATAGGGTACTGTTTTTCATTCAAAAGTCAAGGATCTAACTTTTCCTCGGAATTCCTCGCCGGGGAATTTTGCCCAACGGTAAGACATCAATCCCGAATTGTCAAGGATTTTGTATTCTTGATTCTATTTTCTGCGGGCTTTTCTCTCCATGGGGCCCCGGTCGTACCCGGAGCCCCATAGAGAGACGTTCAGCAACCCGGAAAGGAAATTATAATTTGGGTGCGGGGAAGATCACCCCGCCGAAGATGAGGTAGGCCAAAATGAGAGTCCAGATGATGTTAAAGATCTGGGCCCCCAGGAAGGCGACCGCCGGCCTTCCCCCGCCCATCTTGAACAGGTCGGAAAACCGGGTTTCCAATCCGATACAGGTAAAGGCCATGGCGAACCACCAGGTCCGCAGCGCCCCGAGCTGCCCTTTCACGGCGTCCACGGTTTTCGTGTCGAGGACAAAGGAAAAGAGAACGGAGGCCACGATGAAGCCCAAAACGAATTTGGGGAAACGGAACCAGATTTCGATGGCCCCGGGTTTGTCCCCCGGCGCGGCTTTTTTGAAAGTCCAGACGATGGCCAGGATGAAAGCGGCAAACCCGATCAACACGTTCTGGGACATCTTTACGATGACCCCGATCTTCATGGCCGCTTCGCTCACCAGAGCTCCGGCCGCCACTACGGAACCGCTCGTATCCAGCGTTCCTCCCAGCCAGGCTCCGCCCACGATATGATCCATGTTGGTGGCCTTGATAATCCACGGCATGATGACTAACATGGGGACCGCACAAACCAGGACGATGGAAGTCACATAACTCAGCTTCTTCGGGTCCCCCTTTATGGCCCCCGCGGTGGCAATGGCCGCGGAAACCCCGCAGATGGAAACGCCGCTGGCCAGGATGGCGGCAAATTCATCATCCACCTTCAGCTTCCGGGCAAACCAGTAGCACGCGTACCAGACGACCCCGACGACCAGGACCCCCTGGATGATCCCATAGCCGCCCGCCTGGATGATCTCCCCGAAGAGGATCCCTGCGCCGAGAATGACCAGGCCGATCTTGATGAAGTATTCGGTCCGCGCGGCGGCCAACAGCCACTTGGGGGTGCCGAACACATTGCTGATGATCAACCCAATCACCAGGCACCACAAGACATACTCGAGTCCGAAATAGAGGATGGTGTAATTCCCGGATAGGAACTGGGCGATGAAGGCGATGATGAAGATGACCGGGAAACCGGCGGCGAACTTCCCGACCTCCAACCCCATGGCCGCGGCCCCGATGGTGACAAGTATCCAGAAGAAGATCAGGATATAAACAGCGGATAGAAAGTTTTTGCCGTCAAAGACCTTCTCCAGGAGGTTTCCCGCTTCTCCCCGTACGCTCCGGACCAGAGGGGGCACTTTCTTTTTCAGGCCTGCATCGATCGCCCCCTTCATCGCCTCATCCACCTTCTTGAGGGCGTCCCCTACGGTTTTCCGATCCTTCGATTCCATGGCAACCTTCAGGGCCATGATTTGTTCCTGAAGCGCCGGTTCACCCTTATCCCCCGCCTCCTTGGCCAGTTTGTCCACCACCGGCATCTGCTCCGTGACGAAGGAAGCAAATTCTCCGTCCGTGGTCCATTTGAAGTTTACATTCGTCAGCTTGAGCCCGGCCAGCGAGAGAATAATGATCAGGAAACCGATCCAGACCGCAAACCATTCGTCCTTCTTCCAAAGAGAAGACCAATCAATCGCCTTATTCGCCATTGTTCCCTCCCCTTTGCATGATAGAATATGTGTATAAATCCCTGCCCCTGCCAGGGTCGGCAAATAACCTTCTCAGGTCCGTCAAATATCTTCCCCCTGCCCGCGCTAAGGGAGGTGTGAATTCTCGGGGGGGGTAATGGTTGAATCCGGGCGAAGAATGGCAGTGAGACTAACGGGAGGAATTATATCATTTGCCAAAAATGGTGCGCAATGAAAAAAGATAATGAAAAAGATAAGGAGGAGGGGGCCGGATTTGTTCGCTCCGGGGACTGTTTTGATTGCTCCCTTCGGTCTCTCCGATCTTTTTTCTTGTGCGGCAGCCCTTCCTGTGATAAAAATTTATGAATTACTTAGATTATAAAGAGTTGCGCAATTCCTCTCTCCTGGGAGTGGAGCGCTATCTTTTGCTTCGAGGAACCCATGGACTATAAAGATACCTTGAATTTACCCAAGACTTCCTTCCCGATGAAAGCCAACCTCCCCCAGAGGGAACCGGAAATCCTGAAAAGATGGGAAGAAGAAAAGACCTATCAGCAACTGAGGGAAATCGCCAAAGAGCGGCCCAAGTACATCCTTCATGACGGCCCTCCCTATGCCAACGGGCACATTCATATCGGGACCGCCTTGAACAAGATACTGAAAGACCTCATCATAAAATCCAGGAACATGGCGGGTTTTAACGGCGAGTACGTTCCCGGATGGGACTGTCACGGCCTGCCCATCGAGCACGAGGTCGACAAGAGCCTGGGAAGCAAAAAGGGCTCCTATTCCATCTCCGAAAAAAGAAAGCTCTGCCGGGCCTTCGCCAACCGATTCATCGACATCCAGCGCGAGGAGTTCAAGAGGCTGGGAGTCATGGGAGAGTGGGAGAACCCCTATCTCACCATGAGCTATGACTATGAAGCCACCATCGCCCGGGAGTACGGCCGGTTCGTCGGCAAAGGATCGGTCTACCGGGGGAAGAAGCCGGTTTACTGGTGCGCCTCCTGCGTCACCGCCCTGGCCGAGGCCGAAGTCGAGTACGAAGACCATAAATCCCCCTCGATCGCGGTCAAGTTCCCAGCCCTCTCCGATTTTGGCGAGCGTTTGCCGGCCCTGAAGAATAAAAAGGTCTATGTGCTGATCTGGACCACCACCCCCTGGACCATTCCGGCCAACCTGGCCATCGCCTTTCACCCCGACTATACCTACGTAGCCGCCGAAGTGGACGGAGAGGTATGGATCCTGGCCGAAGCCCTTCTGAACCAAGTCATGGCCAAGGCCAAGAAAAAACAGGTTCAGGTATTGGAAAAATTCTCCGGCAAGACCCTGGAAGGGCTGAAGACCCGCCATCCCTTCCTCGACCGGGAATCCGTGCTCATCCTCGCCAACTACATCACCCTGGATACCGGGACCGGATGCGTCCATACGGCCCCCGGACACGGGCAGGAGGACTACGAGTCCGGGTTGGAATACCATATTCCCATCTACTCCCCCGTGGATGACCATGGGCGGTTTACCCCCGACGTGGAATTTTTCGCCGGGCAGTACGTCTTCGACGCCAACGAGGCGGTCATCCAGAAGCTCAAGGAAGTGGGGGCCCTGGTCTACTCGGAAGTCTACACCCACCAGTACCCCAACTGCTGGCGCTGCAAGAACCCCATCATCTTTCGGGCCACGGAGCAGTGGTTCATCTCCATGGAAAAAAACGGACTGCGCCAGAAGGCCCTGGAGGCCATCGACAAAGTCTCCTGGATTCCCCACTGGGGGCATGACCGGATTTACGGCATGATCCAGAACCGTCCCGACTGGTGCATCTCGCGGCAGAGGGCATGGGGGGTTCCGATCGTGGCCTTCACCTGCACCTCCTGCGGGGAGATCTTAAACGAAGAACCCGTCGTGGAGCACGTATCCAGGCTGTTCGAAAAGGGCGGGGCCGACGCCTGGTTTGACCTGTCGGTGAAGGAGCTCCTTCCCCCGGGCACCCGCTGCCCGAAGTGCCAGGGACAAGAGTTCAAGAAGGAAACCGACATTCTGGATGTCTGGTTCGACTCCGGAGTGAGCTACGCCGCGGTCTGCGAGAAGAGGCCCAATTTGAAGTCCCCGGCCGATATGTACCTCGAGGGAAGCGACCAGCATCGGGGATGGTTCCACAGTTCCCTCCTGGCCTCCGTGGGAACCCGGGGGCAGGCGCCTTACCACTCGGTCCTCACCCACGGCTTTGTGGTGGACGAAAAAGGGAGAAAGATGTCCAAGTCCCTGGGCAATGTCATCCTTCCCGACGAGGTGATCAAGCGGTACGGCGCCGAAATCCTGCGCCTCTGGGTGGCGGCCGAAGACTACCGGGACGACATCCGTATCTCCGAGGAGATCCTCTCCCGTCTCTCCGACGCGTACCGGAGAATCCGCAACACCTGCCGGTTCCTCCTCGGCAATCTCTACGATTTCGACCCCCGGAAGGACCGGGTCCCGGATTCTCAGCTCCACGACCTGGACCGCTGGATCCTCCTGCGCCTCCAGAAGCTCACCGCCCGCCTGAGAGAGGCGTACACCAACTTCGAGTTTCACATGGTCTACCATGGGATCCAAAACTTTTGCACCGTTGATTTGAGCGCCCTCTACCTGGACATCCTCAAAGACCGACTCTACACCTCTCCGGCTTCTTCCCCCCAGCGCCGGGCGGCCCAGACGACCCTGTACAAAATTCTGGATTCCCTGGTTCGGCTCATGGCCACCATTCTCTCCTTCACCGCCGAAGAGGTCTGGGATCACATCCCGGGGGCCAAGGAACGGGCGCAGAGTGTACACTTCGCTCTGTTTCCCGAGGCGGAACCGCAGTACCTCGACGCCAAACTGGAAGAGCGGTTCGAGCTCCTTCTCAAAGTGCGGACCGAAGTGTCCAGGATCCTGGAAGCGGCCCGGCAGGGTAAGGTGATTGGAAACTCCCTGGAGGCTTCCGTGACTCTGAACGCCCCGGAGAAGCTCCTCGCTTTCCTCCGGGAGAATGAGCCCCTGCTGAAGGATTTCTTCATTGTTTCCGAAGTCATCTTGACCCCCACCGTTCCCCCGGGAGCCCAGCAGAGCAAGGAGATGGAAGGCCTTCATATTCTGGTCTCCCGGTCCGCCGGTCAAAAATGCCAGCGTTGCTGGATGTACGACTCCAAGGTGGGGCAAAGTGTGGCGCATCCATCGGTCTGTCCCCGGTGTCTTGCCGCCCTGGAGGCCATCCAGGCAGAAGGGAAGCCGTGAGTCTGAAGTACGCCCTGACGGGTCTGATCAGCGGGTCGGTCCTGATTCTGGATCAGATTACCAAACTCCTGGTCGACAGGACCATGGCCCTCCACCAATCCATCGAAATCTTCCCCAATTTTGCGCACCTTACCTATCTGCGCAACACGGGGGCGGCCTTCGGGTTTCTAGCCGGTAGCCATTCCACCCTGCGGATTATCTTTTTCGGGCTCATATCCGTCGTGGCCATCGGGTGCGTTGCCTACCTCCTCCGGTCTCTGCGGCCCCAGCAGAAGACGCTGCTCGTCAGCCTGTCCCTGATCCTGGGAGGGGCCGTGGGTAACTTGATCGACCGCCTGCGTCTCGGGGAGGTGATAGACTTTATCGATCTCCACTGGTATCATGTTCACTGGCCGGCCTTCAACGTGGCCGATTCAGCGATCTCCATCGGCGTGGTGCTGCTGTTCATCCAGATGGTGAGGAAAGGCTCTCTGACCTTCGGAGAGAAGGATTGAATATGAGAATCAGTAGGGGGCGCCCCGGCGGGTCGCCCCTACGAGACGCGACCCGTTATTTATGTATCCCATTCTAATTAGAGTCAGCGAATTCACCCTCCACACGTATGGGTTGCTCCTGGCCTTGGCATTCTTCCTGGCGGTAATGCTCGCGGTGCGCGAGGCCAAGCGCGTAGGGGTGGACCCGAACGTGATGATGGACCTGTCCTTCTATGGCCTCTTGGCGGCCCTGATCGGATCCCGCGTTTTTTACGTCATCACCACCTGGGAAGAGTTTCGGGACAACCCGGTGGACATCGTGCGCTTCTGGCGGGGAGGATTGGTCTTTTACGGAGGGTTGATCTTTGGCTTTCTCGTCGCGATCTGGTATGTGCGCAAACATCATTTGAACTTCACGCAGCTCGCCGATATCGTCGCCCCGGCGATCCCCCTGGGCCAAGCCATCGGGAGGTTGGGCTGTTTTGCCGCCGGCTGATGTTACGGGTCACCCGCGGGGGTTCCGTGGGCCGTCATCTTCACTGATCCCGAATCCCTGGCTCCCCGGGGCATTCCTCTCCATCCCACGCAGGTCTACGAATCGGCGGCCGGCTTTGTGATCTTTCTGATTCTGATGGCCATACGGAAGAAGGAACGCTTCCAGGGAAAGCTATTCTGGTTTTATCTTCTCTTTTATTCGACCGCCCGTTTCATCATCGAATTCTACCGGGATGATCCCCGGGGGTGGGTCATTCCGCAGGTCCTCTCCAGCGCCCAGGCTGTCGGAATCCCCGCAGTAATCCTGGCCGTCTACATGCTCCTGAGAAAAAGGCCGCAAGTCGCAAGTCGCAAGTCGTGAGGGCGTGAAAGATTTTTTTTACCCCTTGCGCCCTCGCGACTTGCGCCTTGCGGTCTTCTCTCACCCGACTCGTTCAATCCTGAAAAACACCGGCCGGGCCCCGTCGCTGCAGCAGGAAATGGCCATCCCCTCTTTTTTCATCCAGGGGAAATCCCCCCCGAAACGGAGGGTGGTCACCGTGGGATAGATGTCATGCCAGGCCCAGGTGCAGAAACCGGTCGGCATCGTTCCGGCTTCGTCCACGTGGAACTCCTGCCCTACTTCCATACGATCGCAGTAGGCGGCCATGGTCTCGGAAACTTCGGGCAGGGGATGCCCGTAAATCTCCTTGGAACTTAGTTTCTTGAGTACCGTGATCTTCAGCGGATGTCGTTTGGCCATGTCATCTCCTTTTCTAGGATGGATTGGCGGGGCGGCATTTTGCTTCCAGCCCCTGCCTGCTTCCGGGTTGAACCCGTTCGTTGTGCAGCCCTCCCCTTTCGGCTCAACCTGTCGGATTGGACGAATATACCAGAGAAAGAATCCCCGCGACAAGCTTCTTGATCAAGCCCCGG
>PMCE01000482.1 GCA_003154025.1 Syntrophaceae bacterium
ACCGGGCACCCCAGGAACCTGACCAGCTGTCGTAAACAACCGAACAGTGCTCCAGGACCCGGACCCATAAGAATTATTCGCCCGTGTCCGCCAACCGTACGTCGTCAATAGATTCAAAGCCGGAGACACCGTCCACTGACTCGCTGTTACATCGGCCGACCTCGCTATATCCGCACAACCCGTATCGTTGCATACCTGCACATCATAAGACGTCGCCCCATCCACATCAGTCCAATCCAATGTCGGCGTCGTCGACACCCCTGTTGCCCCGTCTGCAGGACTCACTAAACCGGGCTTATCAGGAAGCGGATACCCTTGAGCCGAAGAATATATAACCAGAATAAGGCATGCAGCCATAACACTTGCGGCAAGCCTCCGTACCCAAATGTTCTTACCTTCTTCCCGATTACTCATCCTTGAGGTCCTCCTGCGCCCTAAACCGCGCTGCTTAGCTTCTGAAGTGGTTAATAAGGTGATCCCATCCTTTGCACATAGCAATCCGGCTTGGGAGTAATGGGTGTATCGTTGACCGACCCAGATCCCATTGCCCGGTTAGAATTTCGCCATCAGAAGAACGGATGATGAACCAATTTCTATATAATTTAGCTCGGCGGCTTCATATCGACACCTTCAGGAAAAATCTTTTCATACGGCACTCCAGAAGGCTCGCCCTTAGGTTGTTGCTTAACCAGAACTAATTGGGGATTATCGGGACTAATTTCTATTTATTCGGGACAATTCGATGCAAATCGAATACCAACCATATTAAATTACACAAGTACTTATTTTCACAAACAATTGTTAAAAAAATCCTTTTGTTCGTGAGAGGGGAAAGTGTAAGCATTTACGACAAGAACTCCGTGTTCATGTCCAAAATCACACCTAATCGCAATATTTAATTGACTAAAATAGGCTCTTGCTGAATTGCAAACCTCCCCAACAATTCTTACGATATTTTACAGATTTTGGATTCTAATCTTCCATTCTGCAGAAAAATCCAAATAAGTTTCAGCAACCTTCTTAACGTATTACACCTTGCTCTTATCCCCTTTTTTCGCACCTTGCTCCTCCGCACCCAAAATACATCCTAAATGCAGCAAGGAAAGTAGGAGGCTGGGCCAAGCATGAGCCGTCCAATATGCGCAAGGGTTAAGATCGGGGTGGCGCTTCTCCAGTCCCTTCCGAAGCCGCCGCGGAACGTCGATCCTTTGTAAGGGGGAAGATGGAGGGGGCCCAGCGCCTTGATGATGAAACGGTACCGGGCGACTTTGAAATGAAAGAGCGGATTATTTATCCCTTTTGAATTTCCCGTATGGCCTCAAGAAAAAATCGTTAACGGCTAACTCTTTTCTAAAAAAAGAGAGTGAATTGAAGGAATAATGAAATTTCTCTCTACACATGCTCTATTCGGGAATGGGTAAAATTCACCATCGAAAAGGGTAAACGGCTTTCAGCTCTCTGGGTGAAATTATTGCTTGTTGAATGGGGATGCCTTGCTTCAAGAACCAGCTCATTGGTTTGTTCGGGGAACGACCCCCGCATTTTTTTAGGGCTCAATTGTTACAAAAACAAGCTGGACAAAGGATACTAACTTGGGAAAAGGAATTCAATATAAATCATCGTAGATCATTGGAGAGGGTGATATTCCTGACGCCAGAGGGATTTGAAAATATGCTTAGATTCCTAAATAAAGATCGTTCGGAATCCAGGTTATATTCCCCCCCTTCTCCATCAGGAGGCAAAGATGGTCCAGTGCTCCTCGGAAACTCGGGGCAGCCGCCTATTTTCCGGACTGACCGACTGGCTTTCCCTCCTCGTCGGTGAGGATTTTCCCCTTGGCGTGGTAGCGTCCTGGTCTTCCATTCGATAAGTCTTGAAGACCGCCTCCATGACGACGGGGAGGAGATTTCGAATATCCGGAGGTAATCATCCCGCTCGGCCGCGTTCATGGCATTCCTCAGCCCGTCCGTCGATGTAGTCTTTAAAACCTCATTCAGGTAGATCCTCTGGTACCTTTCGATGATTCTCCGCGCATGGGATGACGAGGCGGTCAGCGCGCCGGTCTTGAGCTTGGCCGCCAGGGCCCTGGAGGACGCTCATCCGGATAGGCTTCGCACCGGTCGAGCAGGCGCTGGAGGGGTGAATTAACGTGATTTTTGACACCCGGGGTCATTTCAAGGAAATTTTTTTCAAGCAGCAACACCAGTATAGGCTATTGCGGGATTATGATGACAGGGGCAAGGATTTTCGATAAGTTCAGTGGCAACCTGGAAAAATTAAAGATATTATCTCATGGATTCAACGAGGGGTTCCATAGGAGGAAATCCGCATAGCCTCCATTCCACGGACATTTTTTAAGCGGGGGATAACTAGGGGTTAAATTAAAAAATAAGGGGTTACGCCATTCGACATAACCCCTTGATTTTGTTGGTGCCGAGACCCAGAGTTGAACTGGGGACACGCGGATTTTCAGTCCGCTGCTCTACCGACTGAGCTATCTCGGCACGGGAATGATCGGTACCGGGGATGGAGGGATCTCCATCTCCGAAAGAAAATTATAATGCCTCAAGGCAAAGAGTCAAGAGTTTTTTTCAAACCCCATAGCTTTGGAAGATGGGATTCTCAGCACGGTCGTACTTCTTTTTTATTCCGCCCTGCGCTACGTTGAGTTCAGGGCGCGTTCCGCAATCCCGCAACCGCATTTTCTCATTGTTCCCGGGTCACCATCGTGTCAGTAAGGGCGTCGTGCCAGGAGCGTTTTTCGGAGCTCAGCCCGACCCAGAGGAAACCGAGGGAAAACGGGAGGGCGGAGAGAAAATAGCAGAAGGCTCTGGCTAGGGCGCGGGAAAAAGTGAGGGGCCGTCCATCCGTCCGAACCACCTGCAGCCCGAAGATCATCTTCCCGATCGTCTGGCCCCAGGTACCATGGAAAAAGGTAAAATAGGCCAGCGTCAGAACCAAACCCAGGGGAAAGATGACCGGAAGAACGACGAGGGCCTGGCGGAGGAACGGAACCTCTCTTCCCCCGGTGGCCCCCAGGGTGAGGGCCAAAAACCCCAGAACCACAAAGATGGCCAGGAGGAGAAGGAGGAGAAGCGAATCGACGGCCATCGCCATGGAACGCAGCCAGAACCCGCCCCGGAGAGCCCGATCCCACCCTGATTTTTCTTTTTCCTCTTCCTCAGGTTCTTCCTCCGAAAGCGCATCCTGTAAGGAGAATTTCTGGTCATAGTCGGGGGGGGGACCGGTGAGGATGCGAATCGCATCCCGGACATCTTCGGCAGGAACGGGGCGTTCTTCTACGTTCCCTACCGGAAAAACCTCCGGTTCACGAGGTTTTGGATCCTGTTCCCCGGGAGGGGCTGGTTCGTCGCGGTAAAAATCCTTCAACAGTTGGCGGAGAGAGGCTAGATCTTGGCCGCAGTGCGGGCAGCTATCAGCATCATCCGCCACGGTGGCCCGGCAACGTTTGCATTTCATTATGAAGTCCCATCGGAAAGATTATAAAAAAATTATAGATTCGCCGCCCGGGCGAGGCAAGGGAAATCTTCCCCCTTGAGAATCGGAAGGCAATATGGGAAATGAATCTCTTTAAATATCTTATCTGGATTCTGCTTTTGGGCGCGCGCCGCGCGCCCCTGCGTTCCGCATTCCGAATTCCACCTTCCGCATTTTATTACTTCAGGTCTCCCAGGATGAACTGGAGGATGGCTACAACGGCAATCCCCGCCGTTTCCGCACGGAGGATTCGCGGGCCCAGGCGCACGGGCTGGAACCCGGCCGCTTGCGCCTGCCTGGCTTCCCCGTCTGAAAAACCTCCTTCGGGGCCGACCAGAGCAAAAACTCCGGAAGAGCGGGCGACGACTTCGTTGAGAGCAACGGCTTTTTCCTTTTCCCACAGGATGGCCTTCGTTACCTCCCCCCAATCACCTTCCAGAACCTCTTCGAAGGAACGGGGCGGAAGGACCCCGGGGATGACCGCCCTGCCGCACTGCTTCGCCGCTTCGGCCACAATCTTCTCCCAACGGGCGTGGCGTTTTTCAGCTTGCCCTTCTCCCCACCGGGGGACGACATGGGAAGAAGAAAACGGAACGATCTCCCCTACCCCGAGCTCCGTGACTTTCTGGAGGAGCCAATCAAACTTGGCCGACTTCAGTAATGCCGTTCCCAGGATGATTTTGAAGGGAGATTCTTTATCAGGCGATTCCGCTCCGGGGGCCAAGGAGAGAATGACCTCCCGCGGCGAAATCCGGGCGATAGAGGCCTGATATTCCTTCCCCTTCCCATCGAAGAGGATGACTGGCTCCCCCTCCCTCAACCGGAGAACCTTGCGGATGTGTTGGATCTCCAAAGGGTCATCGATAATCGCCTGCCGTCCCTGAACCTTTTCGGGACCGATCCGGAAACGCCGGTGTTTCATCTTTTCATTATGCCCTTCAAAAGAAGTTTGCCGGTTAGCCGGTCCGCCGGTTTGCCAGTCAAAGAATCGTTTCGAGTTTCTGGATCCTGTTTCCTTGTTCCCTTACTCTCTATCCTTGTACCTTCAACCTTGTACCTTGCGTCCATAGCCCTTTCTCAGTCAGCCCGTCCGCCGGTCCGCCGGTCTGCCCGTCACTTGTCACCCATTGCCCATTTTTCATTTTTGCCTTTTGCCTTAAACTCTATGCTCTCTGCTCTTTGCTCTATGCTTTTTTAGTACCAGGCAGATCCATCCTTCGTTCTCTTTTGAAGACCCAATGGCCAATCCTTCTTTCGCGAAAGCTGCGGCAATTTCCTTCTTCTGCCCTTTCAAGATCCCGGAGACGACAAGGACTCCATGGGAGGAAACCCGCCTGGCCAGCAACGATGCTGTTTTCAGAAGCTCCTGGGGCAGAAGATTGGCCATGACGATATCGAAACGAGAGCGCAGGCCTTCGGCCGACCCCGTTCGAAATTCCATCCGCCTGCTGAGCCGATTGGCCGCGGCGTTCTCCCGGGCGCATCGAACCGCTACGGGGTCTATATCCACGGCCAAAGTCCTCACCGCCCCCAGCTTTTGGGCCGCGATCGCCAGGATTCCCGATCCCGTCCCAAAATCCAACAGGGAGGGGGGGCGAGGAAAGGAGGGAATCAGTTCTTCCATGGCTTGCAGGCACATTTGCGTCGTGGGATGGGTTCCGGTGCCGAAGGCCATGCCCGGATCGATTACGATCACGATCTCCTCTTTCCCTTCCCTGTACTCTTCCCAGGGAGGCTTGATGACTATTCTAGCCGTAGCATGGAGGGGTTTGAAATTCGCCTTCCATTTTTCCGCCCAATTTTCCTCCCGAAGAACCTTCCACCGGAATGAGAGTGGCCCTCTGGATTGAGAGAGAGACGAAAGGTATTTTCGGATCTTATTCTTTGGGCCGGCAAATGAGGAAGGATTCAGGAAATAAGCCAAGATGGATTCCTTCTTCCGCCCTTCTCTTCCAGGAGAAGTTTCTTGGACCACCCCCGGGGAGCCCAATTCGATCAGAAAATTGGATACCCCTTCCGCCAAAGAAGGGGGAACCTCTATCCTCACTTCGACCCACATCTTAGGTTTGGCTTTATCCTGGTCCTTAATCTTAGGCATCTTAGGCTCTTCCAACTTGGCATTCCCGTGTTGATTCTACCAGAGACGCAGGGGGCGATCAATGCGTTCTCTTGCGGATCAGTCCGCCCGGCCCTGATTTGATTTCTGTTGACGGCCTTCGTAAATTTTTTATACTGATCTGTAAATTCTCCGCCAAGAAAAGGGGACCCATGAGACGGTCGATGCTTTTATGGATTTCTTTTCTTTTGGTAGCCGTTGTTTATTCTCCCGCATCGGCCAAAGAAAAAGGCAAGATCATCACCGCCGGGGATTTTTTCCCGGATTTTTCCTTCCCCTTGACCCTGCCCCGGGGGGAGATGGCATACCTGGGGCTTCCGACCAAATTCTTGGGCCTCATGAAGGGAGATACCTACACTCTGAAGGAGATCAAGGCCGACCTCGTCGTGGTGGAGTACATGAATAAATACTGTTTTCCCTGCCAACTGCAAGCTCCGGTGATGAACCAGGTTTACGAGACGGTGGGGAAGGATCCTCAATTGCGGGGAAGAGTCAAGTTTCTCGGGGTAGGGGCCGGGAATAACCAGACCGAAGTGGACTCTTTCAGAGCGGAGAAGAAGATCCCTTTTCCCATCATTCCTGATTCAAAATTTCTCGCTTACGAGGCGATTGGCGACCCCGTGGCGACTCCCTTTACCCTCTTGGTCCGGAGGACGAATTCCGGATGGATCGTGACGGGAGCCAGAATCGGGCTGGTCAAAAGCCCGGAGACATGGATGAAAAAAATACAGGAATCTCTTGGGCCGGATTGGATTGCCATGGTGAGCCAGCAGAAAGACAATTCCTTCCAGGAGGCTAAGACCAAAAAGCTTTCTCTCGGTTACAGCCAAGAGGAGATTCTGCAAAAAGCCCGGGAATCCATGGTCAGCCGGAAATGGAAAGTCCAAAAGGTGGCAAAAGTGACTCTGCCCGACGAAGAGGATATCTTTGTGGGAGAGATTCAGGGGGGCAACCAAAAATTGTATCTCTTTTCCAAATTGATCACCCGGGCCCCCACCTGCGATATCTGCCACGCCACCCATTTTTCCCTGGTTTTTGACGAAAAAGGGATGGTCGTCAATTTCTTTCCCCTGCAGGTGACCAAGATAAACAATGTCGCCTGGGATTCCCAGGAAATAGAAAAAATGAAACAGCGCCTGTTGGGCCGCTCTATTCTCCAGCCCGCGGACTTTGACCCCCAGGTGGACTCCATCTCCTCGGCCACCATGACCGCAGCCCTGATCGTAGACAGTGTGAACAAAGCCAAGAGCCTCTACGAGGGATTGAAGGAGAAGGGGTACTTAAAATAAAATTGCGGATTTAAAGACCGAAAAAAAAGAGAGTGGAATTCGGAATGCAGAATGTAAAGAACCGCACCAAGAGAATCTCAAAGGGGAAAGTCCGGAAATCGAAATTTGTAGGGGCGCGCGGCGCGCGCCCGTGAAGGGTCTGGGAAAAGAAACTCTAGGATTGCAGGATACAGGCTTCCGTTTCCAAGTGAAGACCTTTCATTCAAAGAAATTTTTCTCGCGCTCCCTAAGAATAAGGTATACTAGCGACAACGGAAGTGGATAGGGCACTGGTGGCTCTCCTGGACTTCAAATCCAGTGTGCCGTCTGAGCAAGGCGGCAGGTGGGTTCGATTCCCATGCACTTCCGCCAACTTACAACACGCCATTTCTTAACCCCTCCTCAATTCCTGTTTTGGTCAACACTTTCCAGATAAGACCCCATTTGGGCAACAGCCCTTCTTTTGTCTTCCTCGTCCACGGAATCGTACCAACGGTCCATGGTTGGGCCGGAATGACCGGTGATCGCCATCCGAACGTTTTGAGGGACCCCAGCCTTCCTCATGAGGGTCACAAAGGAATGCCTGACGGAATGGAAAGTGATCCCCTCCGAGTGGGCCCGCCCGTAAAGGATCCCCACTTCCTCGCAGGCCTTTCTGAGAGATTCCCGGATACCCTGGAGTGGCTTCCCCTGCTGCAGGAAAACGTGATCGTCGTGAATGGCCCGGGGGATCATCTTTAAGATCTGGTAGAGCTCCTTACAGATTGGGATCGTCCGGGCCTCCCGATCCTTCGTGTCCCCGGCCTCCAGGCGGATGACCTTGTTTTTCATGTCCACCTTGCTCCACATGAGGTGATTGATTTCACCTTTGCGCATGCCGGTGTAAAAACTGGCGCTGAAAAAGGCCTGGGCGTGCCAGGGCAGCCTCTCCATGATCTTGTTGAACTGTTCCCCAGTGATTACCGCTTTACGGGCGTTCGAGCCTGGCTTGAGCAGCTTCTTGATTCTGAAAGCCTTCAAGGTTTCTCCGCTCACAAGGTCGTCGTCAAAGGCCTTTCGGATCACCCGGCCGGCCGCCCCGACCTCATGGTCAACGGTAGCATCGGCCAGGCCTTCGGTCTTCCTCTTGGCCTGGTGGTTCTCCAGATCGCTTCTCTTAATTTGATTCACGATTCTGTTCCCGAATTTCTGATTGAACTTTTCGAGATAGATCTTTTGAGTGGGGTAATAGGCCCGGGCCTTGACCTTCTCCAGCCCCAGATACCAATCTGTGAGCTCCTGGAAGGTCATCTTCGCTTCCGGCCTGATATCAAAGATCCGGTTCTCTCTCTTTTGAACCTTGCGCTTCGCGTCCGCGGCCCTCGCGTATTCGATCGAAGCCGCGCTCTCTCCGGTCAGCTTTTCAAACTTCTGCTTTCCCCCGGGGAACCGGTAGGCAATCCAGTAATTGACCTTGCCCGATCTCTTCGCCTTCTCCAGGTCCGCGCCGCATCCTCTCCCCCTTTTGCTCAGCATCTTTTGCTCTTGGCCGTTTGCCTTCTGTGGCAAAAAG
>PMCE01000384.1 GCA_003154025.1 Syntrophaceae bacterium
AGCCTGCGCGGCCCTTTGGCTGGCCGCTCCTCGAAAGGTGCGGAGAGTCGCCTGAAGGTCGAGGGAAGGGATTCGCGACTTTCCCTGCTCCTTAAGCCATGGCGTGGCCTGATCGGGGATCAAGCCCCACAAGATGGCCGCCAAATATTGTGCGTATGTATTCGCGGTGCGTCCCGAAAATATTACGCATAAATTCACTCCTGGCACCAGGGTCCGACTTTATCGACTTTTTTCGGAACGGACTCCTACCGCGTGCGTCAATCCCGTCTTTCACAGGGGTAGGTAAAGGGAGGAGGATTTCGAAACTCAGGGCCTTGGCCCTGAGTTATCAATAGGGGGGCCCCGGAGGGACGGATCACTTCTTCAGCCTTTGGAAGAGCTCTCCCAGGGTCCCAAGCGATCCGCTTCGGTCGGACTTCTTCAGGAACTTTTCGTAATCCCCCCGGTCCGCTTTATCCTTGATGGATTTCTGGGAAAGGCGGATTTTGTTTCCTTCCTCCAGGGCGATGATCTCGACCTGAATCTCCGTTCCGGGAGGCAGCTTTCTCTTCACGTCGGAACGGTCGGATTCGAGCAGTTCCTCCAGCGGAAGGAGGCCCCGGACTCTCATCCCGAGCTGGGGGAGTCTTACGAAAAGGCCATAATTCTTCTGGTCCTCCACGATCCCCTTCAGGGCCTGCCCGACCTCGAGCCGTGCTTCCCCTTCAGAGCCTTCGGCCTGATCGAAGACCATGGCATCTTTGATGGACAGGGAAATCTTCCGGTTGGGTTCATCGATCTTCAAGACCCGCACCTTGACCGGGTCCCCCACGTTCAACACCCTGCTGGGGTGGACCACTTTCTCATAGCTGATCTCGGATCTATGGACCAGCCCGTCCAGCCCCGGAACCACCTCGACAAAAGCGCCGAAGTCGGCCAGGCGCGAAACCTTTCCCGGCACCACGTCCCCTTCCTGGAAGGGCAGCCCCGCGTCCCAGGCATCCGGTTCCAGGACCCTCATGGATAGGGAGATTTTCTGGCGGCCCCTTTTATCCAGCTCCATTTTGAGAATCTTTACTCTCACCGTTTGACCGGGTTTGAGCACCTCCGAGGGATGGCCAATTCGGGCGCGGGAAATCTCCGAGACATGGATCATCCCATCGATCCCCCCGATGTCCACGAAGGCGCCGAAGTCGGCCAGCTTGGTCACTTGGCCCTCCAATTCGAGGTCCGGCTTGAGAGAGGCCAGGGTCTCCTGAAGCTTCTTCTCCTGCTCTTCCTGCAGAAGAGCGCGACGGGAAACGATGATATTCCTTCCCCTCTCCTTCAGCTCTATGATCCGGAACTGATACCGGGCCCCCACATGCTCCTCGGGCCTTTCGCAGTACCGGAGTTCAATCTGGCTGATGGGGCAGAAGGCCTTGAGGCCGGAGATCTCCACTTCAAAGCCGCCTTTGTTGACCGCCGCGACCCGTCCTTCCACCGGGACCTGATCCCGGAAGGCGTCCCGCAGGATCTCCAGCGCCTCGGCCCCGTGAGCCTTGATGGCCTTGCTCAGGTGGATTCCTCCCTTCACCGAGGCCACCCGCAGCTCAACCTCATCCCCTTCTTTTATCTTCAGGGTTCCATCTTCATCCTTGAACTCTTGGGCATCCGCGGTCCCTTCGCTCTTCCCGCCCAGGTCGATAAAAACCGTTTCCGGGCTGATCTTTACGACGACCCCCTTAATCCGGTCTCCCGGGGAGAACCGGCCGTAGGGGGTCTGCCCGCTCTGTTCGAAAAGTTCAGCAAAACTCTCCTCTTCGCTGTCTATTTTTTCCGTTTCTTCGTCGGACTCCATCTTCTCTATTTCTTTCTCATCCATTCCCGGTCCCTCATAAAGAAAGTGATCACGATCGGGTGATGGACGAATGCAAGCACCATCCAGGTTTCACCCTCATACCGTCTTGAATAGCATACCATAAGATGCTTGGAACTCAATGTTTTTCCGAGCTTCGCTCTTCCCTTTTGGCACCGACATTTAGCCATCTTCAATCCGCATTCACCAATTCGCAATTCAGAATGCGCAATGCGCAATTCTAAGGGGGCTTGCATTTTGCCACTGAATCTAATAAAACAGGCTCAAGGTGCAAGGCCCAAGCTTCAAGGGGAAAGACGATTTAATCATGATTGGAATCGGCGACTAGATTCTTCGAGGGTTAAAGGGAAATATGGAAAAAAGAGAGCGCCATTTTCTGGAGAGCTTTTTTTACCCCGCGTCGGTGGCCGTCGTGGGGGCTTCGAGGAATCCCCTACGCCCCAACCATAACCTTGTGGGCAACCTGGCCAAGCTCGGGTTTCAGGGAAAAGTCTATCCGGTAAACCCGGAGACGAGCGAGATTGCCGGGTTGAAAACCTATCCCGACCTGAAAAGCATTCCCGGCCCGATCGACCTGGCCGTCATCGCCGTTCCTTACAACCTCGCCCCGAGTCTTCTGCGGGAGGCCATGGAAAGGGGAATCAAACGGGTTACCATCGTAGCCGGAGGGTTTTCGGAAACGGGGGAGGAAGGAAGGAGAGTCCAGAAGGAGATGGCTCTTCTCCTCCGGCAAAACGGAGCCCGGGCCATCGGCCCGAACGCCCTGAGCCCGATTAATGCCGGCACCCGTTTCGCCGTCAGCTTTTTTCCCGTCCAGGGATTAAAGGCCGGAGGGGTCTCTTTTATTTTCCAGTCCGGCCTTTACGAACCCCGGCTGGACTGGCTTTTTTCCGACTTCAACCTTCACCTCTGCAAGCTCATCGACCTGGGGAACAAAATGGACATCAACGAGGTGGATGCCCTTACTTACCTTTCCCGGGATCCCGAAACCAGGGTGATCGCGATTCATCTGGAGAGCATCGAAGGGAACGGGAGAGAATTTCTGAGGCTCATCCGGGAAGCCTCCCGGCACAAGCACGTGGTCGTGCTCAAGTCCGGGCGCACCGAGGCCGGGGCCAAAATGGCCGCTTCCCATACGGGGGTCATCGTCCGGGGAAATGACCTGGTGTTCGATGCCGCCTTGAAGCAAGCCGGCGGAATCCGGGCCCAGGACATCGAGGAGTTTTTCGACCTGGCCCGGGCGTTGGAGCGCTTCGGTCCCTATCGTCTGAAGGGGACCCGCCTGGCCGTCGCGACTTTGCCCGGAGGGGAAGCGGTGGTGGTGACCGACCTTTGCCATCAAGCCGGGTTTTCCCTTCCCCGCCTCCAGGACAAAACCCGTGAAAAATTGAAGGGGGTCTTTCCTCCCTGGGACATCTCCGGCAATCCCTTCGACCTTGGCGTTACCCTCCAATTCCACGATCCCCGGAAGGTTTACTTTACCCTCCTGGAGGCGCTGGCGGAAGACCCGCACGTGGACGGCCTGGCCATTCAGCTCCCTCCCCGCATAGGGAATGCTCCGCGGGAATTTTTTCATCCTTTTGCCGAGGTCCTGAAAAGCAAAAAGCCGATGGTCCTCTGGCTGCCAGGAGTTCCCCCGGGGCGGCATGAATCCCTGGAATGGTTGGAGGATCAGCATGTGCCCGTATTTCCCTCTCCGGAGAAGGCCTTGAAGGCCCTCTTCGCCCTCCACCGCTCAAGCTCGATGAAGTGAAATTAAGACCGCAAGACGCAAGTCGCGAGGGCGCGAGGGGTAAAGAANNAAGGCGCAAGGTTAAATACCGCAAGGCGCAAGTCGTCAGGCGCAAGGGGTTAAATGCGCAAGGCAAAGGGCAAAAAGCAAAAGGCAAATATATCAAAAGCCCGATGGGTGACAAGTGATGTGGGAACTGGCGGACCGGCTAATTGCCGTACGCTTATCGCCTTACGCTCTCGCGACTTGCGACTCGCGACTTTCGGCTTTCGGTTCAGGGAGGGGAAAGGAGGGGTTTCATCCGCCCTTCGAAGTCCTTCTTGACCGCGTCGCTATACCCCAGGTATTTGGCCCGCAAAATTCCATCCTTGTCGATGAGCGCATTGCAGGGAAGGGCGGTGACGGCATAGCGCTTGCCGATGATTCCATATTCATCCAGGAGAACCGGCAGGTCGACGGCCAGGTCCGAGAATAATTTTTTCACCGCCCCCGGCTTGTCCGATGAGGAGTCCTGGGTGAGGACGGTGAGCACCTGAAAGCCCTGGCTTCCCAGTTGCTGCTGAAGGGAATAAAGGTACTTGAGGTCTTCCTTGCAGGGATGACACCAGGTGGCAAAAAAGGAAAGCACGATGGCCTTGTGCCCTTTCTGCTCCCAGTAATCTTTCAGAGCCACTCTCTTGCCATCCAGGGTGGTCGTGCTGAATACCGGCGCCTTCTCCCCCACCTGCGCCTGGGCGAAAACGTCAGGGAGAAGGCTAAGCCCGAAGGCCATCAAGAATAAACCGACGAAAGCGATTTTCTTAATTCGGCTAATCATCAGAAGGATTCTACAAAATTTGCCCGCGGGGATCAAGGGGATTCTAAAGCGCAGGAATTCGGGGGAACTCTTTCCCGGCCTGCATCCCTTCCTGCTCCCTCAATCCTTCAAGAATTGATCGAAGGTATCCCGCAGTCCGTCGCCCAGCAGGTTGAGCCCGATCACCGTCACCGAAAGAGCGAGGCCCGGATAGATCACCGTCCAGGGGGCCAATTCCATCATCGTCCGGCTTTCGGAGATCATGGCCCCCCAGGATGGAGTCGGGGGCTGCGTCCCCATTCCCAAAAAGCTGAGCGCGCTTTCCACCAGGATGGCCGTGGAAAAAGTCAGGCTGGCCTGCACAATGATCGGGGCCACGATGTTGGGAAGGATATGGGAGAATAGAATCCTCAGGTCTCTGGACCCCAAAGCCCTGGCCGCCAGAACATATTCATTCCCCTTGCACGAGAGTACCGAACCGTTCACCAGGCGCACGAAGGTAGGGGTGTAAACCACCCCGATGGTCAAGATTAAGTTGGTCGTACTCGGGCCCAGCATGGCAATGATCCCCAAGGCCAGGACGACCAGAGGAAAGGAGAGGAGGATATCCATTCCCCGGAGGATCGCCCCGCCGACTGCGCCCCCGTAGTATCCCGCCACCAGTCCGAGGGGAATGCCCAGGAGTAAGGAGATGGCCACGGAAGAGGCTGCCACGCCCACGGAAATCTGGGCCCCGTAGATGATCCGGCTCAGAAGGCACCGCCCCAGGTAATCCGTTCCCAGGAAAAACTCCGAGGAAGGCGGGCTCATGGGAGCCGGGAAAATCTCCACCGGGCTGTGGGGAGCCAGGAAAGGAGCCAGGAGGGCGGCTAAAACGGTCCCCAGGGTGATCACCAGTCCGAAAACGCTGAAATAATTGCGCAGCAGCCGCCGCAACAACTGCATCTGTTCCCAACCGCTTCCCGTTTTCTCCATTTT
>PMCE01000339.1 GCA_003154025.1 Syntrophaceae bacterium
TGATTCCCCGCAGGGCTTCGTACCCATAGCCCGGATAGGTAAAAACGAGATCCTCCACCCTCAGGATACAGCTCCCTTCCGGCCCGGCTCCTGGAAGGATGGGAAAGCGGAGTTCGCGTTTCCGGGCGAGGTTATGCTTTTCAATCGAGGAAACGGCTTCGCTCACGTCCAGCGGTTTTCCCGGCCACCCCATCTCCGCAAACAGCTCGATCAGGCCGGGAACCTTGACCCCGCAAGATTGGAGGAGGGAGATATTCGCCAGGATCTCTTTNNCCCGTCTCCGGGTCATAATCCACGATGAGGAGGGTCCGTTTCTCCTCCCGCAGGCGCCGGGCGATGGCCATGACTCCTTCACGCCCCAGGGGGTCGAGGTCCGTGGTGGGCTCATCCATGACCAGGATCTCCGGTTCCAGGGTCAGGACCGAGCTGATGGCCAGGCGCTGCTTCTGGCCGCCCGAAAGGCTGGAAGGCTCCCGGTGGCGAAAATCTTCCAATCCCAGGAAAGGCAGGTAGGTCTCGATTCGGCGCTGGATCTCCGGTCGGGGGAGACGGAGGTTTTCCGGGCCGAAGGCCATCTCCAGCTCCACGTTGGTGGAAAAGAGCTGAGGCTCAAAGTCTTGGAGGACGAGCCCCACATGGCGGGACAATTCCGCCACCTTGTGCCGGGCCACTTCCAGATCCTTGACCATCACCCGCCCCTGGTAAGCGCCCCGGTAGAAATGGGGGATGATCCCGTTCAGGGAGGTGCAGAGGCTGGACTTGCCCGCCCCTCCGTGGCCCAGGATTACGACCAGGGAGCCTTCATCGATTTCGTTCCGGATATGCTGAAGCGCGGGGATCTCCTGGGCCCGGTAGGCAAAAGTCAGGTCTTCGATGGAAACAGCCATAGGCATGGAACGTTCGTCGGTTAAGAATGAAGCCGCCCTCAAAATGGCGACAAAATTGTTGGGGCAATCACGCGAAACGCGTGGTGGTTGCCCATCTCGGCGGCGGCCATCCCGCCAAGGCCGGGACCCCTACTTTATCCAATTGGCGCCGGCCAGGCCCGGTTGGAAAGGCTACAGGAGGATGCATCCGATGAAAATGAATAGGGTGCAGACCCAGCCCGCGGTGCTCGCCGGGACGCCCGGGATCATCCCCCCCAGAAGGCCTGCGAGGGAAGCGATGGCCACCAGCCAGGCCCCCAAGAAGCCGGCGATGGGTTTTCCGATCTCTTCTTCATCCATCACCTCCGCCCAGAAAAGGCCGAACTGTTCCCTGGTGACCCTGAATACCGAAACCAGAAGGATCAACCCGATCCAGCCGCCCAGCGTGTTATTGAGCGTGATGATTTTGGAAAGAACGGCATAGGGGACGATCCCCAGCGCGTCCACCACGGAGCTGACGACCACGGCGCAGGCCGTCCCGGAGATGAAGGCGATGAAGAAATAATTCAGCCGGTGGGCCCAACTTCCGCCCTGCCATTCCCGCGTGAAGCGGGCCCAGGGAAAGAGCCGGGTCCACAGGGCATAGGGTAGATAGCCGAGGAGAAAATTCCCCGCGAAGCCGGCGATCGAACCCGGCCCCAGGGTTCCCCCGAAGAGGTCGCCGATGAAGTTGCCGAAGGCCGTCCCCCAGGCCCCCGCCGGGCCGAAGAGAAGCCCGAAGGCGACGGGGAAAATCTGCCCGACCCGCAGCTCGGTGATGCCGGGGATGAGGGGGATTGCCGTCTTGAAGGCGATGAGCGCCGCCCCGTAGATGGCCGCGCAGACCGCCACCAGAATGATCATCCGGCTGTTCTTCCACATGGCCAAGGCGGCTTTCATGGATACCCCTGTCTCCAATCTGGCCAGAATTTACTGAATCACCGGGAGAAAGTCAATTACCAATCGAGGCTAATCATAACCCGCCCACCCGGTATCGGGGGATAAAAAATCACCCCAAAGACTTCGGAGGGGGAAATCCTATCTCCTGGAATTTAGGCCGGAGGAATAGGGAGCCAAGAGGTCGGGCGGGGGTTCAAGAAGCTGGGAAAGGGCTTCGGCAAGGCCTTCAAGGGTGAAGGAAGGAAAAACTATGGCACCCCTTATCAGTAAAAAAGGGATATCCCGAACAAAATCTTGCTGGAGTTAAGAGGTTCGTTGGGCTTGGCGGTGCCGGCATTGGAGATGTGGTGGAGGCGGTATTCGGCGGTGACGGCCAGGTCGTTGCGGATAAGGTACTGGATGCCGGTCCCCCCTTGGTAAGAGAAATCGAGCCGGCTCCCCATGGTGGGGAGCCCCAGGTCGACGAATAGTACCCCACCTCCGGCGAAGACATAGGGATAGAGCCGTTTCTCCTTTAGCCCCGTGAACTTCCAGCTCCCCAACAGGTAAAATCCCGTCATAGCCCGTGTTCGTGGATCGACTGCCAGATGGAGCGGCAGCTCCACAAACAATTCATGCCGTCCCCGATACCATCCCCTTCCAATCTCATCCGAAAGGAAATACCCGAACCGGCCGATCACATCGACCGTCTGCACCCGGGTCCGGGTCTCTCCGAAGCCCCGGTGGGTTGTGCCGTAGCCGGCAAGGAGGGAGTACTCCCGGGATGCCCCGGAGACGGAGGTCATTTCTTCCGCTTGGGAGACGGTTGCGCCGGCTATGAGGGAAAGTCCCATAAGGAGAACCATTGCCTGAGAACGGATGGTCTTCATTGATTACTCATGGTCTGAGCTTGGCCAGTTTGGGTGACATTTCCATGAGATTATAAAGCTTCGAGTAGCTGATGACACTAAAATAAATAATCGGCGGAACACCGGAGAGCGGCAGCTCCCCTTCAGGGGCTATTTCCCCGGCCCACAGTCGCGGAAAAAGCAAAGTCCATTGCGGAAGAAATCATGCGGAAAATGATCACCCATTGCAAGGGCCATCATCCGAAGCGCGTGATGGTTGCCCATCTTGTGGGCGGCCACATAGGGCCCCTCCCACAGCACCCTGGTTGGTTCCGGCTATGGCGGGTTAGGCGTAAGCAAAACTTCCTGCAAGTTCTCCTGCAAGAATCCTATTTACGTTGACCAGCTTTTTTTTATAAAATACAATCCACTTTCATATTGTTCCTTGTTATTTCAGAGGAATATCAATCATCTGTCAGGCTTCCGGATGAGGAGCCAAGCGAGGATTCGGAGAAGATCCCTTACCAAAAAGGTCCAAGGAGGGTACAAGATGAAGGCGAAAATTTATTCAGCGGTAATCGTCCTGATGATTCTTTTGGGTTACGGCTCGCTCCTGGCCGCTCCGAAGGACACGGTCCTGATCGCCCAAGGGACGGACCCAACAACCTTGGACCCCCAAGATCATTTTGAAATGCCTGCCTTCTGCGTTCTGATCAACATTTATGAAACCCTTCTCGTCCGATCCGATGACATGAAAATTCAGCCTTTGCTGGCCACTTCATGGAAGATTATCAACGCCACCACCTGGGAGTTTTCTCTCCGGAAGGGAGTGAAATTCCATAACGGCGAAGATTTCAACGCCGCCGCGGTGAAATTCAGCCTGGAGAGAATCAACGACCCCAAGAACAAGCTCAAGCAGACCACTCTCCAAGGAATCCTCGACCGGGTTGAGGTCATCGATGACTACACCGTAAGGATCATTACCAAGAAGCCCTATCCCTACCTGGATGCCCAACTGAGCCATATCGGCGCCATCATGCCCCCCAAGTACGTTCAGGAAAAAGGGAAAAATCACATCATCGGCAACCCGGTCGGGACCGGTCCATATAAATTTGTCCGCTGGGTGAAAGATGACCATCTGGTCCTGGAGGCCAATGAAAATTACTGGAAAGGGGCTCCCCCAAACAAGAAAGTCATCTTTCGTCCGATCCCTGAAGCTACCACCCGGGTGGCAGGTCTGCAGACTCAGGAGCTGGACCTCGTCGTGAATATTCCCCCGCACCTTTCCCGGGTCATGGATTGGAAAGGACGTTCCACGGTAGCCAAAATTCCCGGCGCCCGGATCATATATATGGGCTTTGATACTCTCCACGGGGGACCGGTGGCCGATAAAAGGGTACGCCAGGCGATCGCCCAGGCCGTGGATGTGGATACGATCATTAAAAAGATTCTGGAGGGAAATGGAGTTCGCCTGGGAATGCCTCTTACGAAGTATCACTTCGGTTACGATCCCGGAGTCAAACCTTATCTTTACAGTCCGGAGAAAGCTAGACAGCTGCTGGCCGAGGCTGGGTACTCTCAGGGGTTTGACCTGACGATCAATTCGCCGAGCGGCCGGTATTTGAATGACAAGGAAGTGGCCGAAGCTGTGGCTGGCGACCTTCAGAAAATCGGCATCAATGCCAGGGTCAAAATCATTGAATGGGGCACTTACATGAACCTGACGTACAGCCGGAAAGCCGGGCCCAGCTATCTCCTGGGGTGGGGCGGAGCCACCATGGATGCCGATGGGACTTTCTTCCCCCTGTTACGAACCGATCAAATCTTATCCCATTATTCCAACACCAGTCTGGATGACTTAATTGAACAGGGNNCGGTCCACCATGGATAAGGCCAAACGCCTGAAAATTTATTCCGAGGCCTGCCGGATCGTCAAAGAGGAAGTCCCCTTCGCTTTTATGTATGAACAAATCGACCTCTATGGGGTCAGCGCGCGTCTGAACTGGGCCCCCCGCCCGGACGAAAAAATATTTATTTACAATATGTCGTTCAAGAAGTGACTTCTGGAGAAATGGGGTATCCGGGGAATCCCATTCCGCTGATGGGAGGGCAAGGGGGAATTTCGGAGCGTTCGGACCGGGATGAAGGGACGAAGCCTTTGGGGGACCAGGGCGCGTAATTTTGAAAATTCCCGAATTCGTAACAGTTTAGCCTTTTGAAAAGCCGTTAAATCGCCCTTCATCCCCCTTTTCCAAAGGGGGAAAAAGTGTAGGGGATTCTCCATCGAATCCCCCAAAGCTCTCCTCCCTTTGAAAAAGGGAGGGCGGGAGGGATTTCTGGCAAGGCCTTTTCAAAGCGCTAAAGTGTTACCCGAATTCTAGAGCATCACTTATTTTATTATCGATGCACCGGAACCGCGTCCCTTTTATAACCCCCCTGCAGGATTATCCCGGAGCAGCCACAACGCCATGCCCCCGACAAAATTCCGGAAAAAGGAGCGCACCATGTTTGAAGGGTTCCTTCTGAAAGCCATCGGGGTCGTGGAGTCGCCAGTAAAGGAGCCGGTGGACGAAAATTGGGGGTCGGTCACATCCAGGATCGTTCTAAAGCCAGAATTGGGCCCCGGCCTTCTCGGCCTCGGCGAATTTTCCCATGTTATTGTGGTCACCTACCTCCATAAAGCCTCCTTCGACCCGGCTCGGCACCTCCAGCGCCGGCCCCGCGGCCTCGAACACATGCCCAAGGTCGGCATATTCTCCCAGCGGGCCAAAGACCGTCCGAATCCTCTTGGGGTCACGGCCGGGCAAATCCTTTCCGTGGGAGAGAACGACATCACGGTGCGGGGTCTCGACGCCATCGACGGCACCCCGGTGATTGACCTCAAGCCATACTATCCTCAATACGACAGGGTCGATTCAGCGGCCGTTCCCGCATGGGTCGACGAGCTGATGAAACACTATTTTAAAAGGACGCGGCACTCACCCACCGGTTCAGATGGAACCTCCCCAACCCGACTTCATCGCCGGCCCGGACCCTAGCAAGGACAATACCTCAAATCCCTCGAAGCCTGTCAAGTCCGTCAGGGAGAATACCTTAGATGACCGATTCATTCACCATGCCGTGAGTTCCGGTGAATCGCCAAGGACGGCCTTCAAAGGCAGGGACCCTCGGTAGGTTACTTCCTGTAAGAGGCGATTGACAGACATTTCAAAAAGGGGTAGCTTTCAACCAATAAGTGCGCCATGAACGTGGTGCGTTTTTTTTTAGCGCAGTACTTGCTCGTTCTCGACCGGCACATAATGTGCCCTGTACCGATGGAGGAGAT
>PMCE01000533.1 GCA_003154025.1 Syntrophaceae bacterium
AAAGGCTTCTCTCAGCCTCTTTTCCACCGTCATCGGCAGAGGCTCGTAGAGAATGAATTGGAACTTGTGGGCCCCGCAGACCGGGCAGACATCGGGCGGTCGGTCCCCTTCGTGAATATACCCGCAGATGGTACATTTCCATTTCTTCATTTTCTCCTCCCAAGGACAGCTTTCATCATGCAGCGATCCGCCAGGGCGGGATTCCCGATCGCTCGGTGACAAGAATTCCATCCCCTCCGCGCGGTCAATCCAGCGAGCGCCGGCGGAAGCTAAGCCAGATCATGTATACCAGCATAAAGATCGTCGTAATGGTGGCGGGCACCGCGGTTTTTTCGCTGAAGAGGGTCAGGGCCAGGCCCGCCGCCAACCCCGTATTCTTATGGGTTCCCAGCAAAACCATGGTGGTGATGGTCTGGGGGTCCGCCCCCCAGCTCCGGCCGAGTTTTTCAATCACCAACCCCAAAAGGAAGGTGCTGGCCAGGGCGATCAGGGCGGGAAGGACGAGAGCCGCGGGACGTTCGAAGAATAAATGCCGGTTCAAGCCGATGATCGTGAACACGATCAAAAAGAAGCTCCAGTTGGTGATCGTTCCTTTCCAGGGTTCCAGCCTCTTGACCCATTTCAACCAGATCAGGACCCGCGAAAGGGCCAGGGGGAGAAGGATCAGCTCGAACATGATGGTTATGATCTTCGCCGGGTCTCCGAAAGAAGATCCGAGGAACCAGTTGGCGATGAGAGGGGTGAGGATGAGGGACGCCAGGTAACACCCCAGGGTCCCGATCAGGGCCAGAGTCTGATTTCCGTTCAAGATGGCGCTGAAGGGGATCACGGCCACGGCCGGAGGAACGGCGGCCATGATGACGAAACCGTCCGCCAGGGCCTGCTCGGTAATCAGGAAACGGCTCATCCCCAGAAGCACGCCCCCCAGGACACCGTAATTCAAGGCGATCCCGATGAAGGCGGGCACGATCAAGTTTCGGGGGGACAGAAAGATGGCGCCCGGAACCCCCATCGTGGCCAGAGTCATTACCACAGCCAGGGAGGGGAGTACCGCTGCCTGCGTCCACCGGGCCCCCTGCCCCCAGCATAACCCCAGGACCAGGGCCATCATCAGAAGAAAATCCCGGTTGCGGATGAGTTTCTTGAATTTCACCATTCTACGGTCACCGTAGGGCCGACGTAAGAGCCGTCGGATCCGTCAGGGGGGTTTTGCAGGCATACCCTTCGCAGAGATACACCGTGGCCTTTTGATCGGCGGCGTGCATCCCTTCGACGAAAGGACACAGGGCGGCCAGTCTTTTCCCCGCCTCGCCCTCAGGCCGGAACAAGAGGACCTTGTTGGGAAGGAACCTCCGCTGGATTTCGGCCCCCATGGCCCGGCTCGTTTCCCAATTCGGGTCCCCGGCAAGGACGATCTCCTGGCTGGGTCCCAGATAAAAATCCAGGAAGTTCAAAAACTGGGTGAAGGCCATGGGGGCTTCGGCCGCCGCCGCGGCAAAAGCGCCCAGAAGACGCTCGGTCTTGTTCTCCAGGTCCGTTTTCCCGGTCATCCTCGCCAGGCGCAGGAGGTTCAGGGCGGCCACCGAGTTTCCCGAGGGGGTGGCCCCGTCGTACAGTTCCTTGGGGCGGGTAATGAGGGTTTCATTTTCCCGTCCGGAGAAATAGAACCCTCCCCTCTCTTCGTCCCAGAAATATTCAATCATCATCTGGTTGAGATGAACGGCCTCTTCCAAGTATCGGACTTGAAAGGTTGCCTCGTATAACTCAATCAACCCCCAGACCAGAAAGGCATAGTCCTCAAGGAATCCGGGGATGGCCACTTCTCCCTCCCGGTATCTCCGGTAGAGCCGCCCCTGGGGAGTACGCATTTGACCCAGGATGAAATCCGCCGCCCGCCCGGCCACCCCGGAAAAAGCCGGGTCCTGCATGGCCTGGGCCCCTTTAGCCAAAGCGGCGATCATCAGGCCGTTCCAGGAGGTGAGAATCTTGTCGTCTTTGAGGGGATGAACCCTTTTCTCCCTCACCGGGTAGAGCTTCTCCCGTCCCCTTCGCAGAACGGCTTCCAGCTCCTCCTCCGGCATTTTCTCCCTTTGCGCAAAAGCCGGGAGGGGCTGGGGAATATGAAGAATGCTCGCGCCGTCCTCGAAGTTTCCCTCCGGGCTGATCCCGTAAAACCGGCAAAAGAGGTCCCCTTCCTCTTTTCCCAGGTGCTTCTTCACCTCCTCCGTCTTCCAGGCATAGAACCGCCCTTCGTGGCCTTCACTGTCCGCGTCTTCGGCCGAATAAAATCCGCCCTCGGAAGAGGTCATGTCTCGCAGTACATAGGCAAAGATCTCCCGGGCCACCACCAGGCATTCCTTCTTACCCAAGGCCTGTCCGGCCTCCACATAAGCCATCGCCAGCAGGGCCTGATCGTACAGCATCTTCTCGAAATGGGGGATCAGCCATCTTTCATCCACGGAATAGCGGTGGAACCCGAGGCCTAGTTGATCGAAAATCCCACCCTGGCGCATGGAGTCCAGTGTTTTTTCCACCATCTTCCCGGCCTGCGGATCTCCGCTTCTGCGGAACCAACGAAGAAGGAAGGTGAGATGATGTGGGGTCGGGAACTTGGGAGCGCTCCCAAACCCTCCCCACTTCTCGTCAAAAGTCCGCTCCAGCTGAGCATACCCTTTTTTGAGGACCCCCAGGTCCAGCGAAGGTTCCGCAAACGCCCGGTGATCCTCCCTCTGCAGGGCCTGCCGGATCTCTCCGCTGCTCTGTAGGATCTTTTCCCGATCCTCCCGCCAGAGAGTGGCGATCCTCTGCAACAGGTCGGTAAAACCCATCAACCCCATCCGGCCCGACTTGGGAAAGTAGGTGCCGGCAAAGAAGGGATTCCCCTCGGGGGTCATGAAGATGGAAAGAGGCCATCCACCCTGTCCGGTCAGAGCCTGGCATACGGACATGTAAATCTGGTCCACATCCGGCCGCTCTTCCCGGTCTACCTTGATGGACACGAAGGACTGGTTCAGAAGGCCGGCCACTTCCCCGTCCTCGAAGGATTCGTGGGCCATGACATGGCACCAGTGGCAGGTGGCGTACCCGATGGAGAGGAAGATGGGTTTGTCTTCCGCCTTGGCCCGCTGAAAGGCGGCCTCGCCCCAGGCATACCAGTCCACCGGATTCTCCGCATGCTGCAGGAGGTAGGGACTTTTCTCGTGGATGAGATGATTATGCTTTGGCGGCCTCTTGCCTGCCTCGGCCATGGAAACCTCCCCGCACTGCTGGGTTCAAGGGGTCAAGGATTTAAGGGGCCGAGGGGTAAAAACAGCCCGAGCTCTCCCCGGGTTTGCCCGGACCCTTGACCCTTGAAACCCTGGAACCCTAAGGCTTATGTTTCTGGCGAAATCTTACCGACAATTCCTTTACCGTTTGAAAGGCCTTCTCTACGGTCTTCTCCCCGTCGGGGTTGACCAGGCAGCAGGTCGCCGGCGAGAGGAGGCTTCGGGATAGAAGAAATTCGAGGTCGATCCCTTTTCCTTGAAGGATCTCCCAAACCGCGGTGGGCCGCCCGGTAGGGAATCCAGATCCTCCTTTTCGAATGGCTCAAAGTTAGTGGGCACAATCTCCCAGGAGAGGACTCCCCCCCGGTCGAGGGGGAGGGGTCTGGGGGATTTTCAGACATCCTCCTAGCCCCGTTTCACGGCGGGGTGGAGGGAGAAGACGGCAGCGAAAGGGGAAAAGCTTTGGGATTATTGTTCGGGAGAAAAATCGGACTTGGAAGCCCCGCAAACCGGGCAGACCCAATCCGCGGGCAGCTTTTCAAAAGGAGTCCCCGGCTTGATCCCGCTTTCCGAATCTCCCACCGCGGGGTCATAAACATAACCACAAATATTGCAGACATACTTTTTCATATCCTTTTCTCCTTTCGGATTTTCTTCTTTTCAGCCTTTCAGGCAGCCGTCGGTAACGAACGGCCAGAAGACGCTTTCCCTGCCGGACTCCTACAGCATCTGGTGGCCCAGAGTCTGCAGTTCCCTGCTCAAGAGCCCGATGTGCCCCATTTCTTCCTGAATGATCTCATCGACCCTGGCCCTGCCCAATCTCTCCGGCACCGCATCCTTCATCCCCGTGTAGAATACGATGGAGTCCTTTTCCAGGCCGATGGCCATCCTTAGAACATCTTCGGGCCCCTCCCTGCCGGTGATTCGCTCCGCCGGATCGTTGCGGACATCGAAGACCTGGCTGTCTGCCCAGGCTCGCAGGTAGGCCGGTCCTTGATTCTCCGGGTCAGAGGTCCTCTTTCCCCGCTCCGCCGCGGTTAACTCTCCCCGCATGCGGGCGAACACTTTCTCGTGGCCTTCTTCCATCGCCGCCAGCTTCAGGAAGAAGGGGGCGCTGCCCGCCGCCTTGGCCCCGGAAGCCGCCTTCCGGTAAAACCGGGCCCCGTTTCTCTCGATCTGCTGGGCCATCTCGAAAATCTCATCCGCGCTGAAGTCAAGGCCTCCCATCTTCACCTCCTTTGACGATAAAAATGGCTTGGAAAAGGTCGGAAAAAACAACCGAAGGAGCGAGTCCCCTCAAATCATCCTGCTGGAATACAAGAGTGCTTCCCGCAGGGCTATAAAATATTGTATCGAATATTACCCCCTTTGCCACGACTTTTTTGGGCCGCCGGGGCAGAAATCAAAAACATCCCGGCTCCCTTGCCCTCCGTCGGGATCATCTGACCCGGGGCAGGAAGACCGGGCAAGGGGATTCCGGTTACTTCAGATCCTTTGGAGGTTGGACGGAGAAAAAGATGTCTCCGTAGCAAATCTCCCCCGAGCTCTGGGTATGTTGGGTATTGATGTAGAGAAGAACTCCCCCTGCTTGGGGGGGGTCTTCTTGGAAGTATTTCTTGTAGTCCTCGAACACGTTCCGTGTTTCCCAAATCCACTGGTCCAGCTTTTCCGCTCCGCTTTGCAAAACCATGTATTTCATCTTGCTGTAGGCCGTGCTCGTGCCGGGGGTGCCCACAGGAGTCACCGTGTCCCAGATGTACCCCATGGAGCGGGTGTTGGCCATGGCCGGGAACTTTGGAAAGAGGACGTAGATCTGCCCGGCTTGATCATCCGTCTCCCGCTTCCGGATGTCCCCTCCTTTGGGAAGGAGGGTGGCTTTCCACCTCCATGTTAGATAGGGATATTTGCGGATATCGAAAGTGAATTCCTTCTTGATTCCAAAGGCGTCATTTACGCTCAAGAGATGAACGAAATGGACGTCCTTTTCCTGCCCCACGGAGATTTTGGATTGAGGCCCAAGATCCTTCTCCTGAGCCCAGCCCTGAGGAATTCCTTTCTCGTTCGCCGCCGACGAAAAACGATCCACTACCAGGATCCCTTTTTCCTCGGAAGCCAAAGCCCCGGCTCCGCACAGGACTACGATGATGAAAAAAGCTGTACCCCTGATGAGATTCATAGTCCTCTTCCCTTTCTTTTCTTCGCCCCTAATTCCGTTCACCCCACCTCATCATAAGCCCGGGGTCTGAATTTCACCCCCAGCTCTTCCTCGGCTAGCTTTCGGCACGCCTCCAGATCCACTCCCGGCATGGTTAATGCGGTCGCCGTCACCTCGGGAATGACCTTCTTGGCCTCCCGGAGGAAATCGAGGACTCCCTCGAAACCCTTTTCCCCGAAAGGAGAGCGGCAGAGGCGGTGGTACTTCTGGGCGTTCTCCGCATTCAGGCTTACGGATACCGCGTCGACCAGTCCTTTCATTTCCGGCAGGATGTTCCGCCCGTAGACCAGGTTCGCCTGCCCGTCCGTATCGATCCGGATCTTCGCCCCCTCTTTCTTGAGCTCCGCAGCAACGGTCTTGACCAGATCCAGCCGGAGCAGCGGCTCTCCGAATCCGCAGAAGACGATTTCACCGTATTTTTTCGGTTCCCCGACGGCCGTCAGGATCTCCCGGGCATCGGGTTCACGAGACAGCTCCAGGTCATGCCCTTTGACCACAAAAGATGCATTTTTCCAGCAGAAAGTGCAACGATTGGAACAGCGGTTGGTAATGTTCAAGTACAGGGAATTCCGGATGGGATAGGCAATCTTTCCTTTGGGAACCTCTTCCCCTACCCCGAAGAGCAGGTTGGCATTCAGGGAGGTGATGCGGGCCACGTCTTCAAGGCTGAGCCCCTTTAATTCCGCCACTTTCTCCGCTGTNNTCCAGGAGGATTCTTTCCAAAGGAATGCGCCGGACCACTTCCTGCTGAAGGGTGGATTTTTTGAAGGTTACGGTCCCGGGGATGGAGAGGTAGAACCCCATTTGGATGACTCTTCGGGCCATCTCCGTATCCCCTGAGAAGCAGTGGAAAACTCCTTTCCATGACCCATTCTTCTCTTCCTCCAGGATGCGCAGAGTCTCTTCGTGAGCCTCCCGATCGTGAATGATAATCGGGAGTCGAAGTTCCTTGCCCAACCGCAAGAGCTCCCGGAATCGCTCCAGCTGGACCTCGCGGGGGGAATGGTTCCGGAAAAAATCCAGCCCGATCTCCCCGAAGGCCACCACCTTTTTCTCCCGGGCGAATTCCCTCAAGGCATCATAATCCCCACCGCCGATGTCCTTGACTTCGTGGGGATGAATGCCCAGGGCGACATAGACGGAAGAGTTTTTTTCGGCGATCTGCAGGGCTTTTTCGATGTCCGGAAGGGTCGTACCGACGGTGACGATATAATCCACCCCGGCTTCCCGAGCCCGGGCGATCACCCGTTCCCGGTCCCGGTCGAAGTCCTTCATTTCCAAATGGGCATGAGAATCGACGAGCATGTTAAAAACCTTAAAAAATATTCCGGTACCGCGGTGCTGCAGTGCTGCCGTACTGAAATTAACGGCAGAACTGCAGAACCGCAGCACGGCAGCACTACCGTGCTGTCTTAGAGTTCTCCCATTTTCTTCAAAAACTCTCTCAGCTTGATCAGTTTGATGTCCCGTTCTTTCATGATTTCTTCCGTGGATCGTCCGCCATATTCGTAGAATCCGCTCCCTGTCTTGACCCCTAATTTCCCCTTCTCCACCAGGTTGTCCACGCTCTTCGATTTCGTTCGCTGGGGAGGAATTTTATAAATGGCATTGCTGATGATTTTCTGGCTCAGATCCAACCCGGTGAAATCCATCCTCTTGACCAGTCCGAGGATCGGCATGCGCAGGGCGAAGCTGGCCTTGGTGGCGGTATCAATATCTTCGGGAGTGGCATAGCCGTTGTCCAGGAGGTGAAGCACTTCATTCCCCAGGGCGCTCTGGAGACGGTTGCCGATGAAACCCGGAAGGAACTTGGAAATCACGATGGGTTTTTTCCCCATTTTGAGCATCAGTGCTTTGACCGTATCCACCGTCTCCTGCGAGGTCTGGGGACCCCGCACGATCTCGACCAGCGGCACGATGTGGGGCGGGGCAAACCAGTGGGCGATGAGGACCTTGTCCGGCCGCCGGGTCTCCACGAATTTAAAGATATCCATGTAAGAGGTATTACTGGCCAAGATGGTTCCGGGCGGGCAGATTTTGTCGAGCCTGCTGAACATCTCTTTTTTGGCCGGTTCATCCTCGATGATCGCTTCGATGACGAAATCCGCTTTCTTCCCCGCCTCTTCCAATTTAACGGTCGTCCGGATCCGGTCGAGGATCGGCCCTTTCTGGCCTTTTTCCACGACCTCCAGCTCGATGAGGGTATCCAGGTTCGAAGCAATCAGCTTTTTGCCCCTTTCCAGAATTCCCTCCTTGACGTCATTCAGCCATACGTTGCATCCCCCCTGGGCAAAGACCTGGGCCAGCGAGTGCCCCATGGTTCCCGCACCGACAACGGTCACATTTCGAATTTCACCCATGAATATTTCTCCTTTCTATGGCCAAGAGCAGAGAGCATAGGGCAAAGAGTAAAAAAAATTCTGCCTCTATGCTCTCTGCCCTATGCTCTTTGCTGGTCAAATCGCTCTTCCCGCAAACGCTCCCTCGTGAATGGCCTGGTAGATCTTCCGCGGCTCCAGGCAGTCGCCGATGACCTGAATTTCGGGGAAGTTCTTTTTCAGGGGCCCCAGCATTTCCTGGTTCGCCTTGAGTCCCAGAGCCAGGATGACCGAATCAACCGCTATTTTTTTTTGGTTCCCGCTTCCGTCGGAAAGCATGGCGCTCCCTTCTTCGATCCTTTCCAATCTATAGTTGAGAAGCGTCGAGACTCCACCTTCCTTCAGCAACTGTAGAAGAGCCACGCGGGAACGCGACTCTAAGTCCAGGGCCAGGCCGTTCACCATTTCTACGAGCGTGACTTTCTTTCCCTGAGTCGCCAGGTGGACGGCAACTTCGCACCCCATGGCCGCCCCGCCGGCCACCAGCACGTGATCTCCGGGATGGAATTTGCCCGAGAGCAAATCGAGGGCGGTGGACGCAAAAGGCTTGTTCCCTCCCGGGATCTGTGGAATCGGCATGGTTGAGCCGGCAGCTAAAACCACTGCGTCCGGGTTTAGGCTTTTCACCATATCCAGGGTTGCCGGGCGGCCCAGCAGGATTTCCACTCCCGATTTTTTGACCTGAGTTTTCAGGTATTGGAGAAACCTGCGCAGCTCATCCTTGAAATCAGGGACCGACGCATAGCGCAGAAGCCCCCCCAGCTCATTCTCCTTTTCAACCAGGGTAACTCGGTGTTTTCTTAAGGCCAGAACGCGTGCCGCTTCCATTCCCGCAGGCCCGCCCCCGATTACACACACCCGCTTGGGCTTCGCCGCCGGATGGATTCTGAGCGTCCGTTCCCGTCCCACTTCAGCGTTGACCGCACACCTCTGCGTCTTTCCCTGCCGGACCCGCGAAATGCATCCTTCGTTGCAGCGCAGGCAAGTCCGGATGTCTTCTATCCGCCCGGATTGAATTTTCCCGGGCAGGTCGGGATCGGCGATCAAGGCCCGTCCCATGGCGATGAGGTCGGCCCGTTTACCTTGCAGAGTTTCTTCGGCCAGACGTGGATCATGGATGGCCCCCACGGCGATGATGGGCACCTTCACCCCCTGCTTGATCCCTTCAGCCAAACGAACCAAGGAACCTTTAGGATAGTACGAAGGGATCACGAAGTGTTCTCCAACCTCGATGATTCCCCCGGAAACATGGAGGTAGTCGATGCCCTTTTCTTCCATTCTGCGGGCAAAGGTCCGGGATTCCTCCAGGGTGATCCCCCCTTCGATGAATTCCTCCCCGCTCATCCGGTAGCCCACCGGGTATTCGGACCCTACCTTGGTTCGGACCCGCTCCAGGGTCTGCAGGGCAAAAAGCCCCCGGTCTTTCCCATAGCTGTCCGTCCTCCGGTTGGTGTACGGAGAGAGAAACTGGGCCATGAGGTACCCGTGGGTTCCGTGAAGCTCCACCCCATCGAAGCCCGCAGTCTTGGCCCTCCGGGCGGCTTCAGCGAAGGATTCTATCGCGGCCTCGATTTCCTCCTGGGTCATCTCCCGGGCCATCTCCCCGGTGTAGCCGGGCATGGCGGAGGGGGCGATGGGCTGGCGCCCCATGTACCGGGCCGAGGTGGAGCGGCCCCCATGGCAGATCTGCAGGATCGCCTTGGCCCCCCACTCCTGAATGACCTCCGCCAGATCCCCGAGCCCGGCGATGAGTTGATCGGAATAGGCCCCCAGCTGCCCCTGGTTGGCCTTGCTTTCTTTTTCATCGATATAACAATACTCCACGATGATCAGGCCCGCTCCTCCTCTGGCCCGCTCGGCGTAATAGTCGATGAGCTTAGGAGAGACGATCCCGTCCGGGTCGCAGAGCCGGGAGAGCATGGGAGCCATGACAATCCGGTTTCGCAGGGTCAGGTTCTTCAGCCGAAATGGCTGCATCAAAGTGGGGAATTCCATGTTCACTCCTTTTGGATTGCAGATTTAAGATTGCAGATTTTAAAAAGACAGATTTAAATCTGAAATCTTAAATCTGCAATCTGAAATCCGCAATCTCCTATCCCTTTTTCCGGGGTGGGATATGCAGGGAAAGCCCGTCCACATCCAGGGCGGCCTCCTTCAAGGCCTCCGTGAGGGTAGGATGGGGGTGGATCGCCCGGGCGATGTCCTGCGCCGTTCCCTCCAGAGTCATGGCCAGGACCGCTTCTCCGATCAGGTCGGTCGCATGGGGGCCGAATATATTCACGCCCAGGATCTCTCCATACTTGACCTCCGATACGATCTTTACAAACCCGGTTCGTTCCCCCAGGACGGTCGCTTTGCCGTTGGCCGAGAAAGGAAATCTTCCCGCCTTGATTTCGTATCCTTTTTCCCTGGCCTCTTTCTCGGTCAGTCCCACCGAGGCCACTTCCGGAAGGGTGTACACGCACCTCGGAACCGCCAGGCTGTCCAGTTGCGCTTCCCGGCCCACGGCATTCTCCGCAGCCACCTCACCCTGGGCAAAGGCAAAATGGGCCAGGAGCCACTGTCCGGTCACATCCCCGACGGCGTAGACTCCCGGGATATTCGTTTCCATCCGGGAATTCAC
Source organism: Syntrophaceae bacterium (assembly GCA_003154025.1). Next base: position 10,483 of record PMCE01000533.1, read on the forward strand.
CTCGATCCCTTTTTTGCCGAAACGAACCCCCGTTTCCTGAAGGCCCAGGCCTTCCAGGTTAGGCTTCCTTCCCACGGCCAACAGGACGACCTCCGCTTCCAGCGTCTTCTCCCCTTCACCGGTAGCCGCCGAAACCCGCAGTTTTCCCCCTGCCGACTCTTCGATCCCCTTGACCTGGGACCCCGTCAGGATCTTGATCTTATAATGTCTCAAAGATTTTTCCAGGGCGGAGGCCACCTCTTCGTCCTCACTCGGAAGAATCTGGGGCAGGAGCTCCAGTAGAGTAACCTTGGATCCTAAAGCGGAGAAGATCGTTCCGAACTCGAGACCGATCGGGCCGGCCCCGATAATCACCATGGACTCCGGAACCCGGGTCAATTTCAGAGCCCCGGTGCTGTCGATGACTCCCGAAAGCTGAGCGCCCGGGATGGGAAGCGGGGCCGAGACCGATCCCGTGGCGAGGATGATTTTTCTCGCCCGGTAAGAACTGCTTTGGTTTTTCTCGTCCACCACCTGCACCATCCGGGGAGAAATCAGCTTGGCCGCTCCTTTGATCACCTCAACCCCGTTGGCTTTCATCAGTCCCGAAACCCCGCCCACNNTCCAGCAATTCCAGGATCTCGACTCCATGCAGCAGAGCCTTGGTGGGCATGCACCCCCAGTTCAGGCAGGTTCCCCCGAGTTCTTCTTTCTCCACCAGGGTTACCTTCCCCCCCAGCTGGGCGGCCTTGATCGCGGCCACGTAACCGCCCGGACCCGCACCAATGATGACGATATCCTTATCAGACATATTCCACCTCGTTTATGCCGGGAAGAAGTTCAAACACTGCGGGTTAGAATTCAGGATCAAAACTCAAGAAAAAATTTTTTTCTCCCTTGACTTCGGCCTTGGCCCCTAATTCAGTTTCCTTGCCCTTTGCTTTCGCCTCGTGCCTCGTGCCTCGGACCTCGAGCCTTTTCGTTATTTTAATCTCGGATCAATGGAATCCCGGATCGCCTCCCCCAGGAGGTTGTAACCCAGCACCGTGACCAGAATCGCCATCCCCGGGTAGAAAGAAAGCCACCAGGCGATGTCGATGTTATCTTTGCCCGCAGTCAAAATGTTCCCCCAGCTCGGAGTCGGCGGTTGAACCCCGATCCCCAGGAAACTGAGGGCCGATTCGGTGAGAATGGCCCCGGCTATCCCCAGGGTGGCGGAAACCAAAACGGGCGCCATGGCGTTGGGAAGAATGTGCCGGAAGATGATCCGGAAATCCTTGGCCCCCAGGGCTCTTTCCGCCACGGCATAATCCCTCTCCTTTTGGCTCAGGAACTCAGCCCGGACCAGACGGGCCACGCCCATCCAGTTGGTCACCCCGATGACGATCATGATATTCCAGATGCTTGGCTCCAGCAGGGCGATCACCGCCAGGATCAGGAAAAAGGTGGGGAAACAGAGCATGATATCCACGAAGCGCATGATCAGGCTATCGATCCACCGGCCGTAGTAGCCGGCCAGAGCGCCCAGGAAGATCCCGATCGCCGTGGCGATCCCCACGGCCACGAATCCCACCAGGAGAGAGATTCGAGAGCCCCAGATCATGCGGCTGAAGACGTCCCTCCCCAGGGGATCCGTTCCGAAGAGATGCTCCGCGCCGGGCTCCTCCAGCACCCTTTTAATCCGGATCTGGCCGGGATCGTAAGGAGCAATCCAGGGAGCGAACACCGCTACGACGAACAGGGAAAGAACGATGAAGGCCCCCAGAAGACCCAACTTGTTCTTCTGGAATCTCTTCCAGAAGAGGAGGCTCAGGGTTTCCTGCCCGGTCTTCCCGGCATTGGTTCTTTTTTCTTCCCGCATCCTTTTTTCCCAGTCCTCCGTCTTGGCCTAGAGAGCGGTCAGGGAAGGAGGGTTGATCGCTTTCATGTCTGCCGGATCCTCGGGTCGGCCAGCGCATAAGATAAATCGGCGACCAGGTTTCCTACCAGGGTGAGAACCGCTCCGATCACCAGGATCCCCATGATGGTCGGATAGTCTCGGGCCATGACACTGGCATAAAAAAGCTGACCCATTCCCGGAATGGCGAAGATGGTCTCAAAGATGACGCTGCCCCCGATGAGCCCCGGGATGGATAGGCCCAGGATGGTGATGACCGGCAGAAGGGCATTCCGCAGGGCATGTTTGAAGATCACCGTTCGACTGGAAAGCCCCTTGGATCTGGCGGTGGTGATGTAATCTTGGCGGATGACTTCCAGCATATTGGAACGCATGTAGCGGGAGAGCCCGGCCAATCCCCCCGAGGCGGAGATAAAGATGGGAAGGATCAGATGGCTGATCCGGTCCCAAACCTGGGTAGCAAAGGGAAGGTACTCGTAGTTCAAGGATTTCAACCCCGAAATGGGGAGCCAGCCCAGCTGTACCCCAAAAAGGATCATCAATAGAAGGGCCAGCCAGAAATGGGGAACGGCAAAGCCGATGAAGACCAGGACGGTCGTCACCTTGTCGAAAAGAGTATGCTGATAGGCCGCCGAGAGAACGCCGAGAGGGATGGCCACCAGAAGGATAATCGCCAAGGAGGCCACATTGAGGAAGATGGTGATGGGAAGCCTTTCCAGGATCTTGTCCGACACCTTCCTCCCGTCCGGGGAAAAAGAATTGCCGAAGTCCAGGGTCACCAGCCGGCTCATCCAATTCCAATACTGGACATGCAGAGGCTTGTCCAGGCCATAGAAAACCCGCATCCTTTCTTTAACCTCGGCCGTTGCCTTGGGGTTCAGGTCGGTGGCCATGTCAATGGGAGAACCCGGAGCCAGATGGATGACCCCGAAAGAAATGATCGTGATCCCGATGAAGAGGGGAATCATGAGGAGCAGACGCTTGATCAGATAGAATCCCATGGCGTATCCAGGAAGAGAGTCTTTTATTAATCATAAACGCGAAAAGGAAGGAGAGGCAAGAGATTTCCTTACATTCAGGAAACAGGATACAGGAGCCGGGATGTAGGACTCAAAATGCCTGGAAAAGCCTTCTCTCCCCGGCGTCTGAATCCTGAGTCCTGAATCCTGGTTCCTGTGGTTTATTTCCGGGAACGGATCTCGGCATACCGGCAAAGCGCGGCCATGGCCCGGACCGCCCGCTCGGGCGCACGGTAGCACGGCAGCCTCCGGTCTTGGACAAAGGCCACGGCGTCATCTTCCCGCTCGTGGAAGGAGGAGGCGATAACCGGCTTGCCGAACCTCTCCGGCAAAAGGGTAAACGATTCCATGGGGGACAGGAAAAACCCCCTCATCTGTTCATACGGCGGGAGCTTGACCCAGGCCTTGGCTACGTTTTCCATGGAGCGGACATAGCTCGACCCTATAATGCCGTGGAGTAGGAGGCCGTCGATGGATGAATCTTCGAGGATGATCTGGGGCAGCTTCTCCATGAGAGCGCTCATATCCATGAAAAAAGTCAGGTCAACCGGGTTCGAGGACGACCCCGTTTGGGGGATGAGCTGGCGAATTCTGGACTGAAGGGTTGGAGAGAAAACGGGAACCTTCAACCCGCAGCGGTTGCACGCATCGGCCAGAGAACTTGCAGGCCCCCCTGAGTGGGTCAGGATGGCCATGTTCTTTCCTTTGGGAATCGGAAGGGAAGCCAGCGCCCAAGCCCACTCGAAAAGGTCCTCCACGGAATGGGCCCGGATCACCCCGGACTGCTTGAACAGGGCCTCATAGAGAACATCCGGGCCGGATATGGACCCGGTGTGGCTGGCTGCGGAGCGGGCTCCGGCCTCGGTTCCTCCAATGTAAAGCGCCACGATCGGTTTGCGCTTCGATACCTCGGACGCCACCCGGATAAACTCCCGGGACCGATGGATCCCTTCGATGTAAAGAGCGATAGCCTTCGTCTCGGGATCACCGCCCAGGTATTCCAGGCAATCGACCAGATCCAGGTCAGCGCCATTTCCAACGCTGAAGGCTTTGCTATACCCGATCTGGGATTTGGCCAGGAAGGGCAGGATCTGGGTTACGTAGGTCCCGCTCTGAGAGGCCACTCCCACGGTTCCGGGCTGGTGGGTGTACGGGTACATGGTGGGGTTCAAAGGAACCGCCGGGTTGACCACCCCGATGCAGTTCGGTCCTAGAAACCGGATCCCGTATTGTCGGGCAATCTCGACAATCTGCGCCTCCAGTTCCTTACCTTTCCCTCCCAGTTCCCTGAATCCCCCCGAGATGATGATCGCCCTCTTGACCCCCCTTTCCCCGAGATCTCTCAGGACCTCTGGAACGGAGGCGGGGGGGATGGTCACGATGGCCAGGTCCACCGGCTCCGGGATTTCCCTTCCGCTCCGGTAGGCCTTCAGGCCCAGGATGGGGTCCTGCTGGGGATGGATGGGGTAAATTCTCCCCGGGTATTTCCCTGCTAGCAGGTTGATCAGCTGGATGCTCCCCATCTTAAAATGGTCATTCGAGGCCCCTACGACGGCCACCGAGCGGGGGTGCATGATCTGGTGTAACGGATGTCCCTTCATGGATGTCGCTCCGCAAATACCCGAATTGGATTCAAAAGATGTTCAAACTTGGATTATTGACCATAGCACAAACAAAAATGTTTTTTCAAATAGCGCAGGCGAAATCTCTCTTTCATCTTCCTAGGACCGCGGAAAGGACCTTCGAATCAAGCGTGGAACATTCATTTGGCCTTCACGCGTTTCCATGATAATATATCTCCAAATTTTCCTTCAGGGTCGGATCATGAAAAAGGAATACGCTTTCTTATTCATAGCCATTGCCTTTGTCGCCGGAATTGTTGCGGGGGTCATTGCCACCGTCTTATATGAGGAGAAAATGCCGCCTATCCCTTCCTCCATCAACCCCCCCCAGCCTGCACCGGCTCCGGCCCTCTCCCCGGATGTTCAGAATCAGATCTCCACTCTGAAATCCATCTTGAAGGAAGATCCCAAGAATCTCAAGGCGCTCATGGAGCTGGGAAATCTTTATTTCGACTCGGAGCAAATAGACCCGGCCATTCAGACCTATTCCAAGGCCCTGGAGCTCGACCCCAAAAATCCCGATGCCCGAACCGATATGGGCATCATGTACCGGCGGAAGGGGGACCCTGACCGGGCCATAGCCGAGTTCAGGAGAGCTGCCCAGGATGACCCCAAGCACGTGAACAGCCGGTACAATCTCGGCGTGGTCTTCCTCCATGATAAGGGAGATATCAAAGGGGCGATCAATGCCTGGGAGGATTTCCTGAAGGTGGAACCCGCAGGCCCTCGCGCCGACAATATTCGCAACCAGATGGAAAAGATGAAGGGTATGGCCAAATAAACACAATCGGACATTCTATGAGGCAAAAAATATACATTTTTGCCCGAAATTGGCAGGCTGATTATTTAATTTCAGATTCTAAACATTCTTTTCATGATCCGTAATAAATTGAAATTATAAATTAATTATGCCTATTCCCGCCCGCCAAAAGCGTCCATCACCTTTTTATGGAGGTTGGCACGAGAAATGCTGTTTCCTTAACAGGGCGAGAAAGGAAGGGTGGGTAATATGAAAAGGAAGAAGTTTTCCGAACGGATCATCATTATCCTTATCGTTCTATTCTTCGCAATCCCGGTTTGTGCATTGGCATTATCGGACTCGGTAACGATCTGGCCGAGGAATTCAACTTCTTTTGTGTATAATCTTCTCTTTAGATAACCCTCCGGGAATATTTCTCCTTTCTTTATCGCTGGGTTGGCCATCGGTCTGGTCCAGCGATTTTTTTTGTTCAGATCATCCTGGATGACCCCATCCCTCCTTAAGCGCCCCCGAGAAAGATGAAAGCCCCTCTGAGTTCCCTATTTTCCAGTCAAGGTGTCGTGAGGACCTCTCATTAGAGCACTCAGTCCCGGGGAAAAAATCTGCGGCAGGTCAGGCAATTAAGGGGACCAAGGTATCCAACACATCCTGGAAGGGGATGTTTCCCGGGCATGCAGCCGCCTCTTTTTGCCGAGTCTCAGGAGAACAGGGGGCGGAGGATATTCTTCCATGAAGGATCCGCACGGTGGAGGACCAGGGGCCCCAGATGAAAGGGTCCGTGGAGCGGAAGAGGGCCACGGTCGGCACAGCCAAGGAAGCGGCCAGATGAGTAATCCCCGAGTCGTTGCCCAGATAAGCCAAGCTCTTCCTTAGCAGGGCGGCCAGGTGAATGAGGGGAAGTTTATCGGCCATCAGCGGTTCTGCCCTCTTTAAGGCTCGTCTTACTTCTTTTGAACCGTCCTCCGCCGGGCCCGAAATAAGAAGAATTCTGGCCCGCTCTTCGGCCCAATCAGCTACCCGGGCAAAATTCTCCGGAAGCCAGTTCTTTGCCGGGCTGCCGCTTCCCGGGTGAATGGCCAGCAGCCGTTCACCCTCTTTCATTCCATGACCAGCTAAAAAATCCTTGGCGAACTCCTGGCAATCCCCCGGCAACTCGAGGGGCGAGAACGGTTTATCTCCCTCAATCCCCTCCTTTTTCAAGGATTCAATCANNCTCCCCACCGCCTCTCCCGAACAGGAGTGCTGCCCCGAAGGAGGAAAAAAAAGTTACTAGTTTGGATGGAAGGGGGGCATCATCGGAATAAAAGTAGGCCATTCCGGCCTGATCGATGGAATGGAGGGCATCTGCTCTCAGATCATGGGCCACCAGGACCAGCCTTTCCAGCCGTCCCAGCATTTCCAGGGAAGAGGCGAAGTAGGCTTGACGGAAGATGCGCATGGCCGGGAGAGCCAGGAGCAAATCGCCGATGCCGCCGGAATGGATGATAAGAATTTTTTTTGGATTGTCCGGAGTAAGCTGCATCAATATCAACAGGACGGAGGACCGAGTAAAGGATATTCTATTTTTCTCATTCCTCAGTCCTCATGCCTCAGCATTCTTTTTGGCTCCGAATTTATTTTCCTTCCCCGCCAGCAGCCGTTCGATGTTCTCCCGGTGCCGGTAAAAGATGAGGGCACCGATGAGGGTGGCGAAAGGAATGTAGATGGAATGGGGATTGAGCAGGGCGAGGAATGCGGGGAAAGCCGCCGTTGCCGCCAGAGACCCCAGAGAAATGTAACGCCATTTATATACCACTGCGGCAAAGACCAGGAACGATAGGAGTGCTTCGAGGGGAGCCAGAGCTAGAAAAACTCCCAGGCCGGTGGCGATTCCTTTTCCTCCCTTGAATTTTAGATAAATCGGGTAAAGGTGTCCCAGAAAAGCTGCCAGGGCCACGGCACCGATCCAGAAGTGGGAATCAAGAGACCCCCGGGCGATGATCACAGGGATTAAGCCTTTCAGGATGTCGCCGAGAAGAGTGATGATCCCCAGTTTCATCCCGGCCGTGCGGTAAATATTGGTGGCCCCGATGTTCTTGCTCCCCTGGGTTCGGGGGTCCACGTTGCTGAAGGCCCGGGTCAAAATCACCCCCGTGGGAACTGCCCCCAGAAAGTAGGCAAAGATGAGAAGCAATATGTTCATGGCCCATCCCCCCTCAAAAAACAAAAAAGTAATTGTCTTTAGGCCTTGCGCACCCGGCAAGGAATGTACCGATGCAACGGGGTGGCCGCGAAGCGGTCCCGGTGCTTGGCCGGGGCCAGGCGGTTCACATTCACCCCGTGGGCTTTCCCCCCATGAACCAGTCCGAACCCGTGAGGAATGACCACCTGCCCCCGATGGGAAGATTCGGTGACCTCCGCCTCCACGGTGGCCGCACCGGCTTCGGTCTCGACGACCGCCAGGTCTTTCTCCCCGATCCCCAGTCCGCGGGCATCCTCCGGATGAATCCGCATGGTGCAGTACCGCCTCCCCTTGTTCCACGCCGGGTCTCGCATGATCGAATTGGCCACCATCTCCATGTGGTTCCCGGCTTGAGCCGGAGATGAATATCCGCCAGTTTCGCCGTCTCCGAAACCCGCGGGTCGACGACGGCCATCTTGAATCCCGGTTCTTTTTTCTTGTTCCGGAGAACGATGGGGGCTTGGGGGATGTCGTGGCTCACCATGGGGTTGGCTCCCCAGAAGACCAGAAAATCCGAACCCGCGATATCCGGGACGGCATGCATATACTGGCGGCCGAAGGCCCTGCCCTGTACCCAGAAATAGCCGGTCAGTTCCTGGGCCAGGGGGCTGTAGTGGTTTTTTGATCCCAGCCCGTGGAGAAAGCGGACTCCGAAAGCCGCCTCAAAATGACAGCCCTGCCCGCCTCCACCCATGTAAGCTACGGAACGGGGCCCATGTTTTCCCACGATCTCTTTTAACCTGGACGCGATCTCATCCAGGGCCTGTTTCCAGGATATTCGTTCGAATCGATCCCCCACACGCCGGAGAGGGTATTTCAGCCTCTCCGGGTTATTCTGAAAATTGGCGATGTTCGCGCCCTTCCGGCAAACGTACCCCTGCGATCGGGGGTTCTCCTTATCTCCCCTGACCTTGAGGATTTTACCGCCCTCGGTGGTCACTTCCAGGCCGCAGTTATTGAAGCAGAGCACACACGAGGTCCTCTTCCATTCGCTCATGGCCGGCTCCTTCGGAGGAGGATTTTTCTCGCAGTGAGAGGATAGAACAGGATAGGGGGAATGTCAATTTGGGAAATTGGGAATTGCCTTGACACCCTTCTGTATTAGTGCGTTAATACGAATGAGAAGGCGAAAGGATTCCTTTCCAAGCCGATTCTTGCCCCTGGATCCTCCCTTTTACCTCCTCAAAGGAGGTATCCCGATCATGCCTTACTATGTCTACGCGATTCATACGGGTTCAAAATCCAACGATCTCTACGGGTCCTTTTTTGATTACCAGGGGGCGGAAATTTGCGAACGAGATAAACAACGAGCCCATAATCCAGGGCAAGATCGTCTCGTAACGATGGTTTACGCGCAAAATCAAACCCATGCTCTCCAGAAAATAAAACAGATCCGTCTGGAAAAGGGACTGCCCACGAAATAATTTCGTCCAACCTCCAACCCCGGAGGGTGCGTTTTTGCGGCTCCCCAATTTTGATCCCGGGGGAGGGAGATGCTCTCCAAGAAGGCAGCTCGGAGATCGGATCTTCTCCTTTTTTTGGCAGGTCCGGAAGCGGGCTGTCTATTCGCGTCACATCCAAGAAAATTCCGGCGATGGGAGGGGAAATGAATAATCCATTCTTAAAATCATTTCTCCCCGGGGAATCTCTTCTTTTGCGGGCTGATAAACTGCAATATATGAAAACGAGGAAATGGAATTTTTTTAGAAAGTCGGGAACGGAAAATCGCATATTGCTTCTTCATAAGAGCAAAGGATAAATTTTCGAAGTGAAAGAGGGTGACATTGATTGGAAGGCCTACCGGAAGACCAAAAGCCAGATTCACATCCGCCTTTAGCGCCCCACTCCCGCCCCCGGAACAAGATCATCTCATCTCCCTGACCCTTCGGGGGAATTTTAACATTTTGATCTCCTGAGCTTTCTCCCTTCCCCCCGCCCCGGAGACTGTATCGTATTCAAAAAAGAGCCGTCATCCCTCGCGAAGCTTGTCCCGGCAGGCTTTAAGCCGGGAGCGGGGATCCAGGGCCATCT
>PMCE01000093.1 GCA_003154025.1 Syntrophaceae bacterium
ACGGGGATTGGCCATGAACATCCTGCGGGATGGCGTCACCATCCTGGTTGCCGCCGTGATCATCTATGAGAGCTGGAAGTATGTCCTTGACGCCATCTACTTTGACCAGATTTCCGTGGCCATGGAGATGCCCATGTGGATCCTCTCGGGATCGATCCTTCTGGCCTTGATCCTGATCGGGGTCCACAGCATTCTCAATATAGTCCTGAACATAAACGGCAGGGGCCCGACGGGATATTCCTTCGAAGAGGAGAAAGCCTAATGTATCTCATAGGGGTTTTCATCGCTTCCTTCGTGGTCCTCGCCTCCCTTCGAATCCCGATTCCTTTTTCCGTGGGCATGGCCGGAATTATCGGCATGCTGGCCGGAGGGATCTCCCTGTCCACGATTCCCGGGGTAATGGCCAACAGCCTGGACTCCTTTGCCTTCCTGGCTATTCCGGCCTTTATTTATGCCGGCGACGTCATGTCTCTGGCGGGGATCACTCAGGCCCTGGTCGCGTGGGTGCGGGCCATCGCCGGGCGTCTGAAAGGCAGCGTAGGCGCGGCGACCGTCGTGGCCTGCGCGCTGTTCGGCACCATCTCCGGCTCTTCCGTCGCCACGGTCAGCGCCATCGGGGGCATGATGCTGCCGGAATTGCTGAAGGCGGGGTACAAGAAGGAATATGCGGTAAGCATGATCGCCGCCTCCGGTTTTCTGGGTATCCTGATCCCCCCCAGTATTCCCGGAGTGGTTTTTGCTTTGTCGTCGGGGCAATCCATCGGCGCGGTCTGGCTCTCCACGGCCGGCCCGGGAATCCTGCTGAGTATCTTTTACATCCTTTACAACCGTATTTTCTATGCCCATCAGGAGACCATAGAGCTCGGACGGTTCTCGGCATGGGAATACTTCACCAAAATCGGCAGGACTTCTCCAAGGGGAGGAGTGGCCATGCTCATGCCGGCCATTATTTTCGTGGGGGTCTACGGGGGGATTCTCACCCCGACCGAAGCCGGAGCGGTGGCGGTCCTTTACGGCCTGGTAGCGGGATGGATCATTTATCCCCTCTTTTTCAAGGACAAGTCCAAAGAAGGGTTGTGGCTGATCACCAAAAAGAGCGCCATCACCAGCGCTGCGATCTGCCTCCTGATCGGCTTTGCTTCGATCCCGAACTCCATGTTTGTATACGGGCAGAGCGCCACGGCCGTAACCAAAATGCTCTTCGGGCTGACCGAATCGCCGGCCGTTTTCCTTCTCCTGGTGAATGGCATGTTGATCATCGTGGGGATGTTCATGGAGACGAACACCAGCATCCTGCTCCTGGCACCTATCCTGGTCCCGACGGCCAAAGCTTACGGGATCGACCCGGTCCACTTCGGGGCGATCATGCTCTTAAACCTGGAGATCGGGCTGATTACCCCGCCCTTTGCAGTCAACCTTTTTGTGGCCTGCCGGCTGGGCCAGCTTTCGATGGACAAGGTTTTGAAGCCCATCCTGGGATTCATTGCCATTTGCATCCCGGTCTTGCTCCTGACGACCTACATCCCGGCCATATCCATGGCCCTGGTTAGGCTGTTTATCAAGTAGCTTCAACCGGCAGGCAGAGGGTTTCTGACATCCCTCTCCCCCGAGAAGGGGGAGAGGGACGGAGAAGGGAAAACCCCTGTGGGGCGTGGGCGGGGACCGGCAGTTTCAACCCAGATCCGTCTTTGAGGTTGCCAACACCAAGGTCAGGGTCACGATTGCTTCCTGGCCATCCAGGGCGGCGGGAAGCTGCCAGCCTTTGATTTTTTCCGCCAGGCATTGCTCGGCGCCTCCTCGAACCAGGCCGTTCCCCAAAACTTTCACGCTTTTGATCCTGCCGTCCGGACTTACCATCAACTGGAGGACGAGTTTTTTCCCGAGCTCGTTTCCGCGCAGACATTTCTGCAAATCAGCCAGGTTCTTCTCCAGTACCTGGATAACCGCCTCTTTGGATAACCCTCCCCGGATGTTTACTTCTCCCACGGAGGCGACTCGTTGGTCTTTTTCCTGGGCCTTCATTTCTTTCTGCCGGGCCCGTTCTTCGAGCGCGGGAGAGGCGGCCTCTTTCCGGGCCATGAGGGCAGAGGGGGCGAAGCTTAGCTTGCCGCTGCCGCTGCCCACCGCGTAGTCGGAGACTCCCTGGGGGAGGGGAAGGGGCTGCTGCACCGTGGTCTGCTCGCCCCCTTGATTTCTAACCTCGGTGTCCACGGCGATGAAAGAGGTGTAGGCGGTCAGGAGGTTGTAGCTCAATCCCAGTTCGGTCACCTCCTTGGCTCTTTGCTCGTTTGGGCGAAGCTGGTTGTAATCGGACAGCAGGGTGATTCGATGGCGAGCCCACAGATACCGCAAGGCGGAGTTCATGGGAGATGGTTTTGCCGACCGGACCTCGAGTCCTTCGCGGTAGGCTCCATTTCCCGAAAGGCCGCTCAGAGTTATCTTCCCGCCGGGCTGCCCCCGCCATTTGCCGAAGACCAGGACCGGACGCTCGGCCAGGACATCCGGGATGGCCAGGGGCTCCACATCATAGGCGCCGAAGCCTTTAAAATCCACTTTGATCTGGGTGAGTAAGGGGAATTGAATCATCTTCCTGAACCGCTCTGCCTGTGCAAGAGCCTCTTCAGCCTTGGTGATGACGAAGGCCTCTCCCATCCCGACGCGGGCCATTCCTTCGATGAGGTGACGGTTCACAGCGGTTCCGATTCCGAAAGTGAACATGTTGGCCTGCCCGAGGTTCTTACGCATCAGGTCAAAGACCTCTTCCTCGACCGTGACATAACCATCGGTGGCGATGACCACGGTGCGGGAATAATTCTCCGTTTTTTTGAGTTTCAGAGCCCGCTCCAGTGCCGGCAGCAGTTCCGTTCCCCCTCCTCCTTTCTGCCGATCGATCAGGAAAAGGGCCCTCTGGATATTTTCGGGGGTGGCCGGAAGGGATTCCTCGGACATCACCGACGAGCCGCCGGAGAAAAGGAGGAGATTGAATTTGTCCGTGGGGCGGAGGTTGCCGATCAGGTTGTTCAGAAGTTTCTTGGAGATCTCCAAGGGGAACCCGAACATGGAACCGGAAACGTCGACGATGAAGATATATTCGCGCCCGGGGATTTGTTCCTGGGCCACTCTTTTGGGAGGCTGCATCATGAGGAGGAAGAAATTTTCCTCCCCGCCTTCGTAGAGGAGGAGACCTGACTGGACCCGGTCCCCGTCGAGGCGGTAGCGGAGGATAAAGTCACGATTGCCTGCGAGGTTATCCGCGGGGTCGAGCCTGACCGCTGCCGAGGAAGGGCCGTCATAAACCGCGCTGACCTTGTGGGAGGAACAGAAGATTTCCTTGATGGGCATCCCGGCGGTGAGGTTTACGGTGATTTGGAAACGGTAAGGGGGAGCCTCTCCCTGACGGAGGTAGGGGTTCTGGACCCATTTTTCCGAGAGGGGAGCGGTTTCGGCCGGCTGGTTGGAGTAGCGGGGCCCCGCGACGGTCGGGTACATGAACTCGTAGACCCGGTCGGTTGGAACCAGAAGCTCCGTGTACTTGAGCTCCACCTTGATCTCATCCCCGGGAAGGATGTTGGCCACATTCATCTGGAAGACATTCGGCCTTTGCTGCTCCAGGAGGGAGGCACTCTTCCCCTGCTGCTTGGCCTGTTCATACTCCTTGCGGGCGTCTTCTCTCTTGCTGATCTTCGCTTCGATGACCCTTTCTCCGATGGTCATTTTCATTCCATACACCGCGGCCCGGGTGGAGGCGGGGAAGACATAGATGGCTTCCAACGGCCTCTTCCCCTCGTTCTTGTATACCTGGGTAACCAGAACATCGGCGATCACTCCGGAGATGTTCACGGCCGCCGAGGTGGCTTTCAGGGGGAGTTGATCGGTTTGGGACCCTTCGCTCTTTACGAAGAAATAGGGGGAAAGCGTACGATCTTCAGACTCTCCTGGCTGAGCATAGGCGGCTGCCCCCAGAAAAAAAGAGAAAAACGCCGTCCATACGGCCATTCCTTTGGCAAAAACTCTCATTTTGGACCTCCTTTGACCTTTTTGATTGCTTCTGTTTCCTTGGACAGAGGAGGCTCGAAGAATGTTCCCGGAAAGTCTATGAGAGGCGGAATTTTTACGACGGGAGGGGATAAAGGGGAATGGTTCAGCGGACGGGCACGATCTCGATTCGGAGGGATGTGTCTTTTGCAACGGAATCCAAGCGGGCGTCTTTCTCCTCGACCCCCCCGATGAATCCCAGCCTTTCAATTAGCTCTTTCATCTTCTCCGCCTTCACCTCGGCGGTGATGACTTCCGTGGTTTCCAGCGATTCCTGCGCGATCCTTCCAGCGCCCAGCTGGTTCAGCAGGCCTACGGTCTCGGCCCCGGCGCGGCGAATATCTTTCGCCTGAATCTTAATGGCCAAGGCCTCCATCTTTTCTTTGGCCACGGCGCCCGGGGAAGGAGCCATGGACCGGGTCTTTTTCAATTCCTGCACGTCTCGGGACGGAGCGCCTGCAGCACCCGCGCTCTCTTCCAGCCTGGATCGGGGGGCGGCGGCAAGCGGCGGCGGGGGAGGCGCTTCAGCCCTTCGTGATTCGGCGATTCCGGGCGCCTCCGCTGATTTGGCGGCAAAGGCTTCCTTCTTGGCCTCCGTTGGAGGGGAGGTCGGCGTCGGGGCCGGAAGCGCTTTGAAAACTTTCGGGGGAGGGGAAGGTTCTTGGGCCACCCGTTTCTCCCCCGGCCTGGCCTCTTTTTCCACCTGCCCCAGGTTTTTCCCCCTGGTCTGGTCGGTTTCGGCCCGGGAAAGAAGAGCTTTCTCCCTCTGGGCCGGTGTTTCCGCAGCCGGAGCCTTGGCCGGATAGGGGGCCTCTTGCCGGGCAGTCATCGGTTCTCCGGGCGAAGGGACCTGCAAATCCTTCATCTGGGGCTCGACGGACTTAAAGACATAGACAGCGACGACCGCGATTAGAACCGTGGCGAAGGCTTCCAAGGGGACTTTGATGTGGAGGGGGTAGAAGAGCTTCTGGAGGATTCCCTTTTTTGGTTCCGCCTCTTCCCTCACCCGGGCCATGATTCTTTGCTTCATCCAGGGCGGGGGTTCGACTTCCTTTAATTTTTTGACCACTTCTCCGGCCCGAATTAATTCGTACAGTGCGGCGCTGCACGAACGGCAGGAGGCGAGATGCTGCTCGATGAGCTCCTGTTCTTCGGGGGAGACCATCCCTTCCCGGTAGGCGGAGAGGTTCTTCCGGATGTCTTGACATTCCATCACCAGTCTCCCAGTACCTTCTTCAAGCAATCCTTCAGCGCGTCCCGGGCCCGAAAGAGACGGGATTTCACCGTCCCGTCGGGTATTTTCAGAATATCACGGATCTCTTCGTAAGAAAATCCTTGGATGTCGCGGAGCACCACCACTTCCCGGTATTCGGAGTCGAGGCCGTTGATACATCCCTGCACTCTGGCCTCCACTTCCTTTTGCTCCAATTTTTCCAGTATGGAGGGGCCTTGATCCGGAGGGTCCAGAGATAAAGACCCTTCTTCCGTCTTCAGAGGATTATCGATCGAATAAACCTCCCGGGCCGCCCGGACCTTCATCTGCTCCATCCGGTTTTTCGAAAGGTTCACGACAATACGGTACAACCAGGTCGAAAACCGCGCTTCGCCCCTGAACGTTCGGATCGATCGATAGGCGGATAGAAAAGCATCCTGCACGACCTCGCAGGCTTCCGCGTAATTCCCAATCATCCGGTAGGCGATGTTCAGCATCTTCTTCTGATATTTCTCCACTAAAGGCTCAAAGGCGTCCGCATGCCCCTTCTGACACAAGCCGACGAATTCGTCATCTTTGTCCGCCGTCAGGCGGTTCTCTTCTTCTGTATTAGACATGGCTGCTGGAAGATTTGTTCCTCTGCCGACTCGTGGAAACGGCCTGGCAGGCTCTGTTGTGAGGAGTGTAGTTCATGCGGGGATTATAGGTCAAGGATAAAGGTGAATTTCGTATGGAAATCCGTCTATAATAATGAAAAGCCACGGATGAACCTTTCTGCCTGAGAAAAGTTTTTCTCCCCAATAAACATCTTCAATGGAGAGGAGATAAGAAATGGCAAGGATTGGAATTTTTTTCTTCTCCCTTTTCCTGCTCGGAGCATTTCATCCCACTCATTCCTCGGCCACCATATACAAATGGATCGACTCCGGCGGGACCGTACACTTTTCGGATAACTTTGATGATGTACCTCCCGCATATCGGAACGACATCAAAATCATAACGGAACCCCATGAAATGGGCGGGGGGACGGCGATTTCCTTTGACCGAATAAATATGGGACTGATCGTGGTTGAGGCCATTCTGAATGATCGGGTGAAGGCGAGAATGGTCTTTGATACGGGCGCCAACCTGGTGGTGATAACCGAAGAGCTGTACAATAAGTTAAATCAAGACCCTTCTTCCGGGGATGAAGTGATAAAGCTGCATACCAACTGCGGAGAAGTCGAAGGGAGGTCTTTCGTGATTCAGAAGATTGAACTCGAGGGGGCACGGAAAGAAAGTGTGCGGTCGGTGATAACCCCGGATGCGGATGCCTTGAAGGGCTTTGACGGGCTGTTGGGGCTCAATTTTTTGGGAGATTTCAAAATCGCCATCGATTATCAAAACGGGAAGATCCTGTTGGGTAAATAGGGGGCGTGAGGCTGTTGCCGGCATTTTCCATCCGCCGGTCAAGACTTAAACCCGCGCAGGTTTTCTCATCCTGAACCCTCATCGTTTCTCTTTGGCCATGACGGCAAATTCAGCATAGTCCCCGACGGCGCGGGTCCGGGTACTGTCAGCATCGGTCAACAGAAGAATTCCTTTGGCTGTCGGGTTGGCCTGGGATTCGCCCCACAGCCGGCGGTAGTCGGCCAGCGCATCCCGTTCTTCCTCAAGCCACTTTCCTTTCCATTTCCTTCCGCTGCGAACCACGACGATCTTAGTCTTGCCGGAGTGGGGTGAATCCAGAACGCTCCCCTCGCTCAGCGTATCGCTCCAGACGTATTTGATCGCCTGGGGGATGGGCCAGCCGCCGAAGACCACGTAAACCGAAAGAACGTTGTCGTTCCCGCTCTTCTTCCGTTCGTCCGTCCCCTCGGGAAAAACCAATGCCCGCCATCGCCAGCGCAGGATGGGCGATTCCTTCAAGTTCCAGGTCTTTTCATAGCCAATCTGGATGCTGATTCCCTGGGCGTCGGCGTGGAGGAATCTGCGGCCGTCTTCGGCTTGGACCGAATAGACCCTCCCCTTGTTTTCTTCATCCCGGGAAGACCACCCGGCTGGAAATCTCCCGACTTCATCCCTTTCGAAGTTCAAGTTGAACAGAACCTGGGCAGGAAGACCGGATGGCCAGAGGATGAAAAAGATCGTCCATGCTGCGATGAGGGTGCCGGCCTTGGATATCATTTTCCGATTCTACCGCGGCAGATAGCGGCATCCCGTTCGGTCTGAAAACCGCTCGATGGGTTGGGGAGAATCATCGAAAGTGGGGCTGGGGCACTGGTGCATGCACTTGCCGCAGAAGTCGATGAAGGCCATGAGGTAGAGTCCTTTGTCCGGGATTTCCCTTCTGGCGGCGGCCCGGGCGAAATCGGCCTGGACCAAATTCTCCGGCGGCTCCAAATGGGTGCGGCTTCCCGATCCTTGCGTAAACCCGTCCAGGCACCAGCGGCAGCGCATGTGGTCGAGGGCCGCATAGCGGTAGGTGCGCCCCTCCATCACAAACTCCTGGTGGCGGTCTTTGCTCAGAGCCCCGATGGGACAGGTTTCCACACAGGCATACCCGCACAAATCCGGTTTGCATAGTTCTTTACTGTCCATGAGATTCCCGGGTTCTAAAGTGGCTTCGGTGATGACCGAAATGAGCCTCTGCCGGGCGCCATACGCGGGAGTTAGAAAGAGGTTGCTCCAGCCGAAAACGCCGATCCCCGCAGCCAGGGCGGCATGCTTATGGGAGAAATCCCCCAGATAACGGTTCCACTCATCGAATTTTTCGTAATAGCGGTATTGAACCAGAGTGTGCGATGGAGGCAAGGGTAAGC
Organism: Syntrophaceae bacterium; assembly: GCA_003154025.1. The sequence goes on from PMCE01000093.1 coordinate 8,050, forward strand.
TTTTGTACCCCAGCCCTTCGAGGAATTTGGCGACCCGCAAAGCAACCCGGGATAACTCCCAGTTGAGGTAAGCGAAGCCGAACCACATATACGGGCCCGGGAGGGCGCCTTCTTCGGCGTACGTTCCCCAGACCTCGCCGATCGAACGGGGATAGCCGATTCCGATGGAGATGACCGACCGGGCCTTGGGCAGGTAATAAGTGGGACGTGTTCTTTCCGGTCCGGCCGCGAACCGTTCCACGGGAGCAAAACCCACCATGTCAGACCCGGCTGCCTCCGCCAGAGACCGGATCTTCTCGGACATGGATTTCATCCGTCACCTCTCAAAAAAATTCTTTTCCTCACAATTTGATAATCCTTTACGCGGGCAACGGAACGGCATTCCTGCGGCTCATCGCAAAATGATGTCCGCTCTTCGCAGACTCCGTGCCCAAACCATTAAAACCTGATTCAAGTTTGGCAGCTATCCAAGCGGATCTGTCTGCGGATAGAAGGCTGATTTGAAAGATTGGTTCTGCTCGCAATTCATGGCCGATGAACGGACCTTCCCCCGATGAGAAGAGAGGCTTGCTTTTCAACATAGAAGGAATGACGGCCCGTTCTCCTTACACCGATCATCCTCCCCATCACCCCGTGGTGTGATGGGGAGGGGGTGCGGTAAAAGGTGGAAGAGGGGCTCCCGGTTGGGGACTTTCGGAGCTACGGGTGAATTTTCTTTAGAAGCCAGGCCATGCTGTTGCCCAAGACTTTCATGGTCTGGATTCCTTCGGTATCGTTCTTCACATCTCCGGCATTTCTTCCGATTCCAATGTTCCAATAATTGGAGCCGACGATGATCATCTGGTTGATCAGGAAAAAATCGTTCAGGACATTAAAAGCCTGAAGAGCCCCGGCGCGGCGGGCGGCCACGATTCCGGCTCCCAACTTCCTCTTGAACAGATCGCCCCCGTTGGCCCGGCAGACGATGGTGGCGCGTTCGAGGAGGGCTTTCATATTGGCGGTTATGTCGGCGATGTAGGTGGGGGATCCCAAAAGGATTCCGTCGGCTTCGGTCATTTTCTGGATATAGTCATTGGCCCGGTCGGTCTTGACGGCGCATTTGCCGTCTTTTGTCTTCATGCACTGGTAGCAGGCGATACAGCCGGAGATCTTCTCCCCGGCCATCTGGACCATGGAGGCCTCGACCTTCTCCGTCCGCAGTTCCTCCAGGGCCACGTTCATCAGGATGGCGGTGTTCCCGTCCTTGCGCGCACTGCCGTTTAAAGCAACGACCTTCATCTTCATCTCCTCCCTTTTTCCCCCGCTCCCGGCATGAAACCTCCATCTGCTGGAGAGCATGTCAATCCACATTCATCTTAGCGGATTCGTCGGATTCCCGCAAGGAAAGGATTCGCCGAAGGAGGCTGAATCCGGTATCGGCAAGTTTCCTTGACACTCCTCCAAGGCTATGAAATATTGGTAGCAGCGGCCGAAACCGCTAAGGCGCAGAAGGATTCCACGGCCCTTCGCGAAAAGAATTTCCGGTGGAAGAGATAAGGGGAAAAGAATGAAAAAAACCGTTTGGGTGATCCTTGGAATTCTCGTCGCCCTTCTGGCGGCGGGCGGTATTTATGTCTACCTGGTGTTCTTCGAACAGGAGAGGCCGACGATCCAGGTCCGGCCGGATGTCAAGTTTATCGGCAAAAGTCTGGAGGTGAAGGTGCAGGACCTGAAGAGCGGGGTAGCGGAATTACAGATCGATATGATCCAACGGGGTAAATCCGTCAGCCTCCTCTCCGAAAAATTCCCCAAGAAGACCCGCCTGGTTGAAAAAACCATCCCCCTTCGGCCCCTTCCCCCGGGACTTCAAGAAGGGGAGGCGCAACTCAAGATCTCGGCCAAGGACCACTCCTGGAACTGGGGAAACCCCGTCTCCCTCGAAAAGACGGTGGTCATCGACACCACTCCTCCCCAGCTCAGCGTGTTGGGCACCCTCCATTACGGCCATCCGGGTGGGACCGGTGTCATTACCTATCAAGTCTCCGAGGAAGCTCCCCGAACGGGGGTCCAGGTCGGGCCAACCTTCTTCCGCGGATATGCTGTAGGCCAGGGACGCTATGTCGCTTACTTCGCCATCCCCCTGGATGCCTCTACGAATACGTCTTTCGGGGCGCTGGCCGAAGATCAATCCGGGAACCGCACTCAGGCCGGGTTCCGGGTAATCCTGAAACCGAAAGCCTTCAAGAAGGACAAGATCCAGATTACGGATTCCTTCCTGAAAACCCTCCTTCCCTACTTCACCGAAAGAGACCCGAACCTGAAGGGATCTCCCCTGGAGGTCTTCCTGGCGCTGAACCGGAAGCAGCGGGAGGCGGACCACCGGGAGATCCAAAAAATCTGCCAGGAGACGGCTCCCAAACCGTTATGGTCGGGCCTCTTCCTTAGGCTGCCCAATGCCAAACCCATGGCCTCCTTTGCCCAGGACCGGACGTACGACTACAACGGGCAGGAGGTGGACCGCCAAATCCACTGGGGAGTCGATCTGGCTTCTCTGGCTCAGAGCCCGGTCCCGGCGGCCAACTCCGGAATCGTGGTCTTCGCCGCGCCCCTGGGAATATACGGAAACACGGTGGTGCTCGACCACGGATGCGGCCTGTTCAGCATGTACTCTCACCTGAGCAAGATCGAGGCGGAAGTCAAAAAGGAAATCAAGAAGGGGGACACCCTGGGACGCACCGGGGCCACGGGCATGGCCGGCGGCGACCATCTCCATTACGCCATGATGGTCCAGGGAGAATTCGTGAACCCCATCGAATGGTGGGACGAACACTGGATCAAGGACAATGTGGAACTGAAGATGAAGTGGTTCGAAGGCCCGCCGCAGGCGGAGCCTCCCCTGCCGGCCGTCTCGGAAGCCAAGCCCAAGGCGAGAACAAAAAAACCTTCCCGCAAAGCTGCGGGGAGGCAGTGATTCTCGGACCCGGAATTCGGAAATACGGAAGGGCCCGCTAGTGTCCTGAACCGCAAGTTCGTTTCTAAATTTTCGAATCAAAGCGAGGCTCGGGGGCGGATCCGCTGAGGGCCACCCAAATAGGCACTGGTGGCTACGTTGCTCACCGGGCTTTAAACTGAGGTTTTCCCCCGGGGTTCACAATACATGGAAAGATCCTGGATTACCGTTTTCCTTTTTGAACTAAAGCATCGCGGTCACCGCCGCTCATGCCGGCGATATACCTCACCAGCTTCTTCCGGGATTCGATGTCGTATTGGGTGGTGATGGCGATCTGTTCCATGATCGGCGAGCCCCCGCCATGGTAAGCGCCGATCCTGGCCACGCCGCCGCTCCCCGAGCAGAGTACGTCGCCCAAATACCGCCAGAACTGGGCCTGATCCTCCGCCGACATCTTCGGGTTCCGCTTGGTGTATTGAAGGAGCAGGTCTTTAAGCTCTTCATTCATGAAATCTTTTTCGTGAGGGAAAGTGGCCACCACCCCGCCGGCCATATCGCAAAGGATTTCCGCCTCACGCCAGACCGCCTCGCCCGACAGGCAGCGGCCGACGTTGCAATAGATCGAATGGGGGATATAGGAGCCCGGGCCGTAGGGGACAAAGCCCACGCCGGGCATGTAGACCTCCGGTTTGCCGAGGTCGGAAGCCGTGTATCCGGCGGCATAACCTAATTCCGTAACCATGATGATCTCAGCCAGCTTCTCCCTGACGTGGGAGGCCTTATGAACGTTGTTCACCTCGGCGGCCAAGGCCGCGGTCCCCAGCAGGATGTCGCCGAGACCCGGCTTGCAGCCCGAATAGGAATGGCGATGGAATAGAGCGAAGAGCAGGGCCATCACCCCTCCATGCTGCCATTCGCCGGCCAGGAAAACCCTTTCCCAGGGCACAAAGCAGTTATCGAAGATCATATAGGAATCGGTGGCNNCGGGAACGGCGAAGGCCACGGCGTAGTCCTTGTCCTCGGCACGCAAAGCCCGGGTCGGCAGCACCAGCACCTCGTCGGCCACGGAGGCCTCCGAAATGTGCAGCTTGCAGCCGCTGACCACGATCCCGTCGCTGCGTCTCTCTTTGATCCGCACATAGACATCGGGGTTTTCCTGGTCGGCAGGCCGCAGCAGCCGGTCGCCCTTGACATCCGTCTGGGCGCAGCAACCCACCAAGTCTTCGGTCTGGAAGCGGGTCAGCCACTTCTTGAAGTTCTCATGGTACTGGGTGGCGCCCTTGTTTGTCTTGTCCGCTTCATAGGAGACGTTGTAGATGGAATTGGTGGCATCGATGCCCATGCAGCGCTGGATGCAGCCCCCGACCTTCTGGCAGAGCATGCGGGTCATGTCCTGTTTGTTATGCAGGTCTTGGGCATTCTGATGTACGTGGGTAAAACGGTTGATCCTCTCACCCGTCAGATGGGAGACGGCGGTTAACAATTTTTGGTTCTCCGGCTTGGCGGCCTCGTCATAAGTGGTGCCGATGGTGTTGAGGCAGTCCATCTGGAGCTCATCCGTGCGGTCGATCCGCTGGCCGTCGAAATAAAGATTCCTTTTCATTTTGGTCAGGCCCTGGAAATACTGTTCCTTGGTTCTCATTTTGTCTCTCTCCTTCGTTTTCTAGGAATAAACGGCTTTCCTGATAACCGATCTCTTCCAACCAACCGGCGAATGCGATCCATCGGAATGCCTTCCCCCTTTTTCGGTCTCTGCGGCTAAAGACTTAATTGACATCCGGGTTACCCCGCAGCCCTCCCGGAAGGACTTTCGGTGAAATAGAAGAACAGGCTCATGATCTCTGTTTCTGGAACGATTCTCTCGGAGAACAATCCTGGAGAAAAAATTGGATAGGAACCCGCTTTCTAGGTATTGTGAGAATACTGAGAAAGGAACTCCGTGTCAAGGGGGATCTTGCTCTTGTCCCCGGGGCCTTACAACGCCGGAAATTCAATCCGTTTTACACCTGCTTAGTGAAAAGTGAAGGGGGACGGTGAATACTCTTTGACACCGCGGAGGTAATTTTTTATACTCATTGAAAATAAATGCAAGTCTGGGCAATCAAATGAGGAGGAAGGAAAATGCTAAAAACCAAACTTACCGCGATGCTGGGGATCAAACATCCGATCATTCAGGCCGGCATGGGTCCGTTCAGCAACAATAACCTGTGCGTGGCCGCGAGCAATGCCGGAGTGCTTGGATTGCTTTCCACCAGCGGGCTTTTCAACAAACAGGATTCACCCTGGATCTACAACGCTTTTGTAGAGAGCGGCGAAGCATCGCCGGATGATGACATGGCCGGGGTATTGACCTCGGTGCTGAAGCGAACGTATCGC
>PMCE01000486.1 GCA_003154025.1 Syntrophaceae bacterium
TGGCCTATCGTCGCCATCGGGATGCGGTAGGCCTTGCCGGTCGGCTGAATAACCTTGCCGTCCGGGAGAACCATCGGCTTCGTGAAGGTACCCTCGAGCCAGCCGGTCACGGCCGTCCACTTGCCGTCCGCAGTGCCGAACCGGACCGGGTGCTCCTTGATCCGGTTGTCGGGCGCGAACGTCCACATGTACTTCAGGTCCTCGATGTGCTTCTCAATGCCTTTGGTCTGGTGGCCGTCGGGCCAGTGTACTACGACATCCTTCGTGTGGCTCTTGTGGAGGTCCTGCCACTGCTGGCCGGTGTAGACGCGAAAGTCTAGGTCATCGAAGTTCGCAAGGTTCTTCGCGAGAGCGGGTGGGACTCCCTTAATNNTTTGGGGTGGGCTCGCCAACCCGGGTTCCGGGCCAAAGATCTTTGTCGGCGGCAGTGGCGAGGCTGACGCCGACCAGCAAGGCGGCGGCAAGGCTCGCGCCAAGAGCGAAATTTGCAATACGGGTTCGTTTAGTTGTCATTTTTCCCATCCTTTCTGGTTGGGGTTGTGCGTTCATGGGTCTCGCCTCTTGATCGATCGATAAGGAGCAAGGCTGCGTTACGTGCAAACCTCCTATCCGGCTTTGTTTGGGCCCGATTATGATGATTGATTTTTCATCTATTTCTCGACCGACAATAATTAGGCGGATCCACCTAATACCCGGCATAAAAAGAGATTTGCTGTAGCCTGAGTATATCTAAGAAACGGCCATTTTTTCATCGATTATAGGTCGAAAGGTTCAACTTTTGGCAGGACATGTCAAATACCTCTTTCAGGAAGGAGCCGAGATTCTGCCCGGGGCCGCCTCCCCTCCGAGCCTTTTCAACGGCTCCACCTACTGTGAGGAAAAGCGTTGCCTCTGCGATTGCTCATTATGGCTAGAAAGCCGAAAGAAAAAAGGCAGAGCCCTTTAGGCCCTGCCTTCACACAGAAATATTCTAACGCGCCCNNTCTGCGCATGGACACCCGGTGGCCGGAAAAAGTGCTAATCGGCTGTTGGCGGCGCAGCGCAGACCTGTTCATAACGCCACCGCTTTTTGAGCTGGCCGTTGTATTCGAAGATATCAAGCGTCTTCTCGTAGGCCGACTGCGTGATCTCCACGTGCGGTGTCCAGCAGCCGAGCTTCTGATAGGTTGCGATGCAGTCGGCGAGCACCTTTTCGCCGATATCGGGGAAATACGACTTCTCCGCCCGGGCGATCTCGGCGGCCGGCGTCGCGTTCATGTAGGCGCGGGTTTTCCGGTAAGCCCGAATGAATGCTTTCGCCATGTCCGTTTTCAGCCAGTCGCGGGTCGCCGCTAGGCTGGAGAACCCGCATGGGCCGATCAGGGGGCCGACCTGGGCAACGATATGCCCGATGCCGTCGGCCTGCAGTTGCTGCGGGTACGGGCCCTGCTGGTGTACGTACTGTCCCCGGCCGTCGCGGAACGCCTTGTCGATGGCAACCGGGTCACCCGGGCAGATCTTCTTGATTTTCGTGAAATCGATGCCGGCCTTGTGGCAGGCGTACTTGAACATAGCAAGCGGCTGGCCACCTTCGAACGTCACGACCTCGGCGCCTTCCAGCTTCTTCCACGTGAAGGCCGGGTCCGCCTTCCGCCCAGTGATGAAAAAGCCGTCCATTTCATTCACCTGCGCGAAATGCACCGCTTCCGGTGTCTCGCCTTTATTGAGTGACGTGAACCCCTGGCTCAGGGCCGACTGCACGACGTGCGCGGAGCCGTCCTTCAGCGCGGCGAGCGCCGAAACGCCCGGTGGCGCGACGGACCATTCGGGGTCGAGTCCCTCGGCCTTGAGGAAGCCGCCCGACATGGTCGAGATGAGCGGCGAGTAAAAAGCGGAAAACAGGGTGAACTGTATTTTGATCTTTTCCATTGAACGGTCCTCCTCGTGTTCGGTGCCTTTCGAGCCTGTCGGGGCGGCCTGCGCCATTCTCTCCCCGGAACCCGAGGCAAAGATGCGATCGGCCATANNCGAGGATGATTGATAAGACCTCACTTTAGGGTCGATAGAATATACAAAAAGGGGAATTGTGTGTCAAGGGACTATTGTCACAGCTTCCTTGGGTTGCTTAGGGACCTTTTCATTGGGGGTTCGAGAGATACCATATCTTGGGGGTCTCTTGAGGCCGATAAAAGTGAAGGAATCGTGCCACTGTCATAACTCAGAAATTTGCTCACATTGTTGCATATATGGTTTGCANNACCCTATGATTTAATTTCAGAACCTACTCCCCATCTAAGCCATCAGCTCATAACGAAAATCACAATAGGGGGCGCCGCTCATAATGGTTTGGGTGCGAGTGAATTTTATTCTTGGATTGAATCCTACGATCAGCGCTGCATCCCGCCCGCAAGAAAGCAGAGCCCCATAGTCCTGGACTCCCAATTCTTTATACATTTCGGCATACCGGCAGCGAGTCACGTTAAAAGCAAATTTGGTCTCCGTCTGCTCTTTGACATCCAATCGGAGGGCGTCCTCCCGGGTCCATAATGAGAGCCCCTTGGCAAAATGCCCGATAGTATTTCCCCCGAGGGCCTTGGCGAGCTGAACACCACCATCTCTGGCTAATTCCTGAATTACGGGGTCGACCAGTTTTACAGTCTGCTCTTTCCCATATTCCTTGATAAAGGCGTTCAAAACCGGCATTAAAATCCGGGCTTCGATTTCTCTCCTTGCCAAAATGCTAACCTGCGATAGATCCGCCCCGGCCTCAGCCAACTGAACCCCAATAGGTAAATCTCGGCCGCCCATCAAGGAACGACCTGGCAGCAAACAACTTCCCCCAACAGCAACCGCACCACCAGCCATCAACTTGCACAACATCCGGCGAGAAAGCCCTTTTACTTCCTTTTCCTGTGTCATCGTTATCCCCTTTCTAAGAAGTTCATGGCCAGGTTGTTAGGTTACCTATTTACGGGAAGGACAGCAGCGATGCCAAGGTATCAAAATCCCTCGATTGGGTCAATAGAAAAATTGCAGAGATCGCACCAGTTAAGAAATTTATCGAATCGCCGGCATTTTCTCAATGAATGATCCGAATAACGATAATATTTAAAATCCAAAACTTTCAACAAGATAGTAATTAGGCGCGGGGCTGGACCCAGACCTCTAGGATTCTCTCTTTCACGACGGGAACGGATTCTTTCATTCGGCTTTGGGGCCGGCGGGAGAAATTTCATTCCCCGGGTGGGCATCGACTAATTTCAAGTGCATCTCCAGAATGCCTTTTAGCGTGGCTTCGAACTCCGCGCGCTGTCGCTTAAGCGGGGCGATTTCGGTCTCCACTTGCATCGCCTCGGCCTGNNATTTCTTCGTAGAACCGTTGGGTTGAGATGAAGGCATCTCGTAATTCTCTTTCGGCTCTTTCCATTTCCTGGATTTTCTCCGTTTTCTGTCGTTCTTCCTCTTCCAGCCGTTTGTTCTCCCGTAACAATTCCTCAAATTCGTTGGCCATGACATCCAAAAAATTGTCTACCTCGACCATATCGAACCCTCGAACCCGCACGCGAAACCGCTGCTGCTGGATGTCCAACGGAGTGATCTTCATGAAAGCGCTCCTTCTCCATTTTGGCCGAAAGTCTCCTCCCCGGAAAACACCGCCTTCCTTCCCTGCTGGTGCCACCCCGAGGAGAAAGGGTTCTGAATTTTGATTTCATGGTAGGAATTTGGGAGAGAAAAGTCAAGGTATCAGTGCGAATTGCAATGTTGTATCGACTGACTAAAACTGAAAACCAACTGTAGGAAGAAGGAGTTGTCGGTCTTGGGGCAAACGCCCCGTCCTTTGCCGGATTTACCGAGAACACCTACAAGGGTGCAGTCGAAGATAGATTTGGTGGTCAAGGGTTACCGGTTGAAATGTGCATAAAAAAGGCAGAGCTATTTCTGACCCTGCCTTCCTTTTCTGACAAATCGATTTGAGACTATTCCCGATTTGAATTGGCAGGCTCGAATCTCATGTGCGTCAGATCTTTGGATTGCTCCTTCCAAAACCCAGCTAGGTCCTTCGGCAAAGCATGCCAGTATTGTTCTCCATATCTTGTCTTGGCATATTTTAGAAACTCTTCATAAATTTGAGCGGAATATTCTTCTCCGGACGGGACCCCGGAACCGAAGTGCATATAATCCGGATGAGTAATGACCAGGGCCATGCCCCCTTTTTCGGCAATCCAGTCGAGTTTCCTTTTCCAGACGGAAATGTCTTTCTCCTTCATCAAAACGAAGAGGCTATGATCCTGGGGAAGGGTATAGGGGATCTCTACGTACCCATTCTTTTTCTCGTCCTCGGAGACCCAGAAGGGGAAGATGGTGCCCACGCCATCCGGCTGGGGTTCGAAGGGATCGGTGTCGAAGGTGGAGGAATCGTATCCAACCTTCAAGTCGTGCAGCCAGTTCAGGTTGCGGATCATGGAGGGGGAGCGGAACCCTACGGCGCCCCAATCCTTCAGATAATGGTTAATCCTGACCGCCCTTCTCCGAAAGACCTCCCGAGACCGATAATACAAACCGTCATGCAAGAGGCCATGAACCGAGACCTCAAAGCCCCGCCGCTGGAGGCTATTGCGAAGCTCCGGGGACACGGAATACCGCTCGGGCACGAAGCCGAAAGAGGAGCGGAAGCCCAGCTTCTCCTCCAACTCTATCAGCTTCCGGCATTTCTTATGCCCCTTGGCGGTTTCCACATCGTGGGTAAGGACCAGCGCAAATTTCTTGCCCTCCGGCCATCCGGCCCACCCTTCCGGGGGACTGTCGGCCCTTTCGTCGATGGGCCAGACGTCCGCGCAACGCGCGCGTTTCTGGGCCACGATGATCCGGCGCAGCTCGATCTGGAGACGGCGGGGGATCAGGGGCTTGAGGAGATAATAAAAATGATTGAAGGTCATAGAATTACAGGAGTTAGAGATCGGGGAAAAAAGTTCTAATGGGGAATGATATTCCCTGACCCGTCGACCCCAAAACTGGTCGCGCCTGAGATGTTGAAATTGGCTGAAATAGAAAACTTTGACAGAGAACCATCGATGATCGTCAGATTTACATTGTCGTGGGGAGTGTAACCATGGGCAACAAGCAGGTCTTTGGTAAGGAGGCCTTCCGGGTTACCCTGGAAATAGGATCGAGCCACGCCTAATGCTTCCCCCAAGTCCGCTCTAGCCAGAAGGTTGCATTTTTCCAGAAGATCGGCATTAACGGAATTGGCCTCTTGACCGGATTCACCGCCCTGTCCTGAGGGAGTAGTTGGAGAAACAGCGGTCGGATTGCTCCCCGACTGCCCTCCCGGAACCCATGCAACCAGCCAAATCTGGTCGGGCGCTCCGGGGGAATTTATACTCTTGGAATAGGTGATATAAGCCTGGGTGCCAGCGGCCTTATAGCGGGAGAGCAAGAATAAACTGGTAGGGCTTCCGTCGATGATGCTCACACTTACATTGGGGGACGCTCGGAAACCATATTGACTCAGGGCGCTTTGGGTGAGAATGCTGTCCGGGTTATCGATGAAGAAGGTCATGGCCGAATAGTAAGCCTGCCGAAGATCTTCCCGAGCCACGGCATCATAGACTTTCATTTTGTAAGAGGAATAGCTGAAAACGGCGATGCCCGCAAGAACGCAAAAGATACTTATTGCGAGGAGTATCTCAATGAGAGTGAAACCCGCGGTTTGAGGCCTTTTCTTCATGGGAAACATCATCCCTTGGATTAATGAGATTAAGATCAACCACTTTCCCGCGTTGATCCCCCGGTTAGCCGGAAAAGAATATGGATTTCTGACCCGGGACCGCCGGGCTTTCGCCACATTCTAAAAATCATCCCCTTTCCTTTTTCCCTTCTCTTACCGATTTCCTTCGTCGAAAGATTATGCTTTGCTGCCCATTATAAGCAGATGGGAATGCCGAGAAGGCTGCTCACTGCTATCACTTACGCCGAGTTGTGGGCACAACTTCGAACGCAAAGGAAGAGGCAGTGAGCAGGTCTCGTAAATTATCAAAGCCCGACTCCATGAGGACAG
>PMCE01000539.1:0-3046 GCA_003154025.1 Syntrophaceae bacterium
GATTCAGATTTTCCCTTTGGAGCCTTTCTTCTCTGCCTTTCTTGAAGTGCCCTTACTTAAAAAAACAACGAAATTTTCAAAATTAAAAAGGGGGAAACGATTATGGCTACAAAAAGGTCAATTTGGGTTCTCTTCGGTATTTTAGTGATCTCTGCCTGGGTTCTTGGGTCATCATTACTACCAGTAATCCTCAACCGCCTAAGCAACCCTCCGCTGAGCAGGTGTATTCGGGAAATCCGGCAAACTATGGCGCGTTTGCCCCAAAACCTTACAACTCCTTCCTGTAATTTTGGCTTAAAAATTTTCCTTTTAGGGCAACATTTCAAATGCAAGTCAACAATAGGGTAAATTTCGAAGTTGATTTCATTTAGGTAAACCCCCGGCTCTGCCGGGGGTACTCACAGCGTTTGACATTTCCGGGATGGAAATGTTTTTCGTCTTGGCCCGGGCACATGGGGCCTGCGCGGAGAAAGCATCGGCCGGGATAAACGGATCCCAAAGGTTCCAGCCTGCATCTGCCCGGGGAATCGTATCCGGAGGGGAAAGTACTCAGGGGAGTTTTCCGGGTGCCGGGAATAAATATACTAGCGGGCTTAAAACCGGAGTTATCCTGCCATAAACCCAACATCCCTCAGGGGTGGGCCAGGTGCAGGTAGCGGTGTTCAGGTCTAAGGCATGAAGAGCCACACCACGACCCGCGTCAAGGAGGGGACATAAGTCGTAACCAGCAACATCGAAACGGTCGCGGCCATCAGGGGGATCAGTTGACGCGAGATGGCACCGATCCCCGCATTCGCAAGGTTGGCTGCGACGAATAGCGTCCCGCCCACGGGGGGTGTGTACAGCGCGATGGAGAGATTCGCGACCACCACCACGCCGAAGTGCACCATATCGATATGAAATGCCTGAGCCAGGGGCAGGAGCAGAGGCGCGCTGAGCAGCATGGCCGGCAGCGGCTCGATGAACGTGCCCAGCAGGAGGAGGGCGACGTTGGTCAACAGAAGGAATACCCAGGGTTGGTGGGCAACGTTTTTGACCCACTCGGCAAGCGTTGTCGCAACCTGTTCGACGGTCATCAGCCAGGACAAGCAACCCGTCGCGCCGATGACCAGCATCACCGCGGCGCTCGTCTGAAAAGCCTTGAGCAGAAGGGGCGGCAGGTCCCCCCAGGAGAGGTCCTTGTAGAGAAATATAGAGATCATCAGGCCGTACACCACCGCCACGGCAGCAGCCTCGGTCGGGGTGAACACCCCGGTCCAGATGCCGCCGACGATGATGACCGGCATCACCAGCGCCGGTCCCGCATCCTTGAAGGCCGCCCAGATTTCCCGGGCCGAGGTCCGTTGGGCACCGCTGTCGCACCCTGTCTTTTTCCCATGCCACATGCACACCACGATGAGGGCCAGCGCGGAGATGATCGCCGGGACGATCCCGGACATCGAGAGCTGCCGCATGGATACTCCCGAGATGAAGGCATAGACGAGGAACGGGATCGAGAGCGGCATCAGCAACGCCAGGGTTCCCGCCACGGCCAGCAGGGCTGCGGTGAACGCCGCCGAGTATCCTCGCTGCTTCATCATGGGTACGACGAGAGATCCGATCGCCGCGGTGTCCGCGATGGCGGACCCTGACACGCCCCCGAACAGGAGACAGGAGACTACCGTGACGACCGCGAGCCCCCCGGGCAGGAATCCGAACAGCGTGCCTACAAAACCGACGATTCGTTTTCCGACCCCTCCCTTGGACATCAGCTCGCCCCCGAATATGAAGAGCGGCACGGCGATCAGGATGAAAGGCTCCACCCCGGCGATAAAACTGAGAAAGATCGACTCGAGCGGATGGGACAACCCGTTCACCCAGATCATTCCGACGGTCGTGGCGATAAGCGCATACATGAGCGGCACGCCCGCAACCGCAATGGTGCAAAACACAAGAAAGATAATGAGGGCAAACATGACTCAGCCCCCGTAGCGTTCTTCGCGAGACTTCCCGCGCACGATTTGGACGAAATCGTAGGCCACGAAAAGCAGCATCGCCGCCGAGCCGACCGGCAGCCCAAGGTATTGCAGAGCCATCGGCCATTGGAGGACCGTCAGCACGTTGCCCCAGTTGGCCTGCACGATTCCCATGCCGTACCAGACCAAGAGCAGGAGGATCGCCAGGGAGAAAACCTGGATGATCGCATCGGCCCGCCGTCTCGAGACCCCGGAAAGCTTTTCCAGGAATTCGGTGATGGTCATGTGTCCGCCGCGTCGGGCCAGCGAGGCCCCGCCCAGAAACGTGGCCCAGACCATCATGAACTCGCATAACTCCGTGGTCCAGGCGATATCCCGACGGAGGACATGCATGACCACGTTACAGAAAACCAGGACGACCATCACAGCGCCGATGGCCACTACGGTGTGGTCCACGATCAACCCGAGCCAGCGAATCATCGCAGGGGCCGGGGAGCCCGGAGGCAATCGGAAAAGCCCCATGGGAAACTCCTTTAGAAGCGCGGCTCCCCCATCGGCAGCACGCGCTGGGATGTACCCATCCGGTAATTGTGCATTTACTTGGGCGGCAGCGCCTTGCGAACAGCCTCGGCATCCGTCAGGAATGCATCTACGTCGGCCTTGCCGTACTTCTCGCGCGCCTTGCCATAGACCGGCTGGACCGCCTGCCGGAAGGGACCCAATGCCGGACGAGTGACTTTGGCTCCCTTGGATTCCATCTCTTTTATCTGTTTGTCGTCGTTGTCGCGAATTTCTTTGCGGGACCAGTCTCCCGCTTCCTTTGCGGCCTTGGTGATCGCCTCTCGATCTGCGGGAGACAATTTCTGCCAGGTCTTCTCCGAAATGGCGAGCGGAATCGGGCTGTAGACATGCAGGGTCAGCGTCACATAAGGAGCGACCTCGTAAAATTTGTTGGAGTAGATCGTATCGATCGGGTTTTCCTGCCCGCTCACGGTACCTTGTTGGATCGCCATGTACACTTCGGGAAGCGGCATGATTTGCACAGTGAAACCGATGGCGTCGAGCGTCCAACGCATCATCTCGTTGGGGAA
>PMCE01000539.1:3062-8760 GCA_003154025.1 Syntrophaceae bacterium
TCGTCGTAGAGCTTCCATCCCTGCTCATACGTGTCGACCAAAAACGGCAGCATGGTGAGGTTGAGCGAGTCGACGTGCGGGGCATAGGAGCCGGTACTCGACACGGTAAAGTCGATGCCCCCCAGGGCAAGCTGTTCGATGTTCTTCGGGTCGTTGCCCAGCTGACTGCAGCAGTACACCTGCACCTTGTAGCGGTTATTGGTGTACTGCGCCACCTTCTGCGCGAACAGGTTGGCGGCCCCTTGTCGCGCGCCCTGCTGCTGGTCCGTGTGGCTGAACTTCAGCACCGTCTGGGCGGCGGCATTCCCCACCCCGAGGGCCAGGATTACCGCGATGACGCCTAAAATCCTTAGAAAAAATGTGCTGTTCATATCTCCCTCCTTACTTTATTCTTGGGCAAGAAACGCCCGATTTGATCGGGGAGAAAAAGAGACCCGATTGATCCCCAGTCCTCAATAATCCCAGTGAACGGGTGGAAGCCCAGCGACCGGGGATGCGAAGCACGCCAGGGAGTCCCCCAGCAGGCAGCCGAGGACCACGGTCCTCCGGTCCGGACCGAAGAAAGCCAGGCTGGATATGTTTTTCAGCACTTTCCCGGCGCAACGGTCCAGGTGGGGACGGCCCATGGTGCCGCTGCGGAAGGCTTCTTCCACCCACTCCACGTGACCTTCATCCGCGTCTTCGAGGATGAGCTGCTGCGAGCCGTCAGGCCGAACGCGGATCACCCGGTTGCTCACGACACTGGCAGTCCAGATTCCTCCCTCTGCATCAAACGCCAGGCCGTCGGGAAAAGTTCCTCTGCCGAACGTGGTGACTGTCTCCCGCCCGGAGAGAGAACCGTCCGACGCCAAACGGAACCGGGTGAGCTTCCGTCCAAAGGTTTCGTTGACATAGAGAAACTTTCCATCCGGACTCACCACCGCCTCGTTGGTGTAGCTCAGACCATCGGCCGCGATCCGCGCTCCTTTTTCATCGCGGAGCACGATGAACCCGTCGGCTATATCGCCGCGGTAGGCTGTGGCGCGGGGACGGTGGCGGGTGCTGACGGTCACCCAGACCCGGCCCGCCCCGTCTTCCATGACGAAATTGCAGGGCGGCAGTTCCACCCCGTCCACCTCGGTCAGGGTCGGCCAGACTCTACCGTCGCGGCTGAGCTCGAAAACGCCCCCCAGGTCTTCGCCCAGGTCCGCCAGCAGGAAGTTGCCGTTGCGGCGCAGGGCGATTCCATTGGGTCGCAGAGGGCGCCCTCCCGGCAGAGTCCCCTGGTAGAGGGTCTGAGAACCGTCGGGGCGGATTTGCGCCACCCCTCCCCGCCAATCCGCGGAGAAGAGATCTCCTGCCCGGGTGGCCAGAACACATTCCGGGCGGACCAGGCCCCGGCCCTTCCATTGCAGCGAATCCAGCGCAATAAAGGCATTGGTCGACTCGGCGCTCATCTCCCGGCCCCCCTCGCCGCCCGATGATGTTCCCCGGCTCCCCTGGCAATCTCCTTCGCCAATTTTTCCCTGGACCGTCTTAAATGGACGCGGGCCGCCTGCTCGGCTTTTTCGGCATCCTGTTGATGAATGGCGCCGATAATGGCCAGGTGCTCCGCAAGAGTTTCCCGAGGAGGCCTTACGAGTCCGCCGCGAAATCCCACCAGGTAGCTGGAGGTGATGAGGTTATACATTTCCAGGATGCCCGACAGGATCTCATCGCCCCCGATTTCAATCAAAAAATTGTGAAACCGCCGGTCCTCTTCGGCGTATCCTTCGACATCCTTTTCCTGATCCGAGACCTTGACCCCTTTAAAAAAGCCTCGCAGCTTCTGGAGCTGGCTGTCCGTGATTCGAACCGACGCCCTTCGCGCCGCCAGGCCCTCCAAGATCTCCCGCAGTTCGAAGATGCGGATCATTTCTTCGGGGGAGAAGCGGCGGACGGAAAATCCCTTCCGGGGGACGGCGACAATCAGCCTTTCCTGCTCCAATTTTTTCAGGGCATTCACCACCGGAGTTCGACTCACCCCGAGGTCATCGGCCAATTTTTCCTGATGAATTTTGGCCCCGGGGCCGAGCTTTTGCCCGAGGATCATGGCCTTCAGGGTCTTGTACACCTTGTGGTCCAGGTTTTCGTGGGTGCTTCCTAACGTTTTCAACGCTCTTCCCCTGTCCTGGGAATTTTCAGCGGGCCTCGATGATCGTCCTGGCCACCACATCCCCCACCATCTCGGTGTTGGCCTTCCCGCCTATATCCGGGGTATGGTACCGGGGATCTTTCAGGACATCGGCCATGGCGGATTCGACCGCCTGGGCACTCCGCAGCGCGTCGGCGTCCGATTTCTTCTCGCCCAGCCAGTCCAGCATCATGGCGGCGGAGAGAATCTGGGCCACCGGGTTGGCCATTCCCTTCCCGGCAATGTCCGGAGCGCTCCCGTGGGAGGGCTGAAACAGTCCATAGGTGTCCCCCACATCGGCGGAGGGAGCCAGGCCCATGCCCCCGACCGTCCCGGCGGCCAGGTCGGAAAGAATATCCCCGAACATATTCTCCAGGACGACCACGTCAAACCATTGGGGCTTCTGCACCATGTACAGGGTCATGGCGTCCACATAGGCATGTTCGGCGGCGATTCCCGGGAAAGAAGAAGCGACCCGGTCAAAGATTTCCCGGAAGAAAGCCATGCTCCTCAAGACATTGGCCTTGTCCACNNGCGTACTTCACGATTCTCTCCGTTCCTTTCCGGGTGATGATCATATTGTCAACGGCCAGTTCGTTGCCCACCCGCACCCCGCCGCCCCGGGAAGCGTAGAGGCCCTCGGTGTTCTCCCGGAAGATGACGTAATCGATCGGCGGGTCTCCGGCCAAAACGGGACGGATGCCCGCGTACTTTTTGATGGGACGGATCCCGGCGTAGAGATCCAGAGTGAACCGGAGAGTCAGCTGGGGGGCGATTTCCGTTCCGTCCGCATACCTCACCTCGGGCAGGCCCGCGGACCCGAAGAGAATCGCATCGGATTCCTTGCAGGCTTTCATCGTTTCCGCCGGCAGGTCGCTTCCCTTCTCGAGGTAACAGCGGGCTCCGGTAGGACATTCCTGGAACTGGAATCGCAAACCGGGGAAGGCTTTCTCCACGGCCCGCAAAACCTTTAAGGACTCTTTCATCACCTCGGGGCCGATGCCGTCCCCGGCCAGCACCGCGATCCGGTAATTTCCCATGGTTGAACCTGCCTTTCGAGGGCCCTTCTCCAGGGGTTTGTTCCTCTGTTCCGCCCGGAATTCTGAGATTGCATTTTGAATTTTGAATTCAAAATATGCTCAGGCAAGACCTTTGTCAAGGTCTTTTTCGGGAAGGGATTCTGTCGCTCGCGGCGGGAAAGACGGGAGAGGGATACCAACCCCTGTAGGTCTTACCGGGGAAAGGGAATTTCGAGGGTCTGTCCTAAACCGGTCAATTCTTTTAACGTGTTGGGGGCAAGGGGAATTCCCTCCCGGAGGAACTTTTGCTCCGTCCGGTATTCGGGTTCACCGGGAACGAGGATTTCTTCCGTGCCGGGGGCTTTAGCGCTTCCTTTAATGCTCTCAATATAGGCGTCCACGTTCTTCTTGAATTCCTCGCGCCCGATGAAGCAGTCCGGGTCCAGGGCCATGAAGGTGTGGCACGTGCCCTGGATACCGCTGCGATCTTCTTCATAGAGGCTCTTGATGTTCCGGGTCCACTTCCCTCCTGTTAGAACAGAGGTCAGCATCTCGTGGACCAGAACCAGCCCATACCCTTTGTGGCTGCCCACCGGAGCCAGCGAACCGCCTCCTTCATACCCCTCGTAAGGATCTTCCGTGGGCAAACCATTCTTATCGAAGGCCCAGCCAAGCGGGATCTTCTCCCCCTTCTTCCGGGAGAGGATCAGTTTGCCCGAAGGGACCACGCTCAGGGAAAAATCCAGGACCACGGGTTGGCACTTCCCCGCGGGGATGGCATAGGCCAGGGGGTTATTGCCGATGATCCGCTCCCGGCCGCCCCAGGGGAACATCATGGGGGCGGAATTGGTGAAGAGGTAGCCGATGAAATCCTTCTTCAAAGCCATCATGGGGAAGAGGCCGGCCACGCCGAAATGGCCGCTGTCTTTCACCGACACCCAGCCGATCCCGAACTCCTCCGCTTTGGCGATCGCCTTCTCCATCCCCCGGTAAGCGGCGACATGCCCCATGGACCCGTGGGCATCCAGGAATGCCGTGGGGCCTTTTTCCTTGACGACGGTGATCTGGGCCTCTTTGCGGACGTACCCTTTCTGCAGGCGCTGGATGTAGATGGGAAGCCGGGTCACTCCGTGAGTCTCTACCCCTCTCAGGTCGGACCGCACCAAAAGGTCGGCCACGATCTCTGCTTCCGCCTCGGGAACGCCGACTTTACCATAGGCCTGCATGCAGAAGTTCTTCAAAGCATCAAAAGGTACCTTGCGGATTTCATTTTTTTCCATAGAATAATCCTTCCTTCAGATGGCACGCAAAATTCACAGCGCGCCAGAGCCGCAACCAATATTTTTATTGGGACGCGGATGAATGCGGATAAGATTCATGCGGGAAATACGATTCATCATCGGCGAAAAGGTATTTTAGGATGATGCAGGGACAATCCCCCTGTGATTGCGCATCTTGCAGGGCGGCCATCACCCGTTTCGCGTGGCTGCCACATATTAAATTACCTTGGTTATTCCCAAGTGTCCAGGCCAAAACTCGGAGACCGCATAAACAAGGACAAAGGTCAGGAATCTTCTTCAAGATCCTCAAGATTTCCTTTGCTCTCAGCTCAGCTTCGGAAATCAAATCCGGGACAAACGCACTACCCTATATTATCCTTTGACCCCATAACGCCTGGATTCCTCTCCTCCTCAAGGGAAAAACCTTAACTTATCTTTCCGTTTTGTCGAGTTGCTTCGGAGCCAACCCCCTTTTTCTAATTTCTAAATTCTTCTCCCCAAGTCAGCGGAGGCAAGAGAACAGACGATCAGCCAGCTTCAATTTATCGATGAGAATTCTGGCGGAAAAAATAAGGTGAATAACTTATTTTGCCGGGGGGGGAGGAAGTATTTTGCGGCGCCGTGCGGGGGCAAGTTTTATCTTATGGAGGCCTTTAGAAAAAGGTTGACTAGACTGAGAAAAGTGAGAGAGCGAACGTCACTTCCAATCACCTCATTGCTAAAGTTGCCGTTGGGCGAAATTCTCTTGACACCGTGTGTCTAGACAATCAGAAAAGTTTTGCTGTACTATTCATTTAATAATTTTTGTGGACAGGTGTAAATAATATCTTGATCCTTACCCGAAGAAAAGGACTCCTCATTGAGGAGAAGAGGCCACGCCCTATGACGAGGCCACCTTCCCATTCATCGCTTCTTTATGACCAATTGAGGGGTCTATTTCTTGAATGGAATATCCCCCCGCATTACCGCCCAAAGGAATCTATGCAGGTATCCACACCACAACCATCCCAGGTTCCGTTCCCATTCTTATCGTGAAACCACTGACCCCGGCGGTAGGTACCAATTCTTTCGATGCCCGTTCCGGTCCAGTCTCCCACTACAGGAATGTCCGTAGGGACGCCAAAGGATTGTATGCAGGTATCCACCCCACAACCATCCCATATCCCGTTGCCGTTCTTATCCAGGAACCACTGCCCCTGACGGTAGACGCCAAGCTTCACGACGCCCGTTCCGGTCCAGTCTTCCAC
>PMCE01000365.1:0-836 GCA_003154025.1 Syntrophaceae bacterium
GATAGATCAGCCAGGTTTATCCTGGCGTATCCAAAGCCGCAAGACTCCAGATGATAATCAATGGAAATCTCTCTTGACATGGTTTTCCCTTTTGCTAGAATCCCTCCAGCATTCGCCTCCCAGACGGAGAGGAAACAATATGCTGAGGCTTCTTTCTTTATTTCTTGCGCTCATTTTATCGCTTCCCACCGTCTGCTCGACCAAGGAAACCCCCAAGATTGCCGTATGGGATTTGACATCTGGAAATGTATCGGGATAACGATCCACGCTTGGTGCGTTGCCGGGGCGATGGGTGGGAGTTCCCCGCAATTGGGAACGTTAGCCCGGATGGGAATACCATTACCTTGCATGTGTCTTTTACGAACATTTATTGGAATGATTGTAGTATAAAGGACCGGGGCGTTGATGACGTTATTTTCCAACGCGCTCCCCGAGGAAGGCCAAAAAACAGCCTCTAATTCCTGCTCTTCGTTTTCCCAAAAAACCCGGAACATGAATCCCCCTGAGGGACAGTTTGGTTGTTGATTAACGCGGTTCTGTAACACCCCTTCAGTCAACCACTTTTCGAATGCCCTTAATACCGGGAGACGGCCTCCCGTTGAATACCCTCCTCAAATAGGGTAAAGTAAACAGAATGAAAACCG
Organism: Syntrophaceae bacterium; assembly: GCA_003154025.1. Next base: position 645 of record PMCE01000365.1, read on the forward strand.
ACGACGACTATATCTTCCGTTATCCCATCGAAACGANNCTTCTCAACCTCCTGACTCTCTACCGGCAGGGAGAGGAGGTCAAGGCAGACGGCTTCCGCCTGATGAATGAAGGAGAAGCTATTCATCCGATCTTTCCTCCCCAAAGCGACAAGGACCGTAAGGAGGCTGAGATAAAGGTTGAGTCTGAGGTTG
>PMCE01000365.1:841-3314 GCA_003154025.1 Syntrophaceae bacterium
ACTCTGGAATCGAACGGGGAACCCGTAAAGGTCGACGGGTTCCGCCTGAAAGATTTAAATCAATGGTTAGTTCCTTCAGCGGGAGACCCGGCCGAAGTCTTCGACCACCTGGCCACCCGTTGCGACTGCGATTGCAGCTTCTGTTATCTCCGGGGGAATCCCCCTTCCCTCGCGCTGGAGCAGCCCGAGAGGAAGAGCGAGGAAGAGTGGCAGGAGGCTCGCACCCGGCTGAAATATTTTTCCCCTCGGGGGAAGAGGTCGCTCTTCCCCACCCTGGGAAGCCCTTACGAAGTTCTCTCCCATCCCCGGGCGCTCGAACTTCTCCGGGAACTCCGCCGGAAGACGGACCGCCCGTTCCGCTTCTCCACGAACGGGAATCGGCTCACTCCCGGATTCATCCGCGAACTCTCCTCCCTGAAGCCGCTGTACCTTTATCTTTCTTTGAACTCTTCTTCCCCGGCCCGGCGCAAAGAGGTCATGGGAGCCGGAAACCCGGAGGTGGCCATCCGCTCGCTCCCGCTCCTGAGAGAGCAGGGAATTCCCTTTGGGGTCATCATCGTCCCATGGCCAAATCCCTCGAAAGAAGAGATGCTCTCCGACCTGAGGGAAACGGTGCGCTATGCGGACCGGCACGATGCCCATCTGGTAGAGGTCAGCCTTCCCGGGTTCAGCCGTTATTTTTCTCCCCACCCGCCTTTCGACCGGGAAGACGTCTGGTCAGCGGTCGTCGCGGAGATTCGGGCTCTGCGGCAAAAGGCCGCGTGTCCTTTATTGATCAAGCCCAGCCTCTACGAGGAGACCCGGCAGGGGAAGAGGTTCAACCTGCCCGTGTTGATCGGAGTGGTGAAAAATTCTCCGGCCGCCCTTTCCGGCCTGACACCCGGGGATCTCCTCCTCTCCGTCGCCGGGCTCAAGGTCTCCTCGAGACCGCAAGCCCGGGATCTTCTCCATCTCCATCATCAAAATCGCACCCCTGCCCTCTCCCTTTCCGTTCAGCGAGGCAGGGAAATTCTCGAGGTAAATCTTCTCCCCCGGCCGCACGGTTATCCATACGCTCTGGAGACCGATCATCACTGGGGGATGATCTTCATGGGATCCGGGTTCCGCCCTAGTTTCCTGGAGGACCTGAAGGCCTTGATTTCTAAACACCGCGCCAAGAAGGTCCTCTTCTTGTCCTCCACCCTGGTGAAACCCGTCTTCCTCCAAATGCTGCAGGAATCTTCCCTCTTCGGCGGGGTCCAGATTCAGGTCGAGGTTCCGGAGAACCGCTATTTCGGCGGGAACATTTGCATGGGGGACCTGCTGGTCGTCCAGGACTTTATCGAAGCGATTCGCAAATACCTGCGGAAGAATCCCCCTCCCGACTTGGTGGTGATCCCCTCCTCCCCCTTTTCCCTGGGCCAGTGGCGAAGAGACTTGGAAGGCAGGGCCTTTGCCGAGATTGAAAGATCGGCTGGCCTCCCCGTCGCCCTTCTGGACTGCGAGCCGATTTATGACTGACTCCCAGGTGATTCAGAATCCCCGCAATTTGCCCCCGCCAAAACTGCTCCGATTTAAGCTGACCGCTGATCGCTTCTTCCCCCTTTTTCCCCTTGACAAAGCTCCCCCGTTGTTCTAATTAAGCATAAAATTATAATTTTATAATCAATGGAAGATCGGCCTCTCCTATGCCCATTCGCTCCCCCGGAGAAAAGGTCATTCCCCTTTACAGCCGCGTCGAATCGGTCATCCGCAGCAAGATCGTTTCCGGCGAATTCGAGCAGGGCCGGAAGTTGCCCACGGAAGATGAATTCGTCTCCCATTTCGGCGTCAGCAAGATCACCGTCCGCAACGCTCTCTCCCGCCTGGAAACCGATGGGTTGATCACCCGGANNCCGGAAGATGAAGGTAGGAGAGACCCAGGTCGGCAAGGACCTCCGCCTTTTCTTCGGACTCTCCAACCATGACGAAATTCACTGCATCCGCAGATTGTGCCTTTGCGACAAGACTCCCGTCAGCTACTTCGAGAACTACATGCCCGGGCCCCTCGCCCGGAGAATCTCCAAGCAGGATATCCTCCGGAAATCCTCCATCACCAGGATCCTGAAAGAAAAGATGAGACTCTCCGACCTCCGGGGAGAGATGCACCTGGAGGCCATTCCGGCCGACCCGGACATCGCCCGGATTCTTCAGTGCCAGACGTTCAGCCCCATGCTTCACACCCAGATCTTTTTCCGGTTCTCCTCGGGAGAGCCGCTGCAAGTTCATAACGGATATTTGAAGGCCGAGTACTACAAGTATATCGTCGCTATTGAGATGAAGGATTTCGACAAGATTTGATCCCGGGTCGGCCCTTTTCCCTCCCCGCCGGGGGGAAATTACGGTTGCCCGGTTTACGCTGGGAACGACATCGGAAGGGAGGTTGTATTCATGCCCCAACCTTCGGAGTGAATCAAAGTCTTGAGCCTGGCCAGGGCCCCCTGGCCGGTTCCTT
>PMCE01000408.1:0-7161 GCA_003154025.1 Syntrophaceae bacterium
GTCTATTCTCGTTATCAGAGTCTTCAACAGGGCAAACGGAAGTTTCAGGAGAACTGGTAAGGAACTTAAGGCGTGACTATCTTCCGTTTAACGAAGAAGCCACTTCAGGTCAGGTAGAGATCAACTTGGAATTAGAGGCTGCCCCGTTGAGTAGGAAATAAAAAGCCCCAAGGACGCACTTCCTTGGGGGCATCATTACAGCATACCCTTATAAACCCATCTTCTCATCCTGCGTTCCAGATGGCTAAGGGTTAGGTTGGGATGTTTTTTGAACGAGGAAAATACTTCTTGAGTAGAATAGCAGGGCTGCAAATTCTGTCAAGGGGATTTTTGGCTTTTTTTTGCGTCAAAATTTAGACGTAGGATCAAAGGGAAGCACTACATCGTGGGGGTAGTACCGGCTCCTAAAACTGAACATCTCGTGCTAATCTCCACATTTCGTCAAAATCTGCGAGATAAAAAGTATATCCAAACCCCCATTACCGATAGAAATCTTCGCCCTCTGTCAAAATCTGTCCCCCGAGGATTTCAGGAAGAAGCTGAGAGTTCGCATAAAAATGTCTGCGAAACGGTTTCTATTTTGCGTCTTCAGGATCTGCCTAGAAATCGATCGGGGCCCCATAGTACAGTTTGATTTTTCCGGAAATGTCTCCTATTCTTAATGTAAGGGGATCATGAAGAAAGATTTATCCATGAAAGACTGGGCAGTAAGGCAAAGAACCCCGCCGTCGGGGAAAAGCGTTTCCCCAGGACAGAGTCGGGGGCTGAAAGACCGAATCATGCGTTTTTGCCGGGACCGGGGCGTTGATCTGGTCGGCTTTGCCCCGGTCGAGCGCTGGGATGACGCGGGTGAGGTTCCGCCTGATTTCCGTCCCACCGCTATATGGCCCATGGCCCGGACCGTGATCGTCATGGGGCTGGAGATGCCTTTGCCCGTCGTGGAAACGACTCCCTCCGTCGTCCACATGGAGATGTACAAAACAGCAAATACCGAACTAGATCAATTGGCCTATGATCTGACGCGATTTTTGAACCGGTTGGGCCATGCTTCCTTCTTCTTCCCGCGGGATGGATTCGGCAGCATGAGGGCTCTGCGGGAGAAGAACTGCGCCGCCTTCAGCCAGGTCATGGCGGCGAAATACGCCGGCCTGGGAACGATCGGAGTCAGCCATTGCCTCTTGACACCGGAGTTCGGCCCGAGGGTGCGTTTCGTCTCCATCTTCACCGCCGCGGAAATCCCTCCAGACCCCATGTTGAAAAAAGAACTGTGCATCAAGTGTGAAGCCTGCGCCAAGTGCTGTCCCAAGAAGGCCATCCGTATGAGGCCCGACCGGATCATCGGTGATTATGACGACCAAGCCTGCCTGGGGATGGCCGAAGAGCTTGTCGCCCGGAGGTGCTTCCCCTGCGGGATCTGCACCAAGGTCTGCCCCATCGGAAAAGACCGGGCTCGCTACCAACAACAAGGGGCGATGAAGAAGTACCTAGGCGAGGGCGAGGCGCTGGCCGCCAACCCGGATGACCCGGAATACAAATCATGGACCCATCTGCGGAAATATGGAGTGGCGCGGGGAAAAAAGCGGGGGGCGGGTAAGGAATAAAGCGGGTGTAAGGGCGCCCGGCCGGGCGCCCTTACGATTCTGGAATATATATAGGCAGGGAGAAGAAGGTCATGAACCTGGAAGAATTCTGCGGTCGTTTCCAATCACTATTGGGAGAACAGCCCAAGATGCCCAACTTGCTGGGCAGAGGGCAGGAACTCTTGAAGGACTTGCTCAAGAGTCCGAAGTGGTTCGGGGAATTCCTGCAGAGATTCATTGCCGCCCCCGCCTTCCTGGCAGACCAATCCGCATCGGTTTTCGATAACGAAATCAGACTTTACCGCAGCCCGGACAAATCTTTTACCATCCTGGCTTACCTCTGGGATGACCGGAATCTGTGCCCCACCCATGACCACAACGCCTGGGGGATCATCGGGTCCCTCCTCCATCCCATGCGGGAAGTCAAATACCGCCGGAAGGATGACGGGCAGGCGGAGGGGGTTGCGGATTTGGAGCAGGTCTCTGACCTGGTTTTACAGGCTGGAGAAGTGGGCATCGTTCTTCCTCTGGATAAGGGAATTCACCAGACCGGAGGGATCCTTGACCGTTTGACTATCTCCCTTGGGGTTTACGGGAGAAGCATCCGTCAGGGTTCCATCCATTTTTTTGACCCGGCGCAAAAGAGAGTTTCCCGGGCCCAACCGCGTGTCTTATTCCGAAAGATCTTGGCCCTCCGCGCACTGGTCTCGCTGGGAGAGACGCTGGGGCAAACGCTGTTGAACCCCTCCCTGCTTGAATCCCTGCCGGATGATTTAGTCCACGAGTTCCGCGGATATCCCGCGCCATAAGACTTCCCGATTCGTTCCGCCGAGCTTCTGCTCCCCGGAGCAATGTGGTAGAGCGAATGCCCTGCTCCATAAATCACGTCCTTGGATGAAGGGGGATTTTTCATTTCCTTTCCGCTATGCTCTATGCCCTCTGCTCTTTGCACTTTCTTACGCCAGGACCAGCCAGATTCCCATCAGCCCCACGAAGATGCAGATGAGCCGGATGAAAAGCGTATGGGGAATGCTCCGATTGAAGCATTTCCCGCAGATTGAGCCCAGGAAGAGGGCGGGCAGAAGGGCGAGAGAGAGCATGAGGATGGGAAAGGTCAAAATGTGGTAGGAAACGTAGGTCCCGATTTTTAACAAACCGGTGGTGAAGAAAAGGAAGACCGTCGTTCCCACGAAGGCCTCTTTCGTGCGGCTGTGGGGCAGGAGGTAGAAGGAAAAGACAATCCCCCCCACGTGAGCCATGGCACTGAGGGTCCCCGAGGCAAGGCCCAGACCCACCCCCTGCCAGGAGTTGGGACGAAGCCTCTCTTTCCATGCCGGTCGGTCGATGGACAGGTACTGGAAAACCCCGAAACAGATCGCCAGTGTTCCTACAATCCTCTTCACCGTGTCGGCGGGAATGACCGCCAGCAGATGAGTTCCCACCCAGATTCCCACCAGCATCGACGGAAGAAGAACCAGCAGACTGTGGTTGTCCCACTGCTTCCAATATTGCCGGACTCCCGCGCCGGACATGAGGAACATCATCGGAGCGATTAGACCGATCCCCAACTTCGGCGGGAGAAGGAGGATGACCAGGGGGGTCATGAACATCCCCCCGCCCATTCCGAACCCGGAGGTGATGAAGGCCCCGCCGAAGATAAGGACCATGAGGCCGAAGAAAACGAAGGGGTCAACCGGGCCGAGAAAAAAGGAAATCAGGTGGTCCATGAGCAATGAAAAGATAGTGAAAGTGCAAGTGCAAGTGTCAGTATGAGTGTGAGTGTAAGTCCCACCGCAACCCCCAAAGGCTATCTCCGAACTCCGAACCCATAGGGCGCGCGCCGCGCGCCCCTACAATCTCCGATCCCCGGCCGGACGACCTTGCGGGTCGCGCCCACACTGAATTCTTCCAATTTACAATTCGCAATGCGCAATTCGAAATTGAGTTTCATGAGGGTAGCAGAAACCCCCGATTCCCCGATCCTTCCATGACCCCCCTGGAAATCACCAGGTCCTTTCCGATCCGTTTCCCGTCTCTCCGGATTCTCGGGTCCTGGCGGCCTCTGCCGGTCTGAACGGTAGTCAGGTGAGGGTACCGGTAGGCGAGGTATTCCTTCAGAAGGGGGTCCTCCTTCTTTACTAGGGCCCAAACTTCTCCATCTCCTTCCCCGTTCTTGCCGTTTGATTCCATTTTAGAGCGAAACCCCTCGACGATCCCCAAGGCGAAGTCCGTTAAGCGGTAACGGTTCAGAGACTTCGCTTGGTTATATTCCCTCCACTGCGCGCCGATATACCGCCGCACGAAGTCGGAAACATAGCCGGCAATTTTAACGTTGGGAGGGGTTCCGCTGATCTCCAGGGCCCGTCCCATCTTTCCCTTCGCGGCAACGTAACAGGAAACCCAGATCCCCCGGACGAAGTAGAAATCCTGGAGGAGATTGGCCAGGGCATAATCCTCGGAAAAGTGGCGGAGGGCGGGCTCCCCGATCAGGAGGCTGAGGTACTCTTTCTGCCTTTTTTCCCGTCGGAGGTCCAGGTTGTACTTGGCGATCAACTCATGAGCCTTGGCCATGGCCGCCTCAGCTTCATGGCGGTCCGGACTCTCCGCCAGGGCCAGAAGCTTGCGGACCCGGACGAGGATCCGATCTTCGGGGGCGGAAGACTCTTGGGAAACCCGGTCATCGAGGGGTTTATAGCTGTCGGAGGCCTTGGGGTTCGCCCGGAGGAGATGGCAGGCTTTTTGGAAGAGGGGCCCATGGGGAGTTTCTTGCTGGCTGTCTAAGACTTCCTCGGCCAACTGGTGGGCCATTTCGTGCAGAAGGACCTCCCGGACCGAAGCCCAGGAGTAATTCAAAACGAATTTGCGGCTCAGGCAGATCTCCCTCCTGTCTGCCGACCAGTTTCCCCATTGGCCGTTCAGGTCCCGGAGGGTGAAGAGGGGAGGGCGCAGATGGTTTCGGTGCGGGGAATCCAAGATCCAGATGGCCCGATCCCATTCGCAGGCTAGCCCATGGAGAAGGCGGTTTTCGAGTTCTTGTTGTGCTCCTAACTCAGCCTTCATCTAGCCGAGCCTCTCTGCGAGGAAAGGGGCCGAGATTCAAGCATTGCTCGTTACTCGTTCGAGGAATGGAGAAGCCGGGAACGAGTCACCAGCACCGACCAACGAGGTGCCACCAGCCATAAACGCTCAAGTCTGGTAGGATGCCAGGATCTCCCCGAAATAAAGAGTGTGGTAGTCCTTGGACGGGTAGAGATTCCCCAGGTCCTGGGAGAGGGCTTTGGGGTCCATGGGGGTTTTGTAGACGATCCGGCATTCGAAATGATGCCCCGGGATTTTCAGTACGGGAGTGCTGACTTTCCTGGATGGGGCGGTGGAGAACCCGCATTCCTTGAATTTATCCATGTTTCGGCCCGACTTCGAGCCGCAGATGCTGATTTCCTTTTTCCGGTCCTCTCCGGGAAAGCTAACCGTGAAACTATCCCCCTCTTCGATCAGCTTATAGGTATGGCGGGAAGTTCTGACGGCCACCATCATCATGGGCTTCCGCCAAACAATCCCCAACATGGCCCATCCGATGGTCATTACATTGGACTGCTCCTTTCCCTTTACAACCAGGAAGGCACCTTCCTCAACCCGGTTGATGATTTTCCGGAGTTCCTCCAGTTCTTTCATTTCTTTCATATTCCCCTCCTGGGATCCTTTGTTCATACAATCCATCTTAACACGAAGTCGGAGAAGGGAAAAGGGAATCGGCCCTTCGGTTGACTGAAAAGCAATAATTTTATCTTGACTTTTATGGTATGGTAATCAACTCTTAAATATATATGGTTGCCACTCGAGCTCTGAACCTCTGCCGATGATCCGCCAGGCTCTGTTCCCCCAGGGGAAAAGGGCCGGGTTCTCATCTCGGCCGGGAGGTATTTCTCGGCGGGATTTCCGGCTCACCCCGGGAGGCGGATCTCGGTTCATGGGTATTGGGTAATGAAATTATCGCTGTTTTCCCGTTTGACTCTGAATTATCTGCTTATCTTCCTCCTGGTCCTGGGGGCAGGCGTCTACATGGTCTACCAACTGGGCCAGGTGGACGCGATCAGCCATTCCATCCTGAACGTCGACCGTCGCCTCGTAGAAGTGGAAAAAGGGCTTGCCGACTCCCTCCTCTCGCAGGTACGGTTTGAAAAGAAATTCATGCTCTTGCGGGACGAGACCCTTTTCTCCCAGTTCCTGTTGGCCGGCAAGGAATTCGAGGGGTTCATGCAAGAAGCCCTCGGCCTGGCTGCGGGCCAATATTCCGCGGGCCAATATTCCAGAGACCTGCTGGAGCTAGCCAAGGGCAACTATCAAAAGTATCGTACCCTGGTCGAAGAAGAGGCGGCGATGGTTCGAAAGCAGATCCCCTACCCCTCCGCCCAGTACAAGAGTGAAAAGGAGAGGATGGTGGATGAATGCCTGGAGCAGCTCAAAGCCCTGTCCCTCCAAGGGCAAAAGACGACGCTCGAGAAGATACGCAGCTTGGAGGAGGCCGGGGTCCGCGCCCGCCAGGTGATTCTGGCCATGGGCGGACTGGCCCTGATGGGGATCCTGGTTATTTCCTTCTTCCTGACCCGGTCCATTACCCGGCCCATCTCCCTGCTGATCGCCAAGACCCGCGAGATTTCCCGCGGAGCTTTCCAGGGCGACCTGCGGCTCTCTTCCCCGCCGGAAATGAAAGAACTGGCCGAAGCCTTCAATTCCATGTGCGATCGGCTGCAGGCCGTGGACAAAATGAAGTCGGATTTCTACTCGGTCATGTCCCATGAGCTCCGCACTCCGCTGACTTCCATCCGGGAAGGGACCAGCCTCTTGATGGAGAAGGTCGGGGGGGAGCTTACGGAGAAGCAGGGGAAGCTTCTCACCATCATTTCCGGAGAGAGCCGGCGGATGATCGATCTGGTGAACTCCTTCCTGGATTTATCCCGCCTGGAGGAGGGGAAGATGCCCTTTCGTTTCAGGCCTGCGGACATTCTTCCCCTGATCCGCCGGGTGGTCGAAGAGATGGAACCTCTTGCCCTGGCCAAAAAAATCCAGCTTCAGGTGGTGAGCGCCTCCAGCATGCCCCCCGCAAACATGGACCCCGAAAGGATTCTGCAGGTCATCCGGAATTTTATCAGCAATGCCATTAAGTTCACTCCCGAGGGGGGAAGAGTGAAAGTGACCGCCCAGCGACAGGAGGGAGGACTGTGTGTTTTGGTGGAGGATACGGGCCCGGGCATCTCCCGGGAGAATCTGAAAACCGTCTTCGAAAAATTCCGCCAGGGGTCGGTGAAGGGATGGGAGACGATGAAAGGAAGCGGGTTGGGATTGGCCATCGCCAAACAGATCATCACCGAACATGGAGGCAAAGTATGGGCGGAAAGTCAGCCCGGTCAGGGAAGCTCCTTTATCTTTGTATTGCCGTCGTGATGATATTTTCCCTCTCCGGGTGCCAGAATTCCCAGAAGACGGTTGTTTCCCGGGGAGAGACCTCCGGGGAAAGGAAAGGAAAACCGGAGAAATCCCGAGAGACCGCCGCCGATCACCTGAGCCGGGCCAGGAGTCTGGT
>PMCE01000408.1:7169-7376 GCA_003154025.1 Syntrophaceae bacterium
ACAAGGATTTCGGCAAGTCCCTTTCCCTTTTTCAGCGATTGGTCAACGAATATCCGGGTAGCCCCTGGGCTGAAGAAGCCAAAGTCTGGGCGGGAATCCTGCAGGAGAATGAGAGAGTTCAAACCCTGATCCAACAGTCGAAGAAAGTAGATATGGAAGTGGAAGAGAAAAAGAGGGAAAAAGGAGGCAAATAAGGAGTTCCATGGC
>PMCE01000008.1 GCA_003154025.1 Syntrophaceae bacterium
TAAGTTCACTCAGAAAGAACGTCCCCTATTACAAGAGAATTGGAAGGCCCCGTTAATCCTGCGATGACATGACGTGGTTCCATGGCGTGATGGCATATTGGGCAAGTATCTGGGAGGCGGTCATATACAACAACTCTTCCTTCTGCTTCTATGTCAGGCATTGCTACTTCCAGTTTGGGGGTCTATTACCTAATGTTCCATATACGGCTTTGAATGCCCCTCATGCACCCGCCAGTTCTCCAAATACCTTGCAGCCGCAGCCCTGTCCCCGATGATGAAGACGTTTCCAACGTTCCGGGTTTCGGCATTCTCCGTAAAATTGAAGGTATGATTATGGATGCACTTTCAAAAACCGAAAGGTGGCGAGACTATTTTCTGGCTAAAGTATGAATGTAGAGCAAGGCCGCTCATAATTGCTACACCAAACAGGAGAAACCACCCCCTCGAGTCTATTAAGGGTCTACGACGTTTAAGGAATCTGACAACTATTACTAAAAACCACAATAAAAAGAATATTACTGGAAAAAGGACAAGCTGAAGCACAGTTTTTTCGGAGTATCTATATTGCTCATCCGGGGATTCAATTTTCCGCTTATATATTATTTGCTCTATTCCTTTTTGCCCCTCTATAACACCGCTGCAACGTATGTCCACATCAGGACTCCCAGCATAAATCAACTGTATAATGCCGCCGTCATCTTGCTCCAATATTTGCCATGAAATGCTAATGCGTCCATTTTGGGATTCATCTTCTTTCAGCTGCAATTTTATTACCTCTCTGCTAACCTTCCGAATGCTCACCTCCAGGATGGGTGTTTTGTCTGCCGTAAATAAAATAATGGGTTGTAAAATATTGCTACTCTTTATAGATAATTTACCCTGATTCCAGATAGCAATTTGTGCCGCCGTAATATCCGTTTTTATGGGTTTGTTGGCATAAAGAGCAGTAAGCTGGGAAACTTGACCGGCTTTCACGATCGCGGCCTTAAGGGGATGAACATAATAAGTTAATTTTCTAAATTCCTTTTGGTCTAAATAGAAGTAGATTGCAAGGAGGATGCCGATTAAGGTTCCCAATCCTCCGACGATTGGATTGGAAAAAAACCTTTTGATACGATTTGGGGGTATATCGGTTTCGGGCATGTGCTGTTCCTCGGCTGGATTATAGCACTCCCAGCTTTGAAGGCAATAGAAAAGCCGCTACCTTTACCAGTAGCGGCTTTGTAATAGGGGGCGTTCTTTCTGAATGAACCTACAAATACTTTGGAGTTCAGGCAGTTCCTCCGCATAGGCCGCTCAGATTACCGCCGATGTCCCTACACCCAGGAACCGCGCCACCGCCGGTCCCGGACATCCCATCTTTCCCGCGACCAACTGGCAAAACAAACACCTCCCCCTTGATATCTTCCACTGCCGTCGCCCAGGAATGGGGGCGCCCTTAATAAATTTAATTGAGGGTGTAGCCGTCGGGTTTGCTGATGGAGGCCTGCTGCGTGCCCACCGTNNGTCAACTCCGCCACCCCGCCGGGAGGAAAGGGGACGATGACCGAGAGCGGCCGGGAAGGATACCCTTCGGGAGAGGCGTTGGCGGAAAGGCCTCCGATTGCCAGCGATAATGCCAGAATCAACACGGCAATTCGACTTTTCAATTTATCCTCCCATTTCTCCAAAAAGGAGATTGAAAATGGGTACCATCATCCGTGCCAGGAGCATCATAGCGTTCCCTCCCGATTATTTGATGATATTCCGTAGGGCCTGATCCCCGATCAGGCCGCAAGGCCAGAAGTGGTGCGTTCGGGGAACGCACCCTACATTTGCTCTGAATGAATCGCGGAGGGAGAACGATAGTTGAAGGGTAGAGAAAATTCAAGTTCCTGTCAGGGGCGATGATTGCTGCGATTCTTTTCCAGGATCTTATCCGTGTTCATCCGTGTCCCCTCCGAATCATTCCGCATTCCTAATTTCGCATTCCGCATTTGTTTGCTCCCTTGACTCATCCTATTTTCTTGGTTATAGTCAAAACATCTTGAGAAATTGAGGAGTTTGCCTTGGTGATGAAAGGAATCCGGGGATTCAAGGACATCCTCCCCGGGGAAGTNNCTTTTTGCCCGCTCCATCGGCGAGGCCACGGATATCGTGGGCAAGGAGATGTATACCTTTCCGGACCGCGACGGGGATTCGCTCACCCTGCGCCCTGAGGCCACCACCTCCATCATGCGAGCCTACCTCGAGAACGGGCTCAACGTGAAGGAACCCGTGGGGAAGTATTACTTCATCGGGCCCATGTTCCGTTATGAACGGCCGCAAAAAGGGCGCTACCGCCAGTTCCACCAGATCGACGCGGAGATCCTGGGGGTCCGGGAACCGGAGGCGGATGCGGAGATCCTGGTGATGCTGATGCGTTTTCTGGGGGGGCTTTCGCTCAAGAATCTCAACCTGCAGATCAACTCTCTCGGGGATTCGGCCTGCCGGGGTCCTTACCGGGAAGAGATCCAGAAGTTCCTCCGGAGCAAGAGCGAGGGGTTGTGCGAGGATTGCCAGAGAAGGCTCGACACCAACCCCCTGAGGGTCTTTGATTGCAAGAAGGAGGAATGCCAGGCCCAACTGGAGGGAGCTCCTTTGGTATTGGACTTCCTGTGCCANNCTTATACCGTCAACCCTCGAATGGTTCGGGGGCTGGACTATTATACCCGGACCGCTTTCGAGGTCGTGGCCGGTGACCTGGGAGCCCAGAATGCAGTTTGCGGCGGCGGAAGGTATGACGGGCTGGCTGAAGAGATCGGAGGGCCCCCGGTTCCGGCGATCGGGTTTGCCATCGGGGTGGAGCGGCTGGTCATGCTATTGCCCGCGGAAAAGAATTACCTGCGGTACCCGGACGTTTTTCTGGCCGCTCTGGGAGAGGAAGCGCAACGGAAGGGGTTCGCCCTGGCTCAGGAACTGAGGGATGCCGGAGTCTGGGTGGAACTGGACTACGAAGGCAAGAGCCTGAAGAGCCAGATGCGGAAAGCCGACCGGCTGAAGAGCCTTCGGGTCATCATTCTCGGGGAAGAGGAGCTGAAGAAAAATCGGGTCTTGCTCCGGGACATGGGCACGAAAGCGCAGGAAGAAGTGCCGCTGGAAGAATTGGTCGAGAGGATTCGAGGNNCAAGGTACAAGGTACACGGCACACGGCACACGGCAAAAAACCCTAACGTCGGAATTAAGCCGGCAACCGGCGACGGGGAACAGGGAACCTACACGGCGTAGAATTCATTAATTTTGATGGTCACGTAAAAAGTCTCTTGGTTCGCAAGGAATGACGGAAAAGCCTGGTTTTTGACTTTTTACGAGTTCATCAATTTTGAATTACAAATATAAAATCCCCCCACCCCAACCCTCCCCCTCCAGGGGGAAGGGGAGGGAGGGGGTGAATGGAGAAAAAATTGGGCGAAGCATTGGGTGATCTGAAACGGAGCGGTTATTGCGGGGATATCGGGCCGGAGAGAATCGGCCAGGAAATAACGCTGATGGGCTGGGTGGGCCGGAGAAGGGACCTGGGAGGGCTGGTGTTCATCGACCTGCGGGACCGGGCCGGAATCGTCCAGGTGGTCTTCAACCCGGAGTACAACCAGGAAGCCCACACCAAAGCCTCCTCCCTCAGGAATGAATACGTGATCGCGGTAAAAGGAACAGTGGCCGAGCGCCCCAAGGGGACGGAGAACCCGGACCTCAGGACGGGCAAGGTCGAAGTCCAGGCGAAGGCACTCATCATCCTGAGCGAGTCCAACCCCCTCCC
>PMCE01000057.1 GCA_003154025.1 Syntrophaceae bacterium
GGCGGGCGATAGATGTCCCTGAAGCACTTCCCGATTTCCGCCGAGCGACGCCGGCACCTTGGCGATGGTTTAACAAAAACAAGCTGACTCTCGCTTCGGCTTCGGTGGGTTAAATACCACGCCGACCACGGAGAAACCAGCGCCTGTTTTGGTCCCGCCGCGGCGGGATGAATTCGACCTTCCCCCGGGCATGCCCCGCCCCCCAAATTCCCGCTGCCTTAGTTCTTTCAAGGCTTCAGGCAATGAAGGGGAGGGAGAGCGGGGAGAATCACCCCCACCCCGGCCCTCCCCCGTCGAGGGGGAGGGAAATAATTCCATGCATGGGTCTGGGGAGGGTAAAGAATCAGGTGGTCAANNATGGAATGGCCGGTGATGAACTGGGCCGCGTCCGAGGCGAGGAAGAGCACCGAGCCCACGATCTCCTCGGGCTCGGCCAGCCGCCCCATGGGGATGGCCGCGGAAACGTGCTTGGCCACCTCGGGGTTGGACCAGATGGGTTTGCTGAATTCGGTCCGCGTCAGGGTGGGGCCCACGGCATTGACCAGGATTCCGTGCTGCGCCCATTCCCGGGCCATGCAGCGGGTGAGCATCTTCAGGGCGGCCTTGCTGCAGCCGTATGCCGCCATGCCCAGTTCGGCCTTCTCCGCCCCGACGGTGGTGATGTTGATGATCCTCCCGCCTTTCTGCTCTATCATTTTTCGTGCCACCAGCCGGGAGAGCAGCCAGACGGCCTTTACGTTGGTGTTGAAGACCTTGTCCCATCCGTCTTCCCGCAGGTCCATGAGGCCGCGCAGGAAGCTGCGGGCGGCATTGTTGACCAGGATGTCGATCCTGCCGAACTCCTTGACGGTAGCCTGGACCAGGTTTTCCAACTGGTCATTGACCGTCAGGTCGGTGACTACGGACAGGGCTTTCCCGCCGGTCTTGCGGATCTCTTCGGCCACCCCCTCGACCTCTTTCTGGGTGCGGCTGGTGACGACGACCGAGGCCCCGGCCTCGGCGAACCCCAGGGAGATAGCCCGGCCGATTCCCCGGCCCCCTCCGGTAACGATGGCCACTTTACCCGTCAGGTCGAACTTCGCGTTCATCCTTCATTCCTCCCGGAAAAAAGTCATGCTCTCCGGCAGAGCCGGAGGCTTGAAAAACCGTGAACCGCCCGAATAAAAACCGCAAGGCGCAAGTCGTAAGGCGCGAGGGGGATAAAAACCGGAAGTAGCAAGGCGTCAGGTGTAAGGTGTAAGGTGGAAAATACTTTTATCGCCTTGCGCTCTCGCGACTTGCGACTTGCGGGTTTCATTCCGGCCGATGCTTTTTGAGCCCAAGCTCCTCGCGCCAGCGCCACAGCTTAGGCATCCCGGACCTGTCAAACTTTGTGAGTCCCCCGGCAGAGCGGGAGGTTTAGCCAAAGGAAATTAGGGCGAAAAGAGTATGGGGCCTTCTTTGGGTTTGCCCATTTCTTCTTTTCCCCCCTGAAATTCATTCACCCGTTCCCTTTTTCCTTAGAATCCGTTTCCCTATCCTTTCCCTTGGCTCTTCGTACCATCCTCCAAACAAAAGCTGACAGCAGGGTGGCGCTGATCAAGATGATGAAGCTGGCCGAGAAGAAGGAAGCGAGGAAATGGTACGGGTTGTTCACCTGGTAGGCGCGGATCATCTCTTCGATCCCGAATTCGAGAAAGAAAAGGGCTACGGCCGCGAGGNNTGAGAGACCGCACGTAGGGTCCGTCTTCCCGCCAGAGATGGCAGCTGTTGAGCACCCGGGAAAAGGCCGGGTTATCGAGATTCCGGGCCCCTCCTTTCCTCCCATAAGCGGCGAAATACCCCTGCACGGCGACGGGTCCCATGGTTAGGAAGAGGTTCGTCAAGTGAGAGCACCCCTTCACGTTTCCGATCAGCTCTTTCACCTTCTGTGTGTATCCGGAGATGATCCGCAGGCCGGTCAGCTTTGGTATGGCCGGAAGAGCCTCCGGGCAGCCCTGGCGGGGGATTCGGGTCATCTCCGCCCCGGCGTCGGTAATGGTGAGGTCCGGCCCTTGAACCCGGATCCGGGCCTTGAGGTGGTGGATCGTCCTAAGACTCTCCCCCTCTTCTTCCGGAGGAGAGGGGCGGGTATCCAACAATTCTCCTTCAACCAGGACCTGATGGTTGCCCAAATCATAGGTTTGAATTTCAATCTTGCGGGTATGAACCGGCTTTCCTTTCATCGTTCCTTTCCCTTTTACTGAATTCCCCCCGGCCCGTCAACGGCTCCTTCGGCTCTTCTTCATCTGGGCGATTTTCCGGAAGAAGAGGTCCGCCGGGTTTTCCACCGCGGGCAGGCTGATCAGCTGGCCGCTGGTCACGGTAAACCGCGGGTCCGCTTTCACGGCGGCCAGCAGCTCCCGGTAGGTGTAGTTCGGGTTGACCATCAGCTCTTCCACGATGCGGTGGGCCAGATCGGCGACGGGAAGGACCTGTTCCGTCTGAAGAACCTGCCAGGCGATCCCCAGGCTCTCGCTCAACTGGGCTCTCTTGGGGGTTTCAGACCGGGTCGTTTCAAGGTCATACCGGGGGAATCCGTCTACGGGGAGGGAGGCGGCATCCTGGTGAATGCCTCCTTCGCGGTCCTGAAAGAGCTTCTTGGTCTTACCGAAGATTTCCGTACCCCGCCGGATCCGTCGGGCCATCTGTCTTTCCCTCTTCTTCATCCGTGAACGTCTGCGAATGCACTGTGATTGTAACGAAATTGGGCTGGCTTACCAACAAAAAAAGAGTCGGGGAGAAGAAGACGTCGGTCAGACGGGCGGATCCACGCAAATCTTGTCCCAGGGCCCGAGGCTTTTGAGCTCGTCGATCAACTGGCGGATCACCCGGAAGCCTTTCTGCCAAAAATCGGCCTGCTCGATGTCGACTCCTGCTTCCTTCAAGAGTCCGTGAGGACTTCCGGAGCCTCCCCGCTCCAGGAGGCGGATCAGTTGATTCAAAAAGGGAGATCCTTCCTCCTCGTATTTCTGGTACAGGGCCAGAGAGACCAATTCCCCGAATATGTAGCTGTAGCAGTAGAAACGGGAATGGATGAAGTGGGAAATGTAGGCCCAGCCATACCGGTACTCGGGAATCATCTCGACGGAATCCCCGAAAAGGTGGGCATTGGCCTGCCACCAAAGCTCTCCGATTTCCTCGCTGGTCAGAAGCCTCTCTCTTCGCTTTTGGTAGAGCTGCTGTTCGAACCGGGTCAGGACGTTCTGGCGGAAAACGGTGGCGATCATGTCCTCGATCTCGATGCAGAGAAGCGCCAGGCGGACCGTCAGGTCCCGCTCCTCCCGAAGAAGGGCCTGGGTCATGACCAGCTCCCCGAATACGGAGGCGGTCTCCGCCAAGGTGAGGGGAGCGTCGAAGTTCATCAGGGTCTGCCGGCGGGCCAGGTAGAAATGGATGCCGTGGCCCATCTCATGGGCCAGAGTGAGAACGTCCCGAAGGTTGCCCGTGTAGTTCAAGAGGATGTAGGGGTGAAGGGCCGGGGTCATGCCCGAGCAGAAGGCCCCTCCGTACTTTCCCTTGCGCGGCGGAGAATCGATCCAGCGCCGGTCGAAGAACTCCCCCGCAACCCGGCCGAAGAGAGGATGGAAGTCCTGGAAGGATTGAAGGAGAAGGGCCCGGGCTTCCTCAAAAGCGATTCCTTTCCTGCTGCCGGGAAGGGGCGCATAGAGGTCGTAATTTCTCAGCTTCGGCAATCCCAGAAGACATGCCTTGACCTGGAAGTACTCCTGCGCCAGGGAGTAGTGGCTCTCCGTCACCTCCATCATCAGGTCCACGGTTTCAGGAGGGATCTCGTTCTCCAGATGGGTCCGGTGCATGGGCCCCCGGTATCCGCGCAGGTCATCCTCCACTTGCGCGTCCAGAATAAGGGCGTTAAAGACGGAACCCAGGATCAGGCGATTGTCCCCGTGGCGCTGGAGAAAGGTCCGGAAGGCTCTTTCCCTCAGGTTGCGGTCGGGAGAATGAAGAAGGGAAAGCATCTCGCTTCCCGTGAGTTCCTTTTCCTCTCCTTCCATTTCGAGGCGGAAGGTGAAGGACCCGGTGAATTCATCGAAGAGGGTGGTGAATGCAGACCTTCCGGTCAGGTTCTTCCGGTTGATGATCTCCTCCTCTTTTTCCCCCCGGGTGAAGGGCCTGAAGCGCCGGAAAAAGTGCAGGGCATGTTCATAGTCTTTCAGGGGCGGATGGGCGATGAATTCACGGAGCTTCTCCTCGGAGAGCCCGATCAGGGCCAGGCGGAAGAAAAGAAGGTGATTTTCCAGCTCGTTCCACTGCTCCTTGGCTTTCTGCAGAAGGGTTCGATATTCATCGCTCTGCGAATCTTCGGAAAAGAGGAGGCTGGCATAAAGGTACGGTTTCACGCCTTCCTCCTGGATGGATTCGTATTCTTTCAGGGCTTGAAAGAAGGCCGGGGGCGGCAGTGCGGAAAGGTCTGCCCCCTGATAGGCGGACTGAAACCGCTTGGCCTTCTGCAGCCCCGTCCTCAGGTCATCGGCCCACGCCGGGTCCTTGGAATTTTGGTAAAGGTCGGTTAAATCCCAGGTAACCGATTGTCCTTCCCTGTCCTGGTTCATGGATTCGTGCCTTTCATCGCTTTCGAGAAAAGAGGATGCTTCTGATCGAGCTTCCACCCGACTTCAAGCCTGGGTGGGATCATCTGGTCGGAGAAAATCTCCGCGAAGATTCGGCCTAAGTAGAAAGGAAACGCCNNCCCTTCCGGCCGTAGATTACAGCAGAATCTCCGGCGTGAGCAAATCGACGGCAAGGGGAGAGAGAATCCCCGGGATAACTCTCGTGACTGTGCGGGAAAGAAGGAAGGCGAGCGGCCATTCAAAGAATCATAAAAGAATCACAGAGGAGAAGACGACCCTGAAGATCATCAGGCGGATTTGGGTCCCCCGGAATCCTTGGTCTCTTCCTTCGCCTTCTCGGGCGGCTTTTCGGAAGATCCCTCCTCGATGGACTTGATTCCCCCCTTGAAGTTCTTGATGGCCTTGCCCAGTCCCGACCCGATTTCCGGAAGTTTCTTGGCCCCGAAGATCAGGAAGACGATGGCCAGGATGATAATCAGTTCTTGACTGCCCAGTCCGAACAATTCCCTCACCTCCTTGGTGCTTCTATCTTTAAGTATATTCTCACCGAAAGTTTTAATCAAGGGCAAAAGCCGCGGCTTATATCGGCCTGAATCCGCAAGGGCAGCCGCACGGGGGGCCGCTCTTAAAGAGGCCATCACGGATTTTCCGTGGCCGCTTTTACAGCCCAAGGGGAAATTCAATTAAAGAAGCGGGAAACAATCTCCTCAAAATCCCAGGCGATGAATCCCCTGGTCATTTTGGCAATCCCCTTGAAATAGGGGGAGTCGGCCTCTCGAAAAAGCCGGTCGCACAGGGGAACGATCCATTGGTTCAGGTGCTCCTGGAAAAAGTCCTGCTGTATCTTGAGCCAGGGATAAAGGTCTTCGATTTTACCGGCATCCGCCGCTTTCTGACAGAGATAGAAGATAAATTCCAGCTCGGCCCCGATATGATCTTCCGGAAAAGAGCGGTCCGGGTGGACCACCAGACCGGCTTCCATGTATTTTTTCCGAACGGCCAGGGTCTCTTCCTGCATCACCAGGCCGCTCTTGGACCGGTATACGGATTCGTAAAGCGGAATAGGGGAGGGGCCGGCGAAGAGGCGGGTGAATTCTAGGAGGAGGTCAGGAACCATCTGGGCCGCCCGGGGCGAGGAGATGACCCCGTCGAGCAGCTGAACCCCCTCGTCCAATTCCGGATGGTAGCCCGCGAGGTTTTTCAGAACGCCTTCTTCCCGGAGCGCCTGAAAGAGAGCCTCAGTCGGTTCCTGAAGGAAGAAACAGCGCAGCAAGTCGTAGGCGCTCTGCCGGGCCTTCATCAATTCTCGGAATTCATCCATAGATGAAACCATTTCAGATTGCGGATGGCAGATTTCAGATTTAACCACAAATGAAAAAGTTTACCCTTCAAATTCAAATCTGCAATCTGAAATTCCCTTTAGTCTTCCAAGATCCGAATTTCTACGCTCTTAGGCGATTCACATCCCTTTAAGGCGGAGACCATTCCGCGCACGGTGCCGATCATCGATTTCTGAACGAAAGACGAAAGGGGGATGTCCTTTCCGTTCACCTTCAAGTGAACCCGGGGTGACTGATTCTCCCGTAAGAATTTTTCTTCGATCAGGTCGACCATCCCCCGCGCATCATCCAGGTCGAAGCAGGGTACCCCGATGTGGAAGGGCTCATTGCTGGCGATGGCCAGGAGGTTATCTTCCTTGGTGCAGAGGAGTTCCCGGCGCTTCTCTTTGCGGAAGACCTCGATCTTGGGCTGAGGGTTTCTCTTGAAACCCTCCGAGAGGATGATGTCCACATCCTGGATGTATTTGTCCCTCAACTCCCCCAGTTCGGCATCATGGTCCACATCCCGGATGAGGGCCAGCTTCTGGGGCGAAGAGATGACCACCGTATGCGCCCCGGCCCGTTTATGCCGCCAGCTGTCTTTTCCCTCGCGGTCCACATCGAAGCCGTGAACATCGTGCTTGATGGTGGCGACGCGGTAGCCCCGGCGCACCAGCTCGGGGACCAGCTTTTCGATAAGGGTGGTCTTGCCGCTATCGGAGGTTCCGACGATGGAGACGATGGGAATCATGGGAGCGCTGATTTCAGATCTCAGATTTCAGATTTAGAACAAACCCTATCAGCTATGAGCTATTCTATTTCTTTTTCAGCACTTCCGGGTTGATCGGGTACTTGGGGGGTTCCCCGCGCAGAACCCGGAGCACCTCTTCCACCGCCGCGATTCCTACCCGGTAAAGGCTCTCTTCCGTCGTCCCGGCATAATGGGGGGTTCCCATAACCTGGGGATGATTCAGGAGCGGATCTTGGGGGTCGGGGGGCTCGATCTCCCAGGCGTCCAGGGCTGCGGCCGCAATATGACCGGAGTTCAGAGCTTCCAGGAGCGCTTTCTCGTTCACGATTCCCCCGCGGGCCGTATTGATCACGTAGGCTCCCTTTTTCATCAGGGCCAGTTCCCTTTTTCCCACCATCCCCTTGGTCTCCTGGGTCAGGGGACAATGGACCGTCAGAAAGTCGAGCTTCGGGAGCATGTCCTCCAGGCGCTCCACCTTCTGCACCCCAAAAGACTTCATCGTTTCGGCGGAAAGGTAAGGATCGTAACCCTGGACCTTCATGTCGAAGGCGGCGATGCATTTGCGCGCCACGGCGGAGCCGATCCGGCCCGTGCCGATGATCCCGAGCGGTTTTCCTTCCAGATCAACGCCCGTCAGGTTGTACTGCTTCAAGAGAGAACTGAATATACCGATATCCCCCTTGGGCATGTTCGCCATGGCCTTCTGCGCCTGGGGGACTCTCCGGGCCAGAGACAGCATGAAAGTAATGGCCAACTCGGCCACCGATTCCCGGTTCGCTCCCGGAGTGTTCGTCACCAGAACTCCTCTGCGGGTAGCTTCTTCCAGGTCCACCGAGTCCAAACCGACTCCATGCCGGGCGATGATTTTCATCCGGGGAGCCTGATTCATCTCCTCGGCCCCTACGTGGACTTTGCGGGCCACCATCCCGTCCACATCCTTGAGGGCTTCCAAATAAGCCTTCCGCGAATGGTCCTTAGGGCGGACGACCTCGGCGTTTTTCTCCAAAAGGGCTACGGCCGCAGGATGGATGACCTCTCCCAGATAAACCTTCATATTTCCTCCTTCATGGGTTCAATTAAAAACATAATCGCCGAAAGTGCACAAGCAGCGGTAGATATAAAAACTCCCCTCCGGGCTCTTCTTCTCTGGGTCATAAAATCCCCATTGGACTGGAAAATGGCCTGCACCCTATCTACCATCCTTGTCCCGCCCTGTCAACCGGCCGGTGCGACCCCCGCCCCTTGGGAAAGCTGAAAAAATAAAAAGACCCTCATTTCATCAGCGAGGGTCCGGAAGGGGGAAACAAAAGCAAGAAAGGGTTCAGGCCCGCATGCAGGAGGAGAGAAGGTTCTGGGATTTAATCTTCTCCAGCCATTCCTTGAATTGGTCTTCGTCCTCCAGGATCTGATTGACGATATTCTGCTGGTAATGCCCTTTTTTCATGCGCACCTTCACCCGCATTTTGAATTTTTCGTGCAAGGTATAGTGAATGATGATCCCCACCGCCGCACTGTAGGGACACAGAGGGCCTCCCACGGTATAGGAGACGTTGATCTCTTCTTCCTTGACCTCGATATCCTCCTCCCCGACGAAACCCATCTCCACGATGCTCCGGTCCTTCAGGTCGGGGTCAAGGATATGATCCAGGACTCTTAGAATCTCCTGCTTGGTCATGGGACACCCCCCCCTCAAATTCAGGGCACCATTCACTCCGGCAAAGATCAGTGTGCGTGTTTGGGCTCGTCCAGCAATTCCTTCCCGCATCCCGTGCAAATTTCGGAATCGGCGGGAGTCTCCACCTCGCAGAAGGGGCAGTAACATTTCTTGGGCGCGGGCTTGTACGTGGTCCCCTCCTTTTTCATTCTATAATCCTCGATGGCCTTGTGGAGGGCATCGGCTCCCAGGTTGGAGCAGTGCAGCTTCTGCTTCGGCAGGCCCTCCAGGGCTTCGGCCACCTTTTTATTGGTGATCTGGGAGGCCTCCTCGAGCGTCTTCCCCATGGCCATCTCGCTGACCATGCTGGAGACGGCAATGGCCGCGCCGCACCCGAAGGTCTGGAATTTCACGTCTTCGATCACGTTGTTTTTGACTTTGATGTAGAAAGTCATCATGTCTCCGCAGACCGGATTTCCCACTTCTCCCACCCCATCCGCTCCTTCGATGACTCCCACGTTGCGGGGATTCTTGAAATGATCCATAACCGTTTGGCTGTACATGGCGTCTTTCCTTCCTCCAGGGAATAGATTTATATTTCTCAGGCCTTTTTGGCCATGGCCTTGCGATAGACCGGAGACATGTTGCGCAGCCTCTCCACGATGGGCGGGAGGACCTCCAGGATGCGGTCCACATCCTCGGGTTTGTTCTGCATTCCAAAGGAAAACAGCAGGGATCCCTGGGCCGTAGCCGCATCCACCCCCATCGCCAGCATCACATGGGACACCTTGAGGGAACGGGAGATGCATGCCGAGCCGCTGGAAATGCGGATCCCTTCCATATCCATGAACAGGAGCATGGCCTCTCCTTCAATGTATTCCACGGCCACGCTCACGTTTCCGGGAAGCCTCCGGGTCGGGTGACCGAGAAAGCGCAGATAGGGGATCTTCTTAGGCAATTCCCTCACCAGCCGGTCGGAGAGTTCCTTCAGGTAACTCATCTTCCGGGGGATCTCCTTTTGCGCCAATTCCGCGGCCACGCCCATCCCTACGATTGCGGGAACATTCTCCGTGCCCGCGCGGAGGCCTCGTTCCTGAATTCCGCCGTCGAGGAGGGGTTGAATCTTCACCCCTTTGCGGATGTACAGGGCGGCTGCGCCCTTGGGCCCGTAAAAGGTGCTCGCCGCCAGGCTCAAGAGGTCTACATTCAGTTCGTTCACCTGGACCGGTATATTCCCCACCGAGTCTATGGCGTCCGTGTGGAACAGGACTTTTTTGGCGCGGGTGATCTTGCCGATCTCCGCAATCGGTTCGAGGGTCCCCACTTCCGGGTTGGAGTGCATGACCGAAACCAGGATGGTCTGGGGGGTGATGGCCCGCTCCACGACCGCCGGGTCCACCATCCCATACTCGTCCACGGGCAACCGGGTCACATGAAAGCCGGCCTTCTCCAGGGCGTTGGCACAGTGCATGATGGAAAAATGCTCGACGCTGGAAATGAGGATCTCTTTCCCCTTGGATTGGTGGGCCAGGGAAATTCCCTTCAGCGCCAGGTTGTTAGACTCTGTGCCACAAGAGGTGAAGATGATTTCTTCCTCTTGAGCCCCGATCAGGCGGGCTACCTTCCCCCTCGCCTCCTCCAGCGCCTCCCTTGCCTTTTCTCCGTCTTCATGAATGCTGGAGGGATTTCCGTAGTACTCTTTGAAATAAGGCACCATGGCCTCAAAAACTTGGGGATAGACGGGCATTGCCGCCACGTGATCCGCGTAAACCACCGAAGCCATTCTTCTCCTCCCCTCCCTATATAGTCCATCTCTTATGAAGAGATGATTTCAACTGCCAAAGGATTCCAGCGGGGCTGACTCCCGAGAATCCTTTTTTATTATCGCTCATCNNACAGTATGCCACAGAATCGGCGGAGGGGGTAGAATCCCTTGGGGCGGAAAAACATCGATCTTTTGGGAGGCGGCCAGACCTTGAAGATCTTCATAACCGGAGGAACGGGATTCGTGGGAAAAACCCTGGCTTCGGCCCTGATCCGGTCCGGTAAGGAGGTCACCATCCTGACCCGCTCCGGGAAGGGGGAACTTGCCGGGGTCACCTGGGTCGAGGGAGACCCCACGAAGAGGGGCGGCTGGCAGGAGAGGGTGAAAGGGCATGATTTGGTCATCAACCTGGCCGGGGCCTCCATCTTCAGCCGCTGGACCGAGGAGACGAAGAAGACCCTGCGGGAAAGCCGGATGCTCACCACACGCCATATCGTGGAAGCCATGGAAGGGGGGAAAGGGAAATCCCTTTTCAGCACCTCCGCCGTCGGTTATTACGGGTTTCACGGAGATGAAGACCTGACCGAAGACTCCCCCCCGGGAGGGGACTTC
>PMCE01000154.1 GCA_003154025.1 Syntrophaceae bacterium
GGGCCAAGGGGAAACGGCCATGATGAGCCGCTTCTGCCGGTATGTGGAGAAAGTCTTTGATTTCGGGTTCAGAATCGCCCAGCTGAAAGATCCGCGCCAGCGGCCCCGCATCCCTCTGGGGGCCATCTGGAACAGTGTCTTTTTCCTCTTTGTTCTACGGCAGCGCAGCTTACATGCGATGGAAGGGCAGTTACGCCAGCCCCGCAGAATGGAACGACTGATCGGGCCGAAGAAGCCGAGCGCCGACCGCATGGGGCAGGTTTTGAGCTTAATCGATCCGGACCCGTTGCGGGCCATGCTTGCGGAGATCAACCACCAGGTGGGGCGCAACAAAAGATTGAGGAACGACTGGCCTTTGCGGGTAGGGGTCATCGACGGGCATGAGTTTTTTTCCCTCCCGGCATCGCTGCTGTCCCCAATGCTTGGAGCGGCGGTTGGTGGTGAAAGGAAAGGAGGTAGTGGAATATTATCACCGCGGCGTGGCCTTCTATCTGGCGGGTTTTCGGACTGCCGTACCTTTGGATGTGGAGATGCTGCGACCGGGGGAAGGGGAACTGACTGCGGCCCAGCGTCTTTTGCCGCGGGTGGTCCAATCCTATGACCGCCTCTTTGACGTGGTTTTGGGCGATGCCCTCTACTTTAACGCCCCCTTTTTTAATCTGTGCCTCGGCCTGGGCAAAGAGGTCATCACCGTCCTGAAGGATGAAGGCCGGGTTTTATTCCAGGATGCCCAGGGAGTATTCTCCTTAACCGCGCCTCAGACCTGGGAAGAATCGAACCAAAGGATCCAGGCTTGGGATGCCGAAGGATTCACCTCGGCCGATGGGATTCAGGTCCCCTTGCGCGTCCTGCGTACGGAGGAGGTCCTCACCTGCCGACATCGTCGTGGGCAGGGGTGGATCCAGAAGAAAGAAACTCATCATTGGGAGTGGGTGACGACCTTACCGGTTGCCCGGCTCTCGACCCGTCTTCTTTGGCAAATCGGCCACCGCCGGTGGGAGATTGAGAATAACTTGTTTCATACTTTGGCTACCTACTGGTCTCTCGATCACTGCTTTAAACACGAACCCACCGCCATCCTAAATTTTATCCTGACTTTGTTCATCGCCTTCGTCCTTTTGCAGAGCTTTTACCTGGGAAACCTCAAACCCCAACGCCGTGCCCATCTGACCCTCATCGGGGTCGCGGTAGAGCTGGGCTTTGGCTTAGTCGCCATGGACGGCCCCGCTCCATGGCTAAAACGAGGAGGATAGACCCAGAACTTCTTCTCCAGTTTATCGCCCGACAGGTTCTCTCCCAACCCTTCCCAAGGGACAAAGGGACAACTCTGCCTTCTTGAGCTATTTTTCCCCTCCCCCCCCTCAAAAGGCTACCTCGAAAATGCTTTCCACCACGCTCTGAACCCCTTTCTTACTCATAACCCTTTAGAACCTCACCCTAACGCTATTCTGCCCCCCCTTCCGGCACGCCAATGCGGAATTCCTGGGGCCCATGAATGATCCTTGCATTTTCCCGGGGTTTGGGTTAAAAAGGATAAATCCAAGGAGGAAGGCGAATTGTTGTCGAATGTTCCGGGCCGGATTTTTTTCACCAAGGGAGTGGGGACCCACAAGGAAGAACTCCATTCCTACGAGCTTGCCTTGCGGGATGCGGGCATCGAAAAGTGCAACCTGGTTTCGGTCTCCAGCATCCTTCCTCCGCGATGCCGGGTCATTCCCCGGAAACGGGGGTTGCAGCTGTTGGTCCCCGGAGGGATCACCTACTGCGTGTTGGCCCGGTGCAGCAGCAATGAGCCGCGCCGCCTGCTCGCCGCCTCCATCGGCTGTGCGATTCCTTCCAACCGTTCGGTCTACGGCTACCTCAGCGAGCACCATGCCTTCGGCCGGAATGAAAAGGAATCGGGGGATTATGCCGAAGACCTGGCGGCGGCCATGCTGGCTTCCACCCTGGGAATCGAATTTGACGCCGACAAGAGCTGGGATGAGAAGAAAGAACTCTACCGTCTCAGCACGGCCATCGTCCGCACCACCAACATCACCCAGTCGGCCATCGTGAAGAACGGATGGACCACGGTGATCGCCGTGGGAGTTTTCATTCCCTGACTCATTTCCCCAAGGCTTATTCTTTCCAGCCGACCTTCCCTAAAATCACCGTCCCTCTAGCGTTCACAACTTGTTTCAACGAAGTTTCTTCCCCGCAAATCAGGGATGAAAAAATTTTCTGCGCTGTACGCGGGAAAAGGTGCCCCTGCAGGGCGGCATCCGGGAGGGCGGTTCGCGAACCGCCCCTGCATCGCCCCTGGTGAATTTAGGAGATATTTCCTTCTCCCGAATCCTGCGAATAGCGGGAGTAGTTGTATTTCTGGGCTAAACGGTTAACCCGGAGAAAGGATTCCCGGCCGAGGGTTCTTGACCAATTTGATTTGCTTACCCTGCTCTTTCCGAATAAAATAGAGATAGAGCCCGCAGGAGAGAATTTCGGCACAGAGTCTCTCTGCAAGGCTTCCTTGCGCCAGGGTTGAGGTGCAAGGTCTATTAAAAGAAAATCCATAACCCGATGGCCGACTCCTCTCCGCCCCAAAATCCAGATTCTCAAGAGTCGAACTTACCCCCCATCCCGGAAACGGAAAGAACCGGCATCCCCCTTACCCAGTTGGAACCGGGTAAAAAGGCCAAAGTGGTCGCGATTCAAGGAGGCTGGGGGGTCAAACGGCGCCTGAATCATATGGGAATTCACCCCGGAGACCTCGTTATGGTCTCCCGGCAGGGATCCCTGGGGGGGCCCATCGCCATCGAGGTCCATGGGTTCCAGGTAGCCCTGGGGAAGGGAGTGGCCTCTCAGATCTTCGTGGAATTCACCGAGGAAATGACCATTGCCCTGGCGGGCCAACCCAACTGCGGAAAGAGCACCCTTTTCAATCATATCGCCGGGTACAAAGCGATTACCTCCAATTTCCCGGGAACCAGCGTCACCTTCACCGAGACCCGCACCCGAATCGACGGCCTGACCTGCACCTGTATCGACCTGCCGGGAACCTACTCCATCACCTCCGAGGAACCGGCCGAACTGGAAGCGCGCAAGCACCTCCTCTCCGGGGAAGTCGACCTGATCATCAACGTGATCGACGCCTCCCTTCTCAGCCGCAGCCTGGAGCTGACCCTGGAGCTGCTGGAACTGGAGGCTCCCATGCTTCTCTGCCTGAACATGATGGACGAAGCGGAGAAGAAGGGGGTTCAGATTAACCTTCCGAAACTGGAGGGGATCCTCGGCATCCCCGTGATCCCGGTCATCGCCACCACCGGAAAAGGATTGCGGGAGCTTTTCGTCCAGGTCCACAGGGTATGGGAAGAAAAAAGAAAAGGAAGAGTTCAGAAATTCAGCAAAGACATCGAAGAGGTGATCCAGCCGCTGGTTTCACTCCTGGAACCGCAGAACCTGGTGAGCGGGAGAGTCCCCACCCGTTTCCTGGCCATCAAGCTGCTGGAAAAGGATGAGTCCTTCGTGGAAGAGGTCAAAAAGACCGAGGATTTTTACCGCCGGGTGATTCCCTTCCAGGAGAAACTCCAGGAGGGGCACGGGGCCCCCTCGGACGAGGTCATCTCTTCCGAACGGCACGCCCTGGCCATGAACATCTTCGAGAAGGCGGCCCGGATCGTCCGCTCACCCAAGAGAGACCTTCGCCAGGCCATCGACCAATGGGTCCTGCACAGGGTTTTCGGCTATGTGATCCTGGCGCTGGTCTTTTACGCTTTTTTTCATCTCATCTTCGGGATTGGCGAACTGATTGAAGCTCCGCTGCTCAAGTCTTTTGACCTCCTCAACAATCATCTGGAGAGTCTGTTCGCTTCGGGGAGCCTGAGCCTCTTCCTCGTTCATGGCATCCTCCATGGAATCTCCGGGGGGATCGCCATCGTCCTGCCTTACCTGGTCCCTTTTCTCATCGGCCTTTCTCTCCTGGAGGACGTGGGCTACCTGCCCCGCGTGGCTTTCCTCATGGATGTCTTCATGCACCGCATCGGCCTCCACGGGAAATCCATCATTCCCTTCATTCTGGGCTACGGGTGCAGCGTCCCGGCAGTGATGTCCACCCAAATCCTGGAGCTTCCCAGCCACCGTTTCATCGTAGCGATCCTTTCCACGATGATCCCCTGCGCCGCGCGGATCACCATTATCTTCGGTCTGGTGGCCTTCTTCATCGGCCCCAACGCGGCCCTGGCCATCTTCGCCCTCAACCTCCTGATCGTGGCCGTCTTCGGGAAGGTCATGACCCATTTTTCGCCGGAGAGCAACCTGGGGTTCATCCTGGAAATGCCCGCCTACCAGTTTCCCGCGCTCCGGACCACCCTGCAGAAATCCTGGTGCCGGATCCGGGAATTCATCGTCATTGCCTGGCCTCTGTTGATCGTGGGAAGTGTGGTACTCTCCCTGATCGAGTACTGGAAACTGGATCTTTTGACCAATTACCTCCTGCTTCCCCTGACCCGCCTCCTCGACCTTCCCTTCGCGGTGGGAACCACGCTCCTCTTCGGGCTCCTGCGAAAAGAGTTGTCCCTGATCATGCTCACCCAGGCCCTGGGGACCAACGATGTCTCCACGGTGATGAGCCAGACCCAGATCCTGGTCTTCACCATCTTCGTGACCTTCTACATCCCCTGCCTGGCCACCGTGGGGGTCCTGTGGAAGGAAATCGGCAGGAGAGGAGCCCTCCTGGCCATCCTCCTGACCCTGAGCACGGCCACGGTCCTGGGGCTTCTCACCCGTCTTTTTGGGGGAATCCTACTGAACTAAATTGCGCATTGCTCATTGCGCATTGCGAATTGAAAGACGAAGAATTGGAGATCTTTGACCTCTTGGGCCCAAGTCTTAATGGCGAGAGCCTGAGAAGACTCAGGTGGGTGTCCTGAAGGGGCCCAAGTCGATGGGAAAATGCGCAATTCCCAATGCGCAATTCGCAATTTTTTAGATTGGCGGGAACATCGTGTGCCATGGAGTGGCCTGTTCGTAGGCGTAGGCCACTTGAAGAAGGGTCGGTTCATCATAATGGCGGCCGAAGAGCTGTAGCCCTACCGGGAGGCCATCGGCCGTGAGCCCGCAGGGCAGGGAGATGGCCGGCAGGCCGGTGAGGTTTCCGGGGCGGGTCATCCGCAACAACGCCGCCCGGACATCCTCCGTCGTGCGGCCCCAGTGAATCTCCTTCTGCCCGATGAGGGGCGGGGTAACGGGCAGGGTAGGGGCGGCCAGGACATCGACCGATTCAAAAATCTGCACGAAATTCTCGGTGAATCGCCGCCGCTGCTCCTGGGCTTGAAGATAATCGACGGTTCGCTGGTTCTCGCTCAGCTTCAGCCGTTCGCGCACATCGGCCCCATAATCCTTGGCTCGCGTATGCAGCCACTTCCAATGGTAGGACAGAGCTTCGCCGACCGTGATCACGGCCACAAGAGGTACGGCCTCCTTCATCCCTTTTACTTCCACTTCTCGTAATTCTGCTCCCATCTTGCCCAGAGTTGCGCAGGCAGTCAGGACGAACTCCCGGACCTGTTTCTGCAGGCGATCGAAGAAGTATTGTTTGGGAATTCCAATTCGGATCTTTTTGACCCCTCCGCGCAAAGAACGGGTGAACAAACGGCCGACCTGAGGCCAGCTGCCGGCTTTCGGCCCACCTGGAGCGGCAATCGTTTCCATCATTAAAGCTATATCTTCCGCGCATCGGCAGATCGGCCCCACGTGGTCGAGGCTGAAGGCGAGGGGGATGACCCCCTGAAGAGGAACCAGGCCCCGAGTGGGTTTCAGTCCTACGACTCCGCAGGCTGCCGAAGGAATCCGGATCGATCCCCCCGTGTCCGTTCCCAGGGAG